>JBGVFK010000079.1:0-5998 GCA_045121075.1 Acutalibacteraceae bacterium | reverse complement strand
GTAGGTTCAGAAATGACCGTTGACGAGGAAGTACAGGAAGTATTCCTTGCTCTTCGTGAAAACATGAAGGTTCGTCGTTTCGCTCTTCTCGAGGGTCACACAACATCATACATCCATGCAGGCGGTTCAGTTGGTGTTCTTGCTGCATTTGATGTTGACGATGCAACAGCTGCTAACGCTGAATTTGTTGCTATGGGTAAGAATGTTGCAATGCAGGTTGCAGCTATGAGCCCCGAATATCTCAGCAAGTCAGACATCTCAGCAGAAGAACTTGCTAAGATGGAATCAATCACAATCGACAGTGCTCTTAACAAGCCTGATTCACTTCCCATGCCCATCCTCAACAGCCTCATTGAAGAAGCTATGAGCTCAAGCAAGTGGAGTGCAGAAGATACAGAAATCTACAAGGGTCTCGATCAGAAGCAGAGAAAGAACTTCGTAAACTTCATTTCAAAGGAAGCTTACGCTACTCTTGCAGAAATCGCTGTTTCACGCAAGGCTGAAATCGCAGGCAACAAGATCTTCGCTGGTCTTGTTTCAGGCCGTCTTGCTAAGCAGATCAAGGAAGTTTGTCTCCTTGAACAGCCCTTCGTACGTTCAGACCTCTTCGAAGGTGACGTTAACGGCTACATCAATTCAGTTGCTAAGGCTCTCGGCGCAGAAATCAAGGCTGCAAGCTTTGTTCGTTTCGCAAAGGGCGAAGGCATTGAAAAGAAGGTTGACGATTTCGCTGCTGAAATCGCTTCAATGGTTAAATAAGCAATTGCCACTTATATTAAAAGCGGTCCGATTTTTGGGCCGCTTTTTTAAAGTTTTATGTGTATTTTTATGCTTATAGCTTTTGATTTGTAATTATAAAAATACATATAAGTTAATAAATATACATTTAGTATTGACAAATATGCAAATATATGTATAATTATTGAAAGTTATTTCATAATAAGGTGAATTATATGATTAAAGTTTTTATTGACGGTCAGGCCGGCACTACCGGTCTTCAGATTAAAGATAAGCTTCTTAAGCATCCCTATGTTGAGCTTATTGAAATTGATAACGACAAAAGAAAAGACGAAGCGGAAAGAAGTAAGCTTATGAATTCTGCCGATGTTGTTTTTTTATGTCTTCCTGACGCTGCTGCGATTGAAGCTGTAAAGCTCGTAACAAATCCTGATACAGTTATAATTGATGCAAGCACAGCACATAGAACACTTGATGACTGGACATACGGTTTTCCTGAGCTTTCTGAAGAACAGTTCAACAAGATTAAAGCTTCAAAGAGAATCGCAAATCCCGGTTGCCACGCATCAGGTTTTGTTTCAATAGTATATCCTCTTGTAAGTGGCGAAATTATGCCGGCTGATTACCCTGTAACTGCTTTCAGCATCACTGGCTACAGCGGTGGCGGCAACAAAATGATAGGTGAGTACGAATCACCCGAAAGAGATGAAGAAATTGGCACACCAAGACAGTACGGTCTTTCACAGATGCACAAGCATCTTCCTGAAATGAAAAAAATCTGCGGACTTGCTGATTATCCGGTGTTTATGCCTGTTGTAAGCGACTATTACTGCGGTATGGCTGTTTCTGTGCCGATTGTAACTAAGCTTTTAAATAAGATGATTACACTTCAGGAAATGTATGATTTTCTTACAGATTTTTATAAAAACAGCAAGTTTATAAATGTATCCTTCGCACCTGAAAGCGGTTTTCTTTCACCGCTTGGTCATGAAGGTACAAATAAGCTTACAATTTACGTAAACGGTAATGATGACAGAATTGTTCTCACATCTGTGTTTGACAATCTCGGTAAGGGTGCTTCATCAGCTGCCGTTGAGAATATGAATATAGCTATGGGCTTTGATGAGACCACAGCATTGTAATCGGAGGTTAACTTATGAAATTTATAGATGGCGGTGTAACAGCTGCAAAGGGCTTTCTTGCTTCAGGCATCCACTGTGGCATCAGAAAAAATCAGACAAAGAAAGACCTTGCAATGATCAAGAGTGAAAATCTTTGTTCAGCAGCTGCTGTATATACTCAGAACAAGGTTTACGGTGCACCTATTACTGTTACAAAGAATAATATATCAAATGGCTATGCTCAGGCTATTATTGTTAACAGCGGCAATGCTAATACCTGCAACAGCGACGGTGTAGAAAAAGCTCAGATGATGTGTGATATTGCTGCAAAATCACTTGATGTAAAGGCTGATGATGTAATCGTTGCTTCTACAGGTGTAATCGGTATGAGCCTTGATGTTACACCTATTGCGGATTCAGCGGATAAGCTTGCTGCTCAGGTTTCCGAAAATGGCGGACACGACGCTGCAGAAGCAATTATGACAACAGATACAGTTTCAAAAGAATGCGCTGTAGAGGTAGAAATTGACGGCAAAACAGTAACTCTCGGTGCGTGCTGCAAGGGCTCAGGTATGATTCATCCTAATATGGCAACAATGCTTTGCTTTATGACAACTGATGCTGCTATTACACCTGAAATGCTTCAGAAGGCTCTCAGCGGTGTTGTTGTTGATACCTTTAATATGATTTCAGTTGATGGTGATACATCAACAAACGACATGGTTTGCATTATGGCAAACGGTAAGGCTGAAAACACTGTAATTGACTGTGAAAACGAAGCGTTTGAAATTTTCAAGGCTGCTCTTATGGAGGTTTCAGTAAAGCTTTCAAGAAAAATTGCAGGTGACGGTGAAGGTGCTGAAAGACTTCTTGAATGCACAGTTAAAAACGCTCCCGATGTTGCAACTGCAAAGAATATTGCTAAGTCAATTATTTGTTCTTCACTCGTAAAAACCGCTATGTTCGGCTCAGATGCAAACTGGGGCAGAATTCTTTGTGCAATCGGTTACACTCCTGGTGATTTCAAGGTAGACACTATTGATGTTGTTCTTTCAAGCTGCAAGGGTAGTGTAAAGGTATGCGAAAATGGCTTCGGCATTGAATTTTCTGAAGAAAAGGCTAAGGAAATTCTTCTTGAAAATGAAATCATTCTTGATATTGATATGAAGCAGGGTAGTGCAAATGCTACAGCATGGGGTTGCGACCTTACATATGATTATGTTAAAATAAACGGTGACTATCGTACATAAGTAGGTGCTAATATGGATAAGGAATTTATAACTGACAGTATGAAAGCGGATGTGCTTATCGCAGCACTTCCATACATACAGAAATACTACGGAAAAACTGTTGTAGTAAAATATGGCGGTAATGCAATGATTGACCCTGAGCTTAAGAAGGATGTAATGAGTGATATTATTCTTCTTACTCTCGTTGGTGTTAAAATTGTGCTTATTCATGGTGGTGGACCTGAAATCAGCTCACTTCTTGGTAAGCTTGGGATTGAATCAAGGTTTGTTAACGGTCTCAGATACACTGATAGTGAAACAGCTGAGGTTGTACAGATGGTGCTAGCGGGTAAAACCAATAAGGACCTTGTTTCACTTGTTGAGGTTTGCGGTGGTAAAGCAGTAGGTCTTTGCGGTATTGACGGTGGTATGATTAAGGCTAAAAAGGTTGATGGTGGCGAAAATGACTACGGCTTTGTAGGTGATATTGTCAGTGTTGACCCTGCACCTATCAAAAAGGTGCTTGAAGAAAATTACATCCCTGTAATCGCAACTGTAGGTACAGATGAAAACGGCCAGGTTTATAACATCAACGCTGACACAGCTGCAGCTGAAATTGCAGCCGCTCTCGGTGCTGAAAATATTATCACTCTCACTGATATTCCCGGTCTTATGAAGGATGTAAACGATAAGAATTCTCTTATACCTGAAATTCATGTTGATGAAATTGACTCGCTTATTGAAAGTGGTGTTATTTACGGTGGTATGATTCCAAAGGTAAGAAGCCTTGAGGTTGCTGTCAGAGCAGGCGTTAAAAAGGCTGTTATGATTGACGGCAGAATACCGCATTCAATTCTTATTGAAATGTTCTCAAATGAAGGTATAGGCACTCTTATGTCAATGTGAGGAATAAATTATGAGCAATTTTGATATGATTAAAAATCAGGATAAAACCTATGTCGCTAACACTTACGGCAGATTTGATGTTGCAATTAAAGAGGGTAAAGGTGCTGTTTGTAAGGATTTCGACGGTAAGGAATATGTGGATTTCTCAAGCGGTATCGGTGTAAATTCACTCGGCTTCTGCGATGAAGGTTGGGTAAACGCTGTTACTGAACAGCTGGGTACACTTCAGCATATATCAAATCTTTATTATACAAAGCCTTGCGCTGATGTTGCTGAAATTCTCTGTAACCGCACAGGAATGAAGAAAGTTTTCTTCTCAAACAGCGGTGCTGAAAGCAATGAAGGTGCAATCAAATGTGCGAGAAAGTACAGCTTCAATAAATATGGCAAAGGAAGAAGCAAGATTGTAACTCTGCAGAATTCTTTCCACGGCAGAACTGTAACAACCCTCGCAGCGACAGGTCAGGATGTATTCCATAACTATTTCTACCCGTTTACTGAAGGCTTTGTTTACACTCCTGCTAATGATATGGAAGCACTCGAAAAGGCACTTACAGATGACGTCTGCGGTCTTATGATGGAGCTTATTCAGGGCGAAGGCGGTGTAATGCCTCTTGATGTTGAATTTGTAAAATACGCAAGAAAGCTTTGCGATGAAAGAGATATTATCCTCATTGTTGATGAAGTACAGACAGGTGTCGGCAGAACAGGTAAGCTGTTCGCTTTCCAGAATTATGATATCACACCTGATGTTGTTTCTTGTGCAAAGGGTATCGGTGGCGGTCTTCCTCTCGGTTGTGTTATGTTCAGCGAAAAAACAGAAAACACCCTTGTTGCAGGTGATCACGCAACTACCTTTGGTGGAAATCCTGCTATCACTGCCGGTGCTAAATATATACTCAGCAGAATGGATGATGCTTTTCTCTCTGAGGTAAAAGCAAAAGGGGATTACATTCGCGAAAAGGTTCTTAAAATGCCCTTTGTTGAGGGTGTTGACGGAATGGGTCTTATGCTTGGTATCAGACTTGCTGATGGCATAAAAAGCGCTGATATAGTAAAAAAAGGCATTGAAAACGGTGCGCTTCTCCTCACTGCAAAAGCAAAGGTGCGTCTTCTTCCACCTCTTACAATCACCTATGAAGAAATTGACAGAGGTCTTGAAGCACTGGAAAAAGCACTCATATCTTTTGAATAAATTGTATTAAAGTCCTTTAGAATTTTTATCTAAAGGACTTGATTTTTTGAATAATATAATATATAATATCAAAGGTTAATCGGGGTGTGGCGAAGTTTGGTATCGCGCTTGGTTCGGGACCAAGAGGCCATGGGTTCAAGTCCCGTCACTCCGACCAAAAATCCCATTCGTGTCAGCGGATGGGATTTTTACTTTTATCTCTACCATTTCATTTTTTCACTTGTTATTGTATATAAAAAACTTTTAATTATATTGAGTTTTACAATTCAATATGTTATATTAATTCTGTCGATATGTTTTAACTTTCAAAAGGAGATTTTATAATTATGAAGCCAGTTATTATTAATAAAGATAAATGTATCGGATGCGGTAAGTGTGTCCGTGACTGCGTAAGCGAAAAACTTAAGCTTATTGACGGCAAGGCTGAGTTTATGTATGAAAGATGCATTCAATGCGGTCATTGCTTCGCTATATGTCCTGTTAATGCTGTAACTATGACAAATTACGGTGAAGTTTCCGAAGAAAAGCCGGTTTCTATGGAAGGCTTCGATCCTGATATGCTTCTTCAGGCTATGAAAAGCCGACGCACTATCCGTCAGTTCAAGGATCAGAAAATCAGCGACGATATCGTAGAAAAAATCATAGAGGCTGGTCGCTACTGTCCGACAGGTACAAATGCCCAGGATTTTTCATTCACTGTGATTAAGGGTGACCTGGATTTCTTTGAAAATGAATCTGTAAAGCTTTTCAGAAATGTACAGAAAATCGGCGGAAGCCTTGTAACATATATAAAAAATACAACAATTGAT
>JBGVFK010000078.1:0-33375 GCA_045121075.1 Acutalibacteraceae bacterium | reverse complement strand
CTTTTACAACAACGAAAGAATTCAACTAAAAACAAAACTGACTCCGCTTGAAAAACGAAGTCAGTATGTTGCTTAAATTTTAATAGTTTCTACCAAGGATACTCTTTTTTGTGCTGTCCGTACAAATTGGGGCAGTTCAGTCAGGCCTCTCTTTTAGTTTTCTTAGTATGATGCTGAAGCGTTCTGAATGTTTCTAGCCTGCTGCTTAGCGAGCTTAACAACCTCTTCCTTAACAAGGTCAAGAGTTGACTGATTTTCGTTTTCAATCTTAACGTCGTCAGATTCTACAAGCTTTTCAGCAAATTCATTCTGCTCTTCTGTTGCAAGGTCATCCTTGATTGTATCCATCCATGTTGTTTCAGCTGCAGCAACGTGGTACATAATGTGGTAACCGTATGGGCTTTCAACGATACCGACATCGCCATACTCTCTGCCATCAGCAAGTGACCAGTTTTCAAATTCAGCAACCATCTGACCCTGAGGAACAGCTTCGTAGAGACCGCCGTCTTCAGCGTTGTCTTCTGAATACTTCTTAGCAAGCTCAGCAAATGCTGCTTCTGTCTTGTCACCGTCAAGGTATTCCTTGAGGATATCCTGAGCCTTGTTGTAAAGCTCCTTGTCGCCTGTGTTTTCAATATCAACATCGATATCTACTGTTACGTCGTAAGCTGAAGTGTCAAGCATTTCAACCTTAACATCGTCCTTTTCTTCCTCTTCGCCTTCTTCAGTTTCAGGGAAGCTTATAAGAATGTGTCTTACGTCGTATGTCTTAGCGTTAGGTGCGTGATGAACAGGAGCGCTCATCATATAAACTGTGTAGCCTGAGCCTTCGTTTTCAAGAACATAAGTTGAGCCGATTGCTGTGTTCTTAGCGAATGCCCACTTAAGGAAATCTGAATCTGATGTTGGAAGCTCACTGTAAGCCTGGTCAGCAAGAAGAGTTAATGAATCGTTTGTCTTGATGTCTTCTGCTTCTTCGTTCTTAGCTGCTACTTCAGCCTCGTAAGCTGCGTTAATGAAGCTGCTTTCACTGTTAACCTTTGCAGCAAAGCTTTCAGCCTTTGCCTTAGCAGCTGCCATTGTTTCCTTTGTAACTGCTGAAGTTTCATCCTCCTCGTTTTCAACCTTTTCAGCGTTGATTACATAGTTTCTGAGTGAAACTACACCGTAAGCTGTAAGATCCTTATTGTAAACCTCTTCTACCTTTTCGTCGGTGTATGAAGCCTTGTATTCGTCGATTCTTACATCGTTAACCTTCTGAACAAGAAGCTGAGTTTCTGTAATTTCACGGAAGGCAGCAACGCTCATGCTCTTGCCGTAGAATGTACGGAGATAAGCAGCAAGGCTGTAAGGTGTCTGACCACTCTTAGCTGATGCTTCAACCTCTTCGATGATGCTATCTGCTTCAGCGTAGTCTTCTTCACCGAGCTTAATGTCGTTTTCAGCAGCATACTTTTCGCAAGCCTTTGCGTACTTGATCTGCTGTCTTGCTGTGTAATCGAAGAAGTCGCACCATGTGGGCTCTTCAATGCCTTCGATTTCACCGATGTATGCCTGCTGGTCGGGAGCAACTGTACAGTCATAGCCTGTGTACATTACGCCCATACCGGGGCTGTATGTTTCATACTGATATGAATAGTTGAAATACTGTGAGAAAATCTGGTTGTAGTAGTAGCTGTATTCAGCCATCTTAACCTCTTCGCCGCCTACTGTAAAAGCAACCTTGCCTCTCTGAAGCATACCTGAGTTGCTTACTGCAAAGCCACCGATACCGAGAGCGATAGCGATGACTACAACAACTGCAATTGCAGCCTTGCTCTTCTTGGTAAGGATAACCTTATTTGATTTTTTCTGATTCTTTTTTGCTGCCTTGGCAATACGCTGTTTTCTTTCTTCACGGTAAAGCTCAGCAGCAGTTTTTTCCTGATTTGCCATACTGGATTTCATCCTTTTCTAAAATTTTTTACCTAAACGGATTTTCACCCTTTAGGAATATTGCATTAATTGTATACTATTTAAAGAAAAAAAGCAAGTACAATTAACCACTTTATATAATTTATATTACTGTTACTTTATTTTTACTTAAAAAAACAAAGTCGGGAGCTGAAAAATCAGCTCCCGGATTAAATTAATTCAGATATTTTTTTATTTCGTATGCCGACAGCTCAAGCTCATTCTTCTCGTCATATAAAATTCTTAAAAGAGAATTAAGCCGTTCAACCTCTTTAAAATTATATTCGGCATATGCTTCCTTCAGTTTTTTTCGTGTGCTGTCAATTACACCCTGCTGAACAGCGATACTTTTTTCATATGTTGCACTCAGCTCACTGAGCGAATTTGCCATAAGCAATGCCTCCTTCCTTTTTTCCGAAAAGCAGATAATCGGAGCTGCAGCGGTAAAAGGTGCAAAGCTTTTTAAGCTCTGTCATAGTCATCTGCCCGCCGCTTTCTTCAAGCGCTGAAAGTCGCTTTTCAGAAATTCCCGTAAGAGCTGAAACCTCGGAAAGAGTAAGACACTGCTTACTTCTCATTTCAGAGAGTCTTTCTGAAACCTCATCAGACTTTACTGTACAGCCGCAGGCATCGGAGCTTTTAATCAAAATTTCAGAAGGATTACTGAAGGACTTTCCGTAGCGGTATTCCATTGCATATTTCAGCCGGTCGTAGATAATGCCATTGATTTTTTCAAGGCGTCTGTTAACGGTTGTTCGGTCAACACCAAGCTTTTCGGCAATTTCAATTACAGAATAGTTTTCGTACCACCGAAGCTGAACTATCATCTGATCGTAGTCAGACAGTTCGTTTTTCACCACCTTTTTGACAAGCTCACGAAGCTCTGCTTTTCTTTGTCTCAGGACATAGGACTCCACACTTTCGCAGATTTTCCCCTGCCAGTTTATAAATGTTTCTTTTGCGTTTATATAATCCGAAGATGTAAAGCTGTTGTTCATTTTTTATACCTCCCATATTCATGCAAGCACAGACGAACATTTGTTCTAATCACTATTTTAGAAAGATTTTAATATTTGTCAATACAGTTTTGTTGAATATTTTTCACAATACAAAAATATGGACTATGCTATGCGAAGGTATAAAAAATATAACTACAGAATCTGTCATATAATACAAAATGACTGACAACCAAGCCATAAAGCTTAAATTGTCAGTCATATTTTTTATTCGGGGAAATTGTACCAATACTCTCTCTTTTTGCGGATATAACTTTTTCTTATAGAGAATACGGCAATAGTGATTCCCACAACTGCAAATCCGACATAAATGTGGGTATTGTCTGTGCCGTGGATTCTGATTTCATTCCACAGCTCAGAAAGTCTTAAAAGAGATTCCTGAGGAAGGTTATGGAAATATTCAACATCGGGCATATCCTCCGCTGAAGGATAGAGGTACTCGTTGTTTCTCATTTCGGCATATTCAGGATTATCAAGCACGCCCGTATTGGGAGTTGCATAACCGATATACAAAGCATTACTGAGAGCAACCTCTGGGTCAAGAAGGAAGTTGATATACTTGATTGCAGCATCGTAATTCTGGCTGCATTCAGGAATACAGATTGAATCCACAAAAATGTTTACACCCTCTTCGGGATAAACAAAATCGAGGTCAGGATTGATTTCCTTCATAAGAATGTAGTCGCCTACATAGTAGGGCACCATAGCAGCCTCGCCGCTTTCCATCTTATTGAAAACCTCGTCCATTACATAGCCCTGAAGAAGAGGCTTCTGCTCAATTAAAAGCTGAGCAACGTCTGAAAGCTCTTTTTCGTCGGTTGTGTTAAGAGAATAGCCGAGAATTTTTTCGGGAATTGCAAAAGCATCACGGGGATTATCAATCATAAGGATTTTTCCCTTGTACTGCTCATCCCACATTACTGTCCAGCTTGTGGGTCTTTCCTTAACCATTTTGGTGTTATAGATAAGACCTACCATACCAACATTATAAGGTACTGAATATTCATCCTCGGGGTCAAAGTACATACCCTTGTAATCGTCTGAAATGTACTTGTAGTTAGGTATGCTTTCAACATCAATGGGAAGAAGCATTTCCTCGGAAATCATTCGTGCTATCATATAGTCTGAGGGAATGATAATATCGTAGCTTGCGCCACCGTTTTTGATTTTAGGATAAAGGTCCTCATTGCTTTCATAGGTAACATAGTTTACATTGATGCCTGTAAGCTTTTCAAACTCTTCGTTTACATTGATGAGTCCGTCCTCGTAGGTATCTGAAATGTATTCGCCCCAGTTGAAAACATTGATTGTTGTGCCCTCGCTGCCCTTGTACCACTCTTCGTTTTCATAGGCTGAAGCTGAAAGTGAAAGGGAAAGCATAAGAGTGAGAGCAAAAAGAAGAAAGGTTAATTTTTTCATTTCTTTGCCCCCTTATCAAGCTTATTGGAGAGCTTCTTCTCGCCTCTTACCTGTGAAACATTTAAAAGCACAAGAAGAAGGAGAATTGCAACAAAAATAAGGGTTGAAAGAGCATACATATCGGGGGTAACTCTTTTCTTTGTCATTGAGAAAATTCTGATGGGCAGGGTTTCGAATGAAGGACCCTGAGTGAAATAACTGATTACAAAGTCGTCAAGTGAAAGAGTGAATGACATCATTGCACCTGAAACGATACCTGTTGAAATTGAAGGCAGAACAACCTTGAAAAATGCACCGACAGGTGTGCAGCCTAAGTCCATAGCCGCTTCGGGAAGGTGTCTGTCAAGCTGTCTGAGCTTAGGTAAAACTGAAAGAATTACATAAGGCAGACAGAAGGTTACATGGGCAATAAGCATTGTTTCAAAGCCGAGAGTTTCTTTTCTTCCGATAATATTTCCGCATACAACGAAAAGAAGCATCATTGAAATACCCGTAACAATTTCAGGGTTCATCATAGGAAGATTTGTAACACTCATAACAGTGCTTTTGATGTATCTGTTCTTATAATTATTGATTCCTACTGCAGCAGCTGTGCCCATTACAGTTGCAACGCCTGAAGAAGCAACGGCAAGAATAAGAGTATTCTTAAGGGCGTTTATGGTCGCTGTGTCATGCAGAAGTGACTTATACCAACGAAGTGAAAAGCCGGTAAATACACCCGTACTTGATGAAGCATTGAATGAGAAGAAAATCATTACAACAATGGGTGCATACAGAAAGAGCATTATGAGAAACACATAAAGCTTTGAGATGGGAGCCATTTTTCTGTTCATATCAGTACACCTCCGTCATCGTCGTCACCGGTAAACTGATTCATAACCATCATACAGATAATGATGAGCACCATAAGCACCATTGAAAGGGCTGCACCGAGATTGTAGTTATTGGCACTCTTAAACTGCATTTCGATAATGTCACCGATAAGTGAAAAGGTGTTACCGCCAAGCTTTTTAGAAATATAAAAGGTTGAAACCGAGGGTACAAACACCATTGTAAAGCCTGAAGCAATACCGGGAAGTGAATGAGGTATTACAACATTTTTAATAACAGTAAATTTGTTTGCACCAAGGTCCTGGGCTGCCTCAACAAGGCTGTAGTCAAGCTTTGACATAATTGAATAAAGAGGCAGAATCATATAAGGAATATAGTTATACACCATACCAAGGACAACTGCGCCCTGAGTGTTAATCATATGCACAGGTGAAAGTCCGAGAGCAGTAAGAGCATTGTTGATAATACCAGTGTCCTGCATAAGAATCATCATTGAATATGTTCTTATAAGAAGATTCATCCACATGGGAAGCATTACAAGCATCATCATTGTTCTTTGAACATTAGCCTTACTTCTTGCCATTATATAAGCGAGAGGATAAGCCATAACAAGGCTGATTACCGTTGCGATAAAGCCAAGCCATATTGAGTTGAGCATAATATCCTTATACTTGCCGATATCAACAATATACTGCAGTGAGAAATTGCCGTTTGCATCGGTCACTGAATAGTAAAGCACAAAGATAAGAGGCACAACAATAAAGATTGCCGCCCACACAAGGTAAGGTGCCGCTGTAAGCTTTTTTGAAAGAGAGGATTTTTTCATTCTTATTCCTCCTCTACCGTAACATCTGAAAGGTGCTCAATTTCATCACTGAATGAGCTGTAGTCACCGTAAAGGCCTGAGTATTCACTCTTTTTCATTACATGTATTGCATCAGGTTCAATCTGAATACCGATTTTTGTTCCTACGGGATAGTAGTCTGTTGTCTGAATCATCCACTTGAAGTTGTCAATATCAACAATCATTTCAAAGTGTACACCCTTGAAGGTGTTTGATGTAATCACACCGCTGATTGTACCCTCTTCAATAGGCACAACATCAACGTCCTCGGGACGCACAACGATGTCAACATTTTCGTTAACTGCAAAGCCCTTGTCAAGGCACTGGAAAACTGCGCCTGAAAACTTAGCTTTAAAGTCGTCGAGCATCACACCGTCAAGAATATTACTCTCACCGATAAAGTCTGCCACGAAGGCATTTTTCGGCTCGTTGTAGATATCAATAGGTGAACCTATCTGCTGAATTTTACCGCCGTTCATTACAACAACGGTATCACTCATTGAAAGAGCCTCCTGCTGGTCGTGAGTTACATAAATAAAGGTAATTCCGAGACGCTTCTGGATATTCTTAAGCTCAACCTGCATATCCTTACGAAGCTTAAGGTCAAGAGCACCGAGAGGCTCATCCAGAAGAAGCACACGAGGCTCAACAGCAAGAGCACGGGCAATTGCAACACGCTGCTGCTGACCGCCTGAAAGAGAAGAAATATCTCTCTTCTGGAAGCCTGAAAGGTTAACAAGCTCAAGCATTTCCTTAACCTTTTTGCTGATATCCTTTTCCTTCATCTTCTTTATGCGAAGACCGAAGGCGATATTTTCATACACATTAAGGTGCGGAAACAGTGCATATCGCTGAAAGATAGTGTTGACCTGCCTTTTATGAGGAGGTAGATTATTAATATCCTTACCCTCAAAAATCACACGGCCGCTGTCAGCTTCAAGAAAACCTGCAATAATTCTGAGCGTAGTTGTTTTTCCGCAGCCTGACGGACCGAGAAAAGTCATAAACTCTTTATCCTTGATGAGCAGATTGATGTCATCGAGAATTACATCATCATCGAATTTCTTCGAGATATTCTGAAGCTTAATAATTACATTATCTTCCATTGATAAACCCCTTTCCCTACTGAGCGTACCCAAGGCATCTCAGACTCGATCGATTTCAAAAAAATCATAAAAACGGCACATTATGCCATCATCATTTTATAAGACAAAATATATCCCAAAATAACGCAAATGTCAACAGTTTTTTTGCATTTTTCGTCAGAAATCTGTGCTGACTTTCGTGTGATATCTGAATTACTCTTATTATCTCTGTTTTCCTTTGTTTTTCTCCATAAAACTCGAAAAAACTTTTTTGATGAAATTTATATAAAAAGAGAAACAGAGCAAAATATGCTCTGTTTAATTATTCTCATTAAAATATTCATCTCTTTTATTTTCAATAAAAGCTTTAACCTGCTCTCTTGCCTCTTCAGATAAAGGGAAGGTTTCATAATCCACTTCATCCTCAGACTGATTATCGTAAGAATTAAGCCCGTAATAACAGCAAACTTTAAGGTATTCATCCTCTTCTATTTTTTCAATCCAGATTCTGTAGTTGAAAATCTTTTCTGAAAGGCAGCCCTTGTAAGGGTCGGTACCTACAGATGAATTATAGATATTATAGCTGCCACCTATTCTTGAGCCACCGATAAGCCAGGGCATAATAGGTACAAAAATTTCTTTGTTTTCCATCATTTTTCATCCTTTGTATTTTACTGATAATATGATAACAAAAATCTCTCTCTTTGTAAAGACTAATCAGCCATAATTTCTGCCACAAAAACAGCTTTGCACTGGGAATAATAAGAAAAGACATAGGCTGCCGGAAAGAAAAAAAGCGAAAAAATCAGCCATAAGGTAAAGCTCAGGCGAAGTCTTGTAAGTGCTTTTCTGTGATTTTTTATCTGATGCTGAGAGGAGGATACCAGCTGACGGAAGGTAAGATACTCATCTTTTGCGTAGTAATATCTGACGAGGAAAAGAGAGTCGGAAAGCATAAAGTAAAACCGGCAGCCGTTAAGGAAAAAGAATATTGCTGAAGCAAGCATAACAGCAGAAACCTTCAGTGACACAGAATGCTCCGATAAATTTAAGAATATAACGATATTTGCCGCAAACGGAAGAAAGCAGATAAGAAGTAAAAATGCTTTAACCATACCGAGCCTTACACAGAAGAGAATAAGCCTGACCGCTCTTGACGGTGCTGAATAATAAAACAAATCCTTAACTGTACCGCCCTTTTTCTCTGCTTTTCTCAGAAAAAAGCGAGTGAAGCTCATATCAAAAACTGAATACAACGCATAGGCAAAAGCAATTACAGCCACACTGACAAAAATCATAAAGGTGTTTTTATGATAATCCGGCAAGGTCTGTACTGCGATTTCAGGAAGGAAATTAAGGCAAAGCATAACTGCCGCAAGGGTAAAAAACAAAAGACACAGCACTGATGTGTTGCCGATTAAACAGGCTTTGCCCTTAAGCTTAATGACAGAAGTTTTCATTTAACCACCCGAAAGCAGTATTGACTATAAATGCACTATAAATACAAAAAAAAGACCTTACAGAATCCGTAAGGTCTTAAATTCAGATAACAACATAACCCGTGTATGATGTATTGTACTGTGTGCCTGCCTTTGTCTGTACAAGACCTGCAGGAATTGTAAAGGTTACGTTTGAGCCTGAGTTGAGGCTCTGACTTGAAAGGTCAATTGTAATAAGCTGACAGCCGTCTGCATTGGTTTTTGAGGTTACGTTACAAGGTACTGTTGTGGCAATCTCTTCACCGTCAACAATAATTGTAATGTTCTGACTCTTTGCAGCGAAGGCACTCATCCATCCGTCAGTTGAAACTGCAAGGGTTACAAGTGAGGTGCTGCTGTTATATGATGTGTCGTTGATTACAAGCTGAGTGGGTGTTTTGTTTGCAGCAGTTGTAGCCTTTGTGGTCTTTTCCTTGGTGGTAACTGTGCCTTTTGTTGTTGAGGTACTGCCGCCTGACGGGAAGGGATCAGTTGTAGAGGCTGTTGCTGACTGCTGAGTTGAAAGCTGTGATGTGTTCACACTGGGCTTATCAATTGTGCCCGCTGTGGGATTAACATCGGGAGAGCCTGAGAGATAGCTGCCGGTTGTTGTGGGAACAATAACTGTATTGTGGTCAAACCTTGTGGTTTCGCTCCAGGGAACAGTTTTGTCAGCACTTGTTGTAAGCACATATGTCATACCTACCGAAGAAGCTGTGGGAGCCTCTGTTGTGCTGGCTGTAGGATTAAGAGTATAATCTGTTGAAGGCTCAGCACTGCCCTGAGTAGTAGGCGTATAGCCTGTGCCGATTGTAGGAAGTGTTGTGGTGGGATTGGTATCGTCACCACAGGAAGCAAACAATGCGAGCATTGCAAGTATTAAAAATATTGCCGTGATCTTTTTCATTAATGAGCCTCCTTTTCCTTATAAAATATCATACTCGTGTATTATACAACGAATTTACTTATATGTCAAATGAATAATTTTAAAACTTTAATAAACCAATATTGGCTTTTATATATTCTGCACCATTAAGCTTAATTCTGCTTAAAATTTCGCTGTCCTGGAGAATTTTGTCAACCTCTTCAATTTTTTTCTCGCTGAAGGATGCTTCTAAATCGTCATCATCGTACATACGGGAGATTTCACCTATGAGCTTTGCGTCATCATCAAGACCGATTAACTGTAGAGCAGATTCAAGACGCATTCTCAATATATTGGTGTTTGCTGAGAAAAACTCCTTTGCACCACCGTCAGCAACAAAAACATCAAGCACATAAATACTCTGCTGCTCTTTTGAAAGCTTGAGAAATTCCTCTTCAATGTTTTCCTTTTTCTGAAGATAAAGCTGATAAATAAGTGCTATGCCTTCAAGAAGCTCTTCACTGTCGGCTGACTTTATTACTTCTTCATCAAAGCCCTTGTACTTTTCCTTAAGTGCAGTAAGTCTTTTCAGCTCAGCTTCCTCAGCCTTGAAAAGCTTCTGATGCTTTGAATAAGCCTTTGCGGCAAAATTCAGCACCACAATAAACACTGCAAGTACAACAAAAAATACAATTATAAGATAGCCGTACTGACTTAACCATTCTTTCATTTTTATTCCTCCTGAAGAGCTTTATAGATATCGCCCTTTTTGATGCCTGTATCCTTGGCAGCCTGCTTTGCGGCAAAGCTTGCACTCATACCGCCCTCAATATATTCCTTAGCCTTTGCAATTGCGTCCTCAAGGGTTGGAAGGTCTTCTTCCTTTTCTTCGTAGCCTTCAATTACAAGCACAATTTCACCCTTAAGGCTTTCCTCGCTGTATTTTTCCGAAGCTTCCTTAAGAGTTGTGCGGATAACCTCTTCGTGAATTTTTGTGATTTCTCTCACAATTGCAATTCTTCTGTCACCTAAGGCATTGTACATATCAGTAAGGGTTGCAGAAAGTTTATGAGGTGCCTCATAGAAAACCATTGTGCGCTTTTCTTTTTTTACCTCTTCAAGATGCTCGCGTCTGCTGACCTTTGAAACACTGAGAAAGCCCTCAAAGGTAAATCTGCCAACGGGAAGTCCCGACAGAGCAATTGCGGCAACAAAGGCTGAAGGTCCGGGCACAACACTTACAGGTATACCCTTTTCGTGGCAAAGTGCAACAAGGTCTTCGCCGGGGTCAGAAACTGCAGGCATACCCGCATCGGTTACAAGTGCACAGCTTTCACCGTTTAAAATTCTTTCAGCAATATATTCACCCTTCTGTCTTCTGTTATGCTCAAAATAGCTTATCATCTGCTTTTTAATTTCAAAATGATTAAGAAGCTTCAGGGTTACTCTTGTATCCTCAGCCGCAATAAAATCACAATCTGAAAGAGCAGCCAAGGCTCTCGGTGAAATATCACCCAAATTACCTATGGGAGTACCCACAAGAAAAAGTGTTCCGCTCATTTTTATCTCCTTACTGATGTCCGTCCATATAGTCACCGAACATACCTCTGTATTCCTCGGTGTTATTACCGTCTTTATCCTTCATTACAAGCTGTTTTTCAATGGTTACATGACTTTTGCTTCCTCGCTTACCTTCAACAAGCACAAGCCAGGGTGCCTTACCCTCTTTTTCAACAACGAAACGGATTCTCTTTACCTCAATTCCGCCATCACGCATACTGCAGACAATATCGCAAAGTCTTTCAGGGCGGTGACACATACAGAATCTGCCGCCGAATTTAAGCAGCTTTGCAGCAGCGGCAACAGCATCATCAATTGTACACATTGTTTCGTGTCTTGCAATTTTATCAGCCTCAGAAAGGCTTTCTATTCCTGTGCCTACAGGCTTATAGGGTGGATTCATTGTAACAAGGTCAAATTCACCGAAGGGCACAACACCCTTAAGTGCACGCAAATCGGCATTAACAACCTTGATTCTGTCCTCTTTTGAATTGATTTCAAGGCTTTTCTTAAGCTGACCGCAGGCCTTTTCCTGAATATCAATTGCAGTTACAGACTTTGTTTCGCCTTTAATCCATATGAGAGGTATAATACCACAGCCTGTACCCATATCGCAGGCAACATCTTTTCTTTTTATTGAAGCAAAGGAGGCAAGCAGAATTGCATCAGTGCCGAAGGTGTGAGAACCGGAAACAACAATCTGCATTTCCTTACCTAAGGGTTCAAGTCGTTCATCGTTTTTAAGCTCTGTCATAGTAAACTCCTGAAAATAAACTCTTAAGGTATAATACCATATATAATGAAAAAAGTAAACCGAGAAAAACAGCAAAATTAAAAACCACTGCAATTAAGCAGTGGTTTTAGCTTTAAGATTTAATTAGAAATCAAGAGCACCAAGGATCTTATCGAAGAGTGCGATACCTTCTTCTGTGTCACCGTTGTAAAGGATGATACCAGCGATAGCACCGAATACCTTGATAAGGATGTTAAGAACTGATGCAAATGTGTCTTCTTCAACTTCTGCGGGGATGTATGAAGCGTAGAATTCGATTACTTCACCTGCAGCACCTGCGGGAATCTGGAAGTCAGCGTTTGAAGCATACTTTGTGCTGTTAAAGTAGCAGTACCAACCGTCGAACTGATAACCCTTAGGAGCATTGATAGCGGGAAGTCTTACAAACTGGCCAACACGCTGTGTGTCTTCACTTCTGGGAAGCATTATGTACTTACCTGAAATGTCGCCACCGTCTTTGTAAACGAAATCACTGATTGATGTGTCGTATACGTATGCACCTGTCTTAAGTGTACCACCATTAAGGTCAAATGCGATAACAACCTGTGAGTTCTTATCAACAACACCCTGATCGTAGTAGTTGTTATAAACTGAAGCTGATGCGCTCACACCGATAACTGAGAGGAGCATAAGAGTTGCGAGAAGTACTGATAAAAGTTTTTTCATTGTAAAAGCCTCCGAAAATATTTCAAATTAAATTACGCATTGATTATATCAAAGAGATTCTGAAAATGCAAGTGTTTTTTCAATAATTTTTCTTTATTTTTTACATTTTGTTGTGTTTTTTTTAGTTTTCACATTTTATTCATACCAACATATTGTATTTTACAAGGAGTTCATCATATTTTTTTTTGTTTTCGCATTATACTAACTAAAATATTTCCATTCCGTTGACAAGCCAACAATATATATTGTATAATCATTTTATTAAAACATTATATTGTGTTCAGTTTTCGAGGTGGTTTTTATGTCAGAAAATAAGATAACTCTCCCCTTATGGGGTCCCTATTCAAAAAAATATGCAGGCATTTCTGCTATTGCAGAAAATAAAAAGCATTCCGGCATCAGGTTTGACCTCTCTGTTGCACCTGCTGTTTCTGCCTTTGATATAAGAGTGCCCAATGTTACTCTCCCCTCCTCTTACCACCCATGGCTTTCAAGCGAGGACTACGGCTTTTACTCCTTCAGATATGACCTTGAGTGGAAGGACAGAGTGTATGCAGATGTTTCATATACAAGACTTACCGACAAGAGTATTCTTATAAGAACAGAGCTTTTTAACAATTCAGATATCATTAAAAACTTTGTTGTAAACTATTTTTCATCAATAGAATATCCTCTTGATTCATACGCAGAGTTAAGCCTTCCCGAAAAGTGTGTTCACAAGGATGCAGTTGACTACGATACATATATGTATAACACAACCCGTCCCTGGGATGAGCAGAATGCAGACGGCAGAAAAAAGGGCGAATTTATCGACAAGCGCTTTACAGGTGAAAAGGGTCTCGGTGACCGTGCTGAAAAGTGGCATATGCCTCACAGAGTAATCAAGCCCTTTGGTGCTGAAAAGAACGACAGAGTAAGCTACTCATTTTTTGTAAATGAAGATTATGAAAATGCTGTTCTTGCCGTAAGATACCGTACAAGCGACATTTTCTATGAGCAGGGCAAGCAGGTTGGCGTTCACTATATCAACAGTGAAAACACTGCAGAGTTCGAAGCAGAAAACTACGGCACTCTTGTTCTTACTCCCTGCGATAATCTTCAGATGGCATATCTTTCCCTCGGAAAGGTTGAAAAGGGTGAATTTAACCTTAAGCTTACAGGTATGGGCACAGGCGCTGCTGAATTTGACTTCTTCTGCATCTGTGAGGAAAAGGATAAGGACGAAATCAGAGTAAGTGATGTTCCTGTTAACTTCGTGCCCGCATTTGAAAACAAGAAGTGCGAAAAGGGTTATCTCACCACTCTCAGCTACGAGGATATAAAAGACACCTATTATCTTCGTGTATTTGATGACAATACACGTTTCCGTGAAATTGAAACCGGTGCACTTGAGGACTGCATGACCGCAAGACTTTCAAATGCAGACGAAACCTTTGATGATGTTACTGAAAGCTTCACCGGTGCCTTCAACAGAAAGCACAGTGACAACGGCTTTTTCCATAACGCAATAAGCCACACAATTTTTGTTCCTGCAGGTGAAAAAGCAGTTCAGTATGCAGTTATTTCATCAGAAGAAACAGCATACAAGACCGAAGAGGAATATGAAAAGCTTTATGCAGAAGCAAAGAAATCAGCAATTGACTTCAAGGTAAACTCCGAGGGTGAAAAGTACAAGCTCAGCAATCAGATTCTTGCGGCAACTCTTATGACTAATGTGGTTTATCCCATTTACAAGCACGGTGACTACATTATTCACCACACACCCGGTAAGCGTTGGGACTGCCTTTACACCTGGGACTCAGGCTTTATCGGTCTTGGCATGAATGAAATTGCTCCCAAGTATGCAGATTATATTATTGATACATATCTCAGCCACGAGGATAACCCCGACTATGCTTTCCTTCATCACGGCTCACCTGTACCCGTACAGATTTATCAGCTTTTTGAAATGATGCAGAAGAGAAACAACAAATCTGAGCTTCTTAAGCTTTATCCCAGAGCAAGACTTTACTATCTCTTCCTCAGTGGTAAAATCAGAAATTCAACAACTGCAAAATTCAAGAGCGGACTTCTCACAACCTACGATTACTTCTATTCCTCAAGCGGTATGGACGACTACCCTGCTCAGATGGCTATGAAGAGAGATGAGCTTCGTGACAAGGCTGCACCCGTAATCACAACAGCTCAGGTAATCCGTTTTGGTAAAATTCTTTCAATCTTTGCCAACAAGCTTGGCAAGACAGAGGATGAAAAGGAATACAAGAGCGATATTGAAAAGCTCACTGCTGCGCTCAACAAATACGCGTGGGACAATGAAAGCGGATATTACAGCTATGTGCTTCACGATGAAAACTATGAGCCCACTGTTCAGTACAAAACAGAAGACGGTGAAAATCTCAACAAAGGTCTTGACGGTATTTATCCCATTATTGCAGGTGTGTGCGACAAGGAGCAGAGTGAAAAAATCATCGGTCACCTTATGAGTGAAAAGGAAATGCACTCACCCTTCGGCATTTCTGCTGTTGATATGACAGCAAGCTACTATATGGTAAACGGTTACTGGAACGGCAACATCTGGTTCCCGCATCAGTGGTTCATTTTCAAGAGTATGCTTGACACCGGCAGAGCTGATATTGCAAGGGATATTGCTCACATGGCGCTTAATATATGGAAGAGAGAGGTTGACAGCACATACTACACCTTTGAAATGGTTAACACTGTTACAGGCTGCGGCGGCTGGTTCCACAACTTCGGTGGACTTTCAACTCCCATCAATATGTGGTTCAAGGCTTACTACTGCCCGGGTACAGTTAATGTAGGCTTCGACACCTTTATAGAAAACTACAGCTTCAACGAAGATTTCACTGAATCTGAAATCACCTTCACCTATTACGGCGACAAGGAAAAATTCAATCTTCTTGCTGTAATGAATGAAAAATACGATTACACCGCTACTCTTGACGGTAAGGAAATCGAAATCTTCTCAGATAAAGGTCAGATTGAAATCAATCTTCAGAGTGAATACAAGGCAACCCATACTATTATAATAAGGAGAAAATAAAATGTACGAGAACATTAAACCTTTAAAGCTGAATATAATTTCTGACATTCACTTTTACGCAAGAGAAATGGGCTGCGAGGGCAAGGCTTTTGATAAGGCTAATGCTTCAGCCTCAAATGAGCTTTACTATAGCAAAGAAATTCTCACCTCACTTATGGATCAGCTTGCTGAGGATGAGTGCGAAATTGTGCTTGTAAGCGGTGACACAACCTGCCATGCAGAAAGAAAATCTCACGAGGGTGTAACTGCACTTCTCAGAGGTCTTAAGGAAAGAGGCAAGAAGGTTTTTGTAATTACTGCAACTCACGACTACACAGGTGACGGCAAGACTCATCGCTACGACGGTGACGAAAGAAAGGATGTTGACGAGGGTGTAAAGCGTGAAGAGCTTTATGACTTCTACCGTGAATTCGGTCCTGACCAGGCTATTGCTTATCATGAGGACAGTATGTCATTTGTTGTTCAGCTTTGCGACGGCTATCGCCTTTTTGCTCTCAACGACGACAGAAACCACAAATGGTCAAGCGGCTTTTCAGATGACTGCTTCCAGTGGATTGAGGAGCAGATTGAGGACGCAAAGAAAAACGGTCAGTTCATTATTCCTATGACACATCATCCTATGCTCTCCCCTTCTCCCTTCTACACAATTATCGGCAAGAGTAACATTATGGGTGAGGCTGAAAAGAGAATTGATGAATTCACAGAGCTTGGCGTAAACTATATGTTTACAGGTCACACTCATATGCAGGATATCTCATACAAGTATACTGACAACGACAAGATTTTCTACGATATCACAACCGCTGGTGCTGTAGGTTATCCCGCAACCTTCCGTCAGGTTACCTTCGACCCTGCAAAGGGACTTATTCACGTTGACTCAGTTGATGTGAAGGCAGAAATTAACGGCAGACCCGTTAAAGAGCATCTTGAAGACAAGTTCTTCGGTATGATCCGTCGTGTTATTCAGAAGGCAGGCACAGACATTCCAGAGTTTGCAAGAATGGCAACTGCATTCAGCGTTAAGGAAGAACTTATTTACAAAATCGGCTGGATTATCAAGCCCTTTGCAAAGCTTTTGGGCTCACTTACAATCGGTAAGGTTGCTCCCCTTTGCAAGAAGGAATCAGGACTTAAAAAGAGTGACTGGGCAGAAATCAAGGACGAAAATGTTGTAAGCTTTATCGTTTCGCTTGTTGCTAACCTTTACGGTGGCGACAGCCCTTACACACCAGACACACCCCACTACAAGATTACAATGGGTATTCTTGCTATCATTGACAGCATTCTCGCAGTGTTCGGCATAAAAATCGGCAAGCTTCTTAAGGGTGCTGAATCAGTGCAGAGCCTTGTTGAGCCTCTTCTTTATAATAACGGCATCTGTGACGAAAAGGCAACACTTAACCTCTTTGATAATCTTCCCGAAAAGGGACAGACCAAGCCGGGCTTTATAAAGAGCAAAAAGGGTCTCGGTGTTATCATCGGTCTCGGTGTGGGTGTAATTGCTTTTCTTCCCCTTATTCTTCTCTGGCTCATTATCGGCTTTATCATCAACTGGATTAAGTATCACGACAAATTCTGAGGTGAAGTATGGAAGAAATTAAAATCGGCAGATACCGTCACTTCAAGGGTAACGAATATGAAGTGATTGGCACTGCAAAACACAGCGAAACTCTTGAGGAATATGTTGTATACAAGGCTCTTTACGGTGATGGTGGTCTTTGGGTAAGACCCAAATCAATGTGGAATGAAACCGTTGAGAGAGACGGAAAGGTTTTCAGGAGATTTGAGTATATAGGATAAAACCACAAAAGCAACCGTATTTTTATGACGGTTGCTTTTTAATTGACAATTTTCGACATTTATGGTATACTTTCGGTGATATAGTTGATTGGCGATGAAGGCGGTTAGCCACTCTCCTTTTTGAAAGGAGGTGTGTGTAATGCCTGTTACTTTAACATTTCATGTAGGTAGATTTACTTTTACATTACATATTAAGGTAAAAAGCAACAACCGCCACTCGGCCAAGTGACGGTTGTTACATAATCAAATAAACTAATCGTCGGGCTAACCGCTTTAATCGGTTACCTTTCAACTATATTATATACCACTTGACTTTATGTGTCAAGTGGTATTTTTATAGCATAAGGTTAATCACATTGCTTCAATATCCCATTTGATTACATTATCAATGGGATTTTTGCTTTCCTTGATATATGCTGAAGCGGCTGATTCTGTGATAATATAAACGCTTCCATCCTTATAAAGAGTTATCTCCTCAAGGAAGGTAGGCACTCTGTATGAGCCTGTTTTGTCAAAAATATCGCAGAAATAAAGAGGTACATCTGTGCCGTTAACCTCAATAATTTTATCAGGCTCACCCTTGGTTACATCCTTATATTTGTAAACTCGTGAGTTGGTGATTGCAGTTGATGAAGCAGTGAAAACAAAGCTGCCGTCAGGCATTCTCACCATACCCTGCACCTTAAATGGAGTTGTAAAAGCAAAGTCGGGAGTAAGGTTGCCGTCCTCGTCTATTTTGTCAGCCTTTATACCGTACACACCGTTTTCATCAAGGATGAAGGCATTGCAGCGTGAGTAGAATTTTTCACCGTGCTTTGCTGTGTAGACATTGGTTGCACCCTTTATATCATCATTGTTGATATCTGTAAATTCACCTATGTAAAGCACACCGTCACACACATTTACATATGAGCAGGTTGTGTCAGTGTAAAGCTCCTCCAGGATAAGCACATAGTCATCATCCTCTGCTTCAAGAATTTCAGACAGTGAAAGCACATGGGTTACACCTGTTGTTGCAACATAAACATTATCCTTATATACAGCAATACCGCCGAAGTGACCGTAAGCCTTGTTGCCCTTTTTACTGATGCAGCCTACAGATTTAACGAAGTTACCCTCACCGTCAACCACAATTACTCTTGATGGCTGAGCCTTTTCCTTATAGTAGCCTGAGATAAGGAAAATATCATTTTCTTCATTGTAGAAAAGTCCCTGAGGAATAAAGCCCTCGTAAAGACCGGGAATTACAAAGCCTTCCTCGCTGTGCTTATTGAATTCACAAAGCTGAAGGTCAATAGGAAGCTTTCCGCTTACAACCTCGGTCTGAGTAAGCTTTGTTGAGGTTTCGGTACCTACTGTAAGAGCAGGTGCACCGTAGATGCTGAGAGTAAAAATAATTGTGCTGATAATTGTAAAAATCTTGCTTAACATAATATTCTCCTTTGATTTTTGTTACACATTAATAATACAACATAAAACCGAAAAGTGCAATAAAACGCCCTGCCAAAAATAGGCAAGGCGTTTTGTACATTTTAACTATTACTGAAGCTGTGAAAGGCTTTCATCAATCATCTTGATTTTTTCTGTAAGCTTTTCTGCGTCAGCCTTCTGTCCGTCAATTACATTCTGAGGAGCCTTAGCAAGGAAGCCGGGGTTGTTAAGCTTGCCGTTAATCTGCTGGAGCTTCTTTTCAGCTGCTTCTCTGTCTTTAAGAAGACGCTTTCTTTCAGCTTCAAAATCAACAAGGTCGCCCATAGGAATATAAATCTTTGCGTCAGCTGTAACGATGCTTACACTGCCGTCAAGAGTGAAGCTGTCACCTACTGTTACATCTGATGCTGAAGCAAGCTTCTGCATAAATACAACTGCAGTTTCAAAGATATCCTTCTTTTCAGTTGCAACATAAACGTGAGCCTTTCTTGAGGGAGGTACGTTCATTTCGCTTCTGCGGTTACGGATAGCCTTGATAGCTTCCATAATAATTTCCATCTTTGCTTCATCGTCTGCGAAATTGAGCTCTTCGTTATATGTGGGCCAAGCAGACTTCATAATTGTTTCACCGTCGTGGGGAAGTGTCTGCCAGATTTCTTCAGTGATGAATGGCATAAAGGGATGAAGAAGCTTAAGAGTTTCGCTCATAATATAAACGAGAACTGCCTTAACCTGTGTAGCCTTTTCGCCGCCCTGCTGAAGTCTGATTTTTGCAAGCTCAATGTACCAGTCGCAGAAGATATCCCAGATGAAGTCGTAAAGCTTCTGAACTGCAATACCAAGCTCGAACTTATCAAGGTTATCGGTTACTTCCTTTGTAAGTGAATTGAAAAGTGAAACAATCCACTTGTCTTCGAGAGCGAGCTCTTCGGGAAGATGAGGTGCGGGTTCGTTTTCATCAAGGTTCATAAGAATGAATCTTGCAGCGTTCCAGATCTTGTTAGCGAAGTTACGGCTTGCTTCAACCTTCTTGTCGCTGTAACGCATATCATTTCCGGGGCTGTTACCTGTTGCAAGAGTAAATCTGAGAGCGTCAGCACCGTACTTGTCGATTACAAGAAGAGGATCAATACCGTTACCGAGTGACTTTGACATCTTTCTGCCAAGCTCATCACGAACGATACCGTGAATGAAAACTGTATCAAAGGGAACTTCGCCCATCTGCTCGCAAGCTGAGAAAATCATTCTTGCAACCCAGAAGAAGATAATATCGTAGCCTGTTACGAGAGTGCTTGTGGGATAATAGTGAGCGAGTTCAGGTGTCTTATCAGGCCAACCGAGAGTTGAGAAGGGCCAGAGAGCTGATGAGAACCAAGTATCAAGTGTATCAGGATCCTGCTCAATTTTTGAGCTGCCGCACTTGCAGCAAGCTGTGGGTTCTTCTCTTGAAACAGTGATTTCACCGCATTCAGCACAGTACCAGGCGGGAATTCTGTGACCCCACCAGAGCTGACGAGAAATACACCAGTCACGGATGTTTTCCATCCAGTTGAAGTAGATTTTATCAAAGCGTTCGGGAATGAACTTTGTTTCACCGTCACGAACTGCCTTGATAGCGGGCTTTGCAAGAGGCTCCATCTTAACGAACCACTGCTTTGAAACTCTGGGTTCAACTGCAGTGTGACAACGGTAACAAGTACCAACCTCGTGCTTTGTGGGCTCAATCTTAACAAGAGCGCCTGCTTCTGTGAAGTCAGCAACAATAGCCTTTCTGCAGGTCATAAGATCCATACCTGCGTACTTGCCAGCCTTATCGTTCATAAAGCCGTCATCGGTCATTACATTAAGAATGGGAAGGTTTGCACGAAGACCAACCTCAAAGTCGTTGGGGTCGTGAGCCGGTGTAATTTTAACCGCACCTGTACCCTTGTCCATCTTAGCATAAGTGTCAGCAACGATGGGAATTTCTCTGCCGATTACAGGGATAACAACCATTTTGCCGATAAGATCCTTATATCTTTCATCGTCAGGATGAACAGCAACAGCAGTATCACCAGGGATGGTTTCGGGACGGGTTGTAGCAACAATGATTTCGCCTGTGCCGTCTGCAAAGGGATATCTGAAGTGCCAGAAGTTGCCGTCCTTTTCTTCGTATTCAACCTCAGCGTCTGAAATTGATGTTTTACAGTGAGTACACCAGTTGATGATTCTTTCACCGCGGTAGATAAGACCCTTTTCATAAAGGTTGCAGAAAACCTCACGAACAGCCTTGTTGCAGCCTTCGTCAAGAGTAAAGCGTTCTCTGTCCCAGTCGCATGATGAACCGAGTTTCTTAAGCTGTTCAATAATTCTGCCGCCGTACTGAGCCTTCCACTCCCAAGCTCTTTCAAGGAACTTTTCTCTGCCGAGGTCTTCCTTTGAAATGCCTTCTGCCTTCATTGCTTCAACGATCTTAGCCTCTGTTGCAATTGATGCGTGGTCTGTACCGGGAAGCCAGAGTGTGTCAAAGCCCTGCATTCTTCTGAAACGGATAAGAATATCCTGAAGGGTATTGTCAAGGGCGTGACCCATATGAAGCTGACCTGTAATGTTTGGTGGGGGTATTACAATTGTGTAAGGTTTCTTTTCGCTGTCGCATTCAGCGTGGAAATACTTTCCGTCAAGCCATGACTTGTAAATACGGTCTTCAACGTCTTTGGGATCGTACTGCTTTGCAAGTTCTTTAGCCATTTTTATCACTCCTATTATAAATAGTTTAATTTACAAAAATAAAAACCGTCCCGAAAAAATCAGGACGGAAAATTACCGTGGTACCACCTGAATTCAGAATCCTTCAACAAGACTCCGCACTCAAAATCTTTAACGCAGACATACGTCGGGTTCTAATAAGCATTTGCTGTTCTTCCCGATTCTCACGGACTACCTTCAATCCTTCACGCTTAAAGACTTGCACCAACCGTCTTCTCTCTGAAAGGCTACAGATTTACTCCTTCCGTTCAACGAACAATATCTTGTAGATTTTAACATAATAAAAGCGTTAAGTCAATACTTAACGCTTTAAAATATTTATTTAGCTATTCCTTTTGGAGCTGAGTATGCACTGTAAACATTTGAATCAGACACCTTCACATAGGCTCTTATCTTGAAGTAGCAGTTATCATCCTCATTAAATTTTTCTGTTCTGCAGCTTGTACCCTTAACGGTTGCAAGCTTTTTATATGTACCGTTCTTGGTTGTTGAATAGTAAACCACATAACCCGTTGCGCCCTGAACCTTATTCCAGCTGAGCTCCACTGCATTTTTATCAGCATCTACTGTAAGCTCGGGAGTATCAGGAAGTGTTCTTACTGTAATTTTTTCATACTCATCAGCCCAGAGGTTGCCTGAAACAGTTTTAGCATAAGCTCTTACAGCAAGCTTATGGGATGTGTTTGAATCAAGACCGCTGATTTTATAATTGTTTTTACTTACTGTTGCAAGGGTTTCATAGGTCTTGCTTTCTTTATTATAGATATAAACTCTGTAGCCCGTTGCACCGTTCACCATGTTCCACTTAAGGGTTATTGATGAAGAAGTACGGCTTGCTTTTACAACGGGTGTTTCAAGTGCAGCAGCATTATGCACAACCTTCCAGGGATAAAAAGCAGGCTCGAGAGCATCGGGAGTTTTTGCACCCTCGTAATAAATTACAACACTTGTATAGCCGAAGGCTGTTTCCCCTATTTCCTTAACGGTTTTCGGAACATAAACACCCTTAAGATTCTTAGCGTTATTAAAGGCGGTGCGCTCAATTTCAGTTACACTTGAAGGCACAATAAAATATGTATCCTTTTTACCCGGCGGATAGTAAACGAGAGTTTTGAGATCCCTTGAATATACCACACCGTCATAGCTTTTATAATCGGGATTTTTGCTGTTTATTGAAACAGATTTAATTTCATCGCACTCATAAAGAGAAACGAAATAGCGGATAGTTTTCGGTAGAGAAAGAGTTTTCAGATTTCTGCAGGAATAGATATCCATATAGTCAAGGCTTTTAAGACTGCCCTCCTTGATGGTAAGGCTTTTAAGCTTAGGACAATAAGAAACCGCACACTCGTGAAGGTCTTTAACAGAACCGGGAATAGTAAGGTTTTCAAGATTGCTGCAAACACTGAAGGCGTGTGAGCCGATAACGGTAACGGCCTTGCCGTCAATTTTCGACGGAACAGTTACGCTTTTCTTCGTGCCGTCATACTTTACAATCTGCACAGTATCATCGTCTCTTATAGTATAAGAAAAATCCTTATAACTATAAAGCTCATCAGCACCGAAAGCTGAAACCGAGAGCATAATTACCATAAGTAAAAGCACTATAATTCCACCGAAGGCTTTTTTGTTTTTCACTGTCCCACCTCTTTTCTCTAAAAAAGGAACTTATTTCCTTCCTTAGTATATCATACTATATTATAAATGTGAAAGCAATATGATATTAATATTTTTTAATAAAATCAGCCCTCTTTATTAAGAGAGCTGATAAAATTTTTATTCACCGTCTTCAAGAAGCTTTTCAACTGCTGCAAGCTTAACTGAAAGGCAGAGAAGCTTTGTTGCTGTCATAAGTTCGTCAACAGGAGGGAATGAGGGTGCAATTCTGATGTTCTTATCTTCGGGGTCAATACCGTGAGGATAAGTTGCACCAACTGTTGTAAGAGTAACGCCTGCATCCTTGCAAAGCTCGCCTACTCTCTTTGCTGTGCCTGAAAGCACATCAAGGCTGATAAAGTAACCACCGTTGGGCTTTGTCCATCTTGCAATGCCGAGACCCTTAAGGCTGCTGTCGAACTCATTGATAACTGCTTTGAACTTGGGAGCAAGAATAGCTCTGTGAAGCTTCATTACTCTCTTGATGCCTGCAACATCCTTATAGAACTTAACGTGTCTGTACTGATTAAGCTTATCATAACCGATTGTCTGAACTGTCATACGGCTTGAAATCATCTTGATATTATTTTCTGAAGCAGCAAGTGCAGCAACACCTGAGCCCGGGAAGCTGATTTTTGAGGTTGAGGTAAACTCAATTACCATATCCTCGTTGCCGTACTTCTTAAGCACCTTAAAGATATTTTCAAGGCTATCGGGAGTATCTGTAAGGTCGTGGATGATGTAAGCGTTATCCCAGATGATTCTGAAGTCCTTTGCAGCGGGCTTCATTTTTGCAATTCTGTCAACAACCTCGTGTGAGTATGTTGCGCCTGTGGGATTTGAATACTTGGGTACACAGAACATACCCTTTACCTTCTCGTCCTTGATCATTTCTTCAACGGCATTCATATCAGGGCCGTCGTTGTTCATCTTAACGGGAATAAGCTTGATACCGTAGTATTCAGCAATTGCAAAGTGTCTGTCGTAACCGGGGCAAGGACAAAGGAACTTGATTTCGCCCTGATCCTTCCAGGGTTCAGCACCTGAACCTGTAAGCATACACTGTGTGATGTAGTCGAACATCATGTTAAGGCTTGAGTTACCGCAAACGATTACGTTTTCAGCAGGCACATCAAGAAGGTCAGCAAAAATTGCCTTACATTCTCTGATACCTGTAAGGATACCGTAGTTTCTGTATTCAAGGCTGCCGCCTGCAGCGTTGTCTTCCCAGTCCTTTGATGTAATTGCGTCAAGAAGACCGTTTGAAACTGAAAGCTGGTCAGCACCGGGCTTACCTCTTGACATATCAAGCTTAAGACCCTGAGCCTTGAACTTTGCGTATTCTTCTTCAAGCTGAGCCTTGATAGTCATAAGCTCCGCCTTGGTTAAAGTTGTATAATCTTTCATTATTAAACCTCCAATGGTGAAAAATGCTGTTATATTACAAATGATAAAGCCTTAAAAGGGTTAACCTCTCCACCGCAAGCGGTTACATTCGGCTTTTTATATTAGAAATCTGCTGAGCCTGTTGTTCTCGGGAACGGAAGCACATCGCGGATGTTTGAGATACCTGTGAGGTACATTACAAGTCTTTCAAAGCCGAGACCGAAGCCTGCATGCTTTGTTCCGCCATACTTTCTGAGATCAAGATACCACCAATAATCCTCTTCCTTAAGACCAAGCTCCTTGATTCTTTCAAGAAGAACATCGTATCTTTCTTCTCTCTGTGAGCCACCGATGATTTCACCGATACCCATTACAAGGCAGTCGCAAGCAGCAACAGTCTTGCCGTCATCGTTAAGGCGCATATAGAAGGCCTTGATTTCCTTGGGATAATCTGTTACAAAAACGGGCTTTCTGAAAATTCTTTCTGTAAGAAAACGCTCGTGCTCTGTCTGAAGATCACAGCCCCAGTATACCTTATACTCGAACTCATCGTTGTGTTCTTCAAGCATTTTAATAGCATCTGTATATGTTACTCTGCCGAAGTCTGAATTCGCAACAGCTGTAAGTCTTTCAATAAGCTCCTTATCAACAAACTGATTAAGGAATTCAATATCCTGCTTACAGTGCTCAAGAACGTAGTTGATTACAAATTTAATCATTCTTTCAGCAAGATTCATATCATCGTTAAGGTCTGCAAAAGCGATTTCGGGTTCAATCATCCAGAACTCTGCAGCGTGACGCTGAGTGTATGATTTTTCAGCTCTGAATGTGGGACCGAAGGTATAAATTTTACCGAAGGCCTGAGCCATAATTTCGCCCTGAAGCTGACCTGAAACTGTAAGGAAGGCGCTCTTTCCGAAGAAGTCCTCAGAATAATCAATTTCACCGTCTTCAGTTCTTGGCGGATTTTCCATATCAAGAGTTGTTACTTTGAACATCTCGCCTGCACCCTCACAGTCGCTGCATGAAATAAGCGGTGTGTGAGCATAAATGAAGCCTTCGCCTTCAAAGAAACGGTGAATAGCCTGAGCGGCAACAGAACGCACTCTGAAGGATGCTGAATAAATATTGGTACGGGGTCTGAGATGAGCAATTGTTCTGAGATATTCAAGTGAATGTCTCTTCTTCTGAAGAGGATATTCAGGAGCTGATGCACCTTCAAGTGTAACCTTTGTTGCGTTGATTTCAAAGGGCTGCTTTGCTTCGGGAGTAAGAATAAGGTTACCCTCAACAATTACAGCGGCACCTACATTATATTTTGCAACCTCTGAGAAGTTGTCAATTTTATCTTTTTCAAAAACGACCTGCACACCTTTGAAGCAGCTGCCGTCGTTAATCTCCATAAAGCCGAGAACCTTTGAGTCTCTGTTGGTTCTTATCCAGCCGCAAACAGTTACAATGCTATCTGCATACTTTTCTGCGCATTCATAAAGCTTTGAAATTTCTATACGTTCCATAACAGTCACCTTACTATAAAATACTCCGAATATTATACCATAAATTTTATAAAAATCAAGGTTTAAGAATGATAAAATTAAGGTGGTAAAGCTGTTTACCACCTTAAATCTTAACCGTTATAATACATTTCTCCTGCCAAAATAGTTTTACCTTTTGCTTCAAGTAATTCACTTACTGTTACAAGCTGATAACCTTTTTCTATAAGTGCAGGAATTACCTTTTCCATTGAATCAACCGTTGTTTTATGAAGATCATGGCAAAGAATAATTGCACCATCATAAGCATTATCCATAATCGATTTATAAACTACTTCGGCATCTCTGTATTTCCAGTCAAGTGTATCAACCGACCAGTTAACCAGAGAAATTTCAAGCTCTTTTGCAACCGATCTTACACTCTCATTGAGGGCACCGTACGGAGGTCTTACAAGCTTTGCATCGTAGCTTGTAAGCTCATAAATTTTTGCTCTTGTGCTCATCAACTGGTCTTTTATCTCTTGTTCAGAAAGACTTGTAAGCTGACGGTGATTCCAGCTGTGTCCTGCAATTTCATGTCCTTCATTTACAATACGCTTAACCGCCTCAGGTCGGTTATCTATTATATTACCTACCACAAAAAATGTGCCCTTCCCACCATGCTTTTTAAAAATATCAAGCAGCCTTTCTGTATGGGCACTGGGTCCGTCATCAAAGGTCAGAGCAAGCATCGGCTTTGTTTTGTCTATTTTATTTTTGTTTTCTGTTTCCTTTTGAGGCTCATTTTTATCCTCTTGAGGCTTATCATTTTGAGCTTCATCCTGCTTCTTTTCAGTTTCTGTACCACAGAGTATTCCATTAAGCTCTTCATATGTAAGCTTAACAGCTTTTGTTCCGTCTGACATAGGCAGATATTCGCCCTGAGAAAGAATTATCTCAAGCCCATCATTTGTAATAATCCATTTGCTGAGAATATTGTCATCAATAAGCTCTTTCTCAACACCAGCTTTTTCACCAATTAACTGCTGAAGCTTTTCTTTTCCGCCACTGAGCAGTAAAGCATCAATTGTGATAAGACTCTCTGTTTCAATATTGCCGTTAAAGGTTTCAATAATTTCAATGGGATGTGCAAGATTAGGAGAATCATAAAAGCCTGACATAATTACTGAAACATATCTGTTATCTGTAATAAAACTTTCATAGCTTACTGTCAGTTCTGAAGCGGATTTTTCATCTGTTTTTTCATGATTTGCAGATTCCGTCTGATATTCTGAAACAATTTTATTTACCCATGATTCAATAGCTGAATCCATTTCAGCTATATTTACCTCAGGATAAAACACACCGACAACAAGTTTTTCACCGAAAAGAAGATGACTTCTTTCCTCTCCGTACTGTCTGACAGGCACTTCAAAATTATCAATCGATAAGAGGTATTCCTTCATTGCAGGTGATAAAACTGCGTTTTTATTTTCTGTTGCAGTGCATCCGCAAAGGAAAAGAAACACCACAGCAAGCACAACACATATTATTTTTTTCATACTTTTACCTCCTTTATTATACTATACGAGTATAGCAATCATATGATACAAAGTCAACACGCCTAACCTAAATGTAAGAAAAAATTAAAAAGAGAACCACTTATCCTCAACATTGGATAAGCAGTTCTGCTGTTATTAATTATAAAATGCAATGTCTCTGATAACCGGGTCTTCTCTCACACCTGTTACGGCAAAAAGAAGCTCGCTTGTTGTAACCGCCTTCTCGAGGAATAAAATCTTCTTTGAGCCGATTACTGTACCCTTGCCTACTTCAATGTAGCTTTCGTTTTTCTTTGCAAAAACTCTGAAGCTTTCAATTCGCTGACTGAACCTCAGGTCTTCACGGATAACTACTGCAGAAACCTTTTCTTCCTTACTGAAGCTAGCCTTTATAATCCATTCGTCAGCATTGAAAGCACAGCTGCCATTTTCAGGATAAGCTCTCTCTGTAAGCTCTTCGTTAATAACACTGAGCTTATAGTCTTTGATTTCACTTCTGAAGGGTTCGTTAATAAGACTAGTAAATTTCTCGAGGGTTTTCACCTCACGCTTATTAATAAGACCTGTTCTGTCAGGCGGAACATTAAGAAGAAGAGTTGCATTACCCCCTACGGTTTTGAAGTAAATGTCTGCAAGATCCTTTGCAGTGCGATTTCTCTTGAAAAGATAATAAAGATTACCATGCCAGAACCAACCGAGATTAATTGAAACATCGGCCTCAGCAGGCTTAAACACAAGCTCACTGTGATTTCTGAGAACCTCTCTTGAGCCAAGATCTGCATCTCTTTCATCAGTTTTAGAAACCTCTTTGCCGCCATCGTCGGTCTGCTGTGAGTTTTCCATAATAGCTTCTTCTTTTTCTTTATCGGCAGGAATTACACTCCATTCGCTTTCACGAACCTTACCTGCCTCGTTGCCTATCCAACGCACATCAGGTCCGCACACACTGATTACAGCATTTGGCTGAAGCTCACGGATTGTGCTGTAATATCTCTGCCAATCGTAAATCTGTTTTTTGCCGTTAGGACCTTCACCGCACGCACCGTCAAACCAAAAACAAAATACATCACCGTAATTTGTACAAAGCTCTTTCAGCTGACGGATATAGAAATCGTTATATTCTTCTGTGCCGTAGGTCTTTTCATGTCTGTCCCAAGGAGAAAGGTAAATGCCGAATTTAAGACCGTATTTCTTGCAGCTTTCGCTGAGCATCTTTACGATATCCTTTTTAAAGGGAGTATTGGTTACACAGTGGTCTGTTTGCTTTGTTGCCCAAAGGCAGAAGCCGTCGTGATGCTTTGCGGTGATTATAACACCCTTGCTGCCTGTTTCCTTAAGCACACTGCACCACTGATCTGTGTCCAGCTTTTTAGGATTAAAGGCAGCGATGTTCTCGCTGCCTTTTCCCCATTCAACATTGTTGATTGTATTAATACCAAAATGTATGAAGCTGTAATACTCCATATCGCAAAGCTTTAACTGTCTTTCGGAAGGAAGAACACTGACTAAGCTTTTTGCTTCATCGCAGTGCCTTTCTCTTTTACCGTTTTCCTTACAAAGCTTTACTATAGTATTTATTTCTTTTCACCTCTGAATGTGAAGTATACATCGAGGCCGTCAACTTCATAGTAGTAACCCTGGCTTTCAAGTGAGCTTGTTACGCCTGAAAGCATCTGGTAGTCCTTCATTGTGATTCTGATGTTAACTCTGAGTGAATCCATGTTGCCAAGCTCGTTACCGAATACGAAGCCTGTGATCCACCAGTATTCAGCGTAAGGTCTGTAGATAATACGCTTCCACTGCTGCTTGCCATTAACGGTTTCAAGTCTTTCCATTTCCATTTCCATACGGAGCTTGTCTTCGTCAGCTGCGCAGTCGTAGTGTTCGATCTTTCTGTCCTTGGGCTTAGTGTATACACCAACTTCAGCACCGATAAGAACAAGACCGTACTGACCCTTCCAAACCTGAATCATCCAGTCCTTATCCTTGTAGGGGAATTTGATTCTGAGTGTTTCGATGATCATAAGCGCAACACCTGCTGCTGCGTCGTAAACTTGACTGTAACCGAAGTTTCTCTGCCAGGGGTCATTAGATGTATAGAAGCATTCGTTCTTTGAGTCATAAAGGTAACCAACAAGACCGATCTGCTTAAGCTCTTCTGTGTAGATGCTGTCCTGATTTTCGTGCTTCTGGAATGTGATTGATTTTACTTCTGAGAACTCACTGAAGAAGAGGCGGTCGCCTGCACCCTTGTAAGCTCTGATTCTGTACTTGTAAGTACCTGTGCCGGGAACAGTTGTATCTGTGAAGTTAGCTTCAGTTGTTGAGCCAACCTTCTTCCAGTTGTCGCTGAGAGCTGAATCTGAACGGTATACCTCGTAGCCTGATACACCCTTGATTTCAAGCCATGCTACAGCGATATCGTTTGATGTGTTACGAGCTGCAACGATGCTTGTGGGAGCTGAGGGAATTGTACCTGCAGCGATGGGCTCGCTGAACATACCGTAAATCTTCTTGCCGTTTGATGTAGCGTATGATCTGATCTTGTAAAGAACATTGTAGTTCTTGCCAACGCCCTTAAACTTATAGCTTCTTGCCTTTGTGCTTCTGAAGAAATCCCATTCGTCTGTCTTTACGTCATACTTGTAGATTTCATAGCCTTCAGCATTCTTGGTCTTGCCCCATGAAAGAGCATATGTTGTGTCTGTACATTCCTTAAGAATGAAGTTTTCAACGTCACCGAGAGGAGTTGTTGCTGAAACCTTTGTCCAGTCTGATGTGATTGTGCCGTTAAGCTTGTGGTAAGCTCTTACCTGGAAATAATACTTTGTTGAAGCACTGAGACCTGTAACCTTGTATGAAAGCTTGTCAGTTGTGCCAACTCTTTCGTATTCCTTTGTGCTTGCGTTGTACATATATACAACATAGTTCTGTGCACCCTCTGATGCATTCCATGTAAGCTCAATACCCTTTGAGCTGAAAGCTGCTGCCTTAAGACCTGTTACGTTCTTGGGCTTTGATGCAACAGTAAGTGTTTCTGAGTATGCACCGTATTCCTTGCTGAGGAACTTATCCTTGTAAGCTCTTACTCTGTATAAGTAAAGAGTACCGGGGCTTACTGAGTCTGAGTATGAAAGGCTTTCAACTCTCTTGAGTCTCTTCCAATCATCGTCGCCGGTCTTTCTGTAAACCTCATAGCCGTCTGCATCTGAAACTTTACTCCATTCAAAGTTAACCTTTGTATCTGTGAAAGATGTAACCTTAATTGTTGCAACCTTATCAACTGCCGCAAAGCTGATGATGGGCATTGATGAGAGCATGCAAAGACAAAGAACGAATGCAATAATTCTTTTAATTGACTTGTTCATTTTTTCTGCCTCCTGAATGATTTTATGTAATATTAAAATATTAACCGAATTTTATGCAAGACTTACGCCGCCGTAAGGTCTTACTGAAAGTACGTAGCAGGAATCGTCACCGAAGATTGACTTCATTACTGAGGTGTATTCTTCAACTGCTGCGTCGGGTACAAACGCCTGAATTGTGCCTGCAAAGCCACCGCCGTGAACTCTCCAAGCGCCCTTGCCTGAAAGAATCTGTTCGCTTACTGCAAGAGCAAGTGAAAGGGGCTGATTTGTGGGCTTCTTACATGTATACACATTCTGATTATACATATATGATGATCTTCCGCTTTCAATAATAAGTGACTTGAATGCTTCAAAGTCGCCTTCTGAAAGTGCCTTAGCCTGCTTGAGAACTCTTTCGTTTTCACCGTAGTAGTGAAGAGCTCTGATAACTGCTCTTTCGTTGAGATCCTTTGCAATTTTACCTGCGTTAGCAATTACATCTTCCTTTGTGCACTCTCTGAGTACCTTTTTACCAAAGAAACCTGCAACATTTTCCATTTCACTTCTTACTGCAGCATAATCATCAGTAAGGTCCGAGTGGCTGCCCTTTGTGTCAACAATGCAAAGTGAGTGACCTGATGAAGCAAAATCAAAATCAATCTTGTTGATAATGGGCTTGCTTGTATCCTCAAAGTCAATTGAAACGAAGCCACCTACTGAGCAAGCCATCTGGTCAAGAAGACCGCAGGGCTTACCGAAGTAAACATTTTCGCTCCACTGTGAAATCTTAGCAATTTCAACAGGGTCAACCTTGCCGTCGTTGTAGAGGTAATTGAGCATTGTGCACACAAGCACCTCAAAAGCAGCTGATGAGGAAAGACCTGAGCCTGAAAGCACCTGAGAAGCTGTTGTAGCATCAAAGCCGCCTACATTGTAGCCGAGAGCCTTGAAACGGGCTGCGATACCTCTGATGATACCCTGACTCTTTCCGATTTCGTTCTCCTTTGCTTCAAGGTCGTTACAGTCAACCTCGTCCTGAGGATAACCCTCAGACTTGATTCTGATAATGTTATCATTATTTTTGGAAGCCACTGCAATTGCATCAAGGCTTATGCTTGCTGCAAGAACAAGACCGTGGTTGTGGTCAGTGTGGTTACCGCAGATTTCTGTTCTGCCGGGAGCTGAGAAAAGAGAAACCTCTCTGTCCGCTGAAAAACGGTTTTCAAAGCTTTCCAGTACCTTAAGAAATCTTTCATACTGTGCGTTGAAGGCATCCTCTGTATAAACGCTGGCAAAGCTGTCATTAAGCTTTTTCTCAGCCAGAAGCACCTTCATTTCTGAAACTGTCTTCATACTTTTCACCTTTCAATGTTTATTGCTCTTCTGAGCTGCCCCAAGGGACAAAAGCACAAAACCCGTTATAACAAAAAGAATTATAAAGGGTACGATAAAACTTGCCGATGCAGGGTCATATACGTTTCTACCGATTATCGTATAAGAAAAGATCTTGAAAGAAAAGCCTGCAAGAGATACTAAAACATATCTTATGTAGGGCATATCCGTTGTGCCGTAAACGCTGCTGATGGAATTAATCGGCATAAGAGGAGAAAACCTCAACCCGAAAAGCACCACATCAGAGCGAAGACTCTTACTGTCAATAACAGCCTTAACACCAGGATATTTATCAAGAATTTTTTCTGCATTGCCTGCCCCGAACCGTTTCCCCAAGAAATATCTCACTGTAAAGAGAATTGCTGCTCCTGCAAGATTGATGAGAATTGCGTAGTACCATTTGAAAAGTACACCGGCAACCACACAGATGCAGGATATGGGAAACCATGGTAAAAGTGCCTTAAGAAGAAAATTGAACACAATAAGAAGTGCAGAAATCCACGTTGCACCGTAAATCTGCATCCACTGCTCATAATAAAGCAATGTATCTGTATACTTATCGTACCAACCGAGAAAGCTTTCATCTTTGAATGCTCTCAAAAGCACCGTCAGCGCCAAGGCAACAAGGAAACATATAAACGCCGCAAAGCTCAGCGAAAATTTTGCTTTCTTTGACTTAGCCAAAAAGCTTTCATCTCCTTCATGTTATCCACAGAGTGTAGACGACAGCATTTTACCCGTATATTGTATAATAAAATTTCTCAAAGGTCAACAGTGATTTTAATTTTTATATGATAATTTAAAAGTTTTTTAATTATATTCTTGGCTTCTGAACAAATATATGCTACAATTGTGATAAGAAAATGAAAGAAATAAACTTTAGAAAGGAAATTGTAAATTTTTGAGCTGCTTTTTCAGCTCGGAATTTGCAGGATATTTTTTATGAAGCTTGTAATTCTTGACGGATACACCGAAAACCCCGGTGACCTTTCATGGGAGTGGCTGGGTGA
>JBGVFK010000077.1:0-14708 GCA_045121075.1 Acutalibacteraceae bacterium | reverse complement strand
GGGGTAAAGAAAAGGTCATCTTGTACATTTCTCGAAAGTCTGACAGCTTGTCGAAAATAACTTTTTCGACAAGCTGAAGCTCCCTTTTTTCAAGGGAGCTTCGTTGCTTTAGTGATTATTTGAGATAAGTGTAGATAAATTCAAACAGCTGATCGTTTGCTCTGTCTGCTGCAGCTTCGTCGTTGTCAAGTCCGTGGCCGCCACCTACGAAGGTGTTGAAATAATGAGGAACACCCATTTCGGTGAGCTTTGCATCAAGATTTACGGCGTTTGAATAAGGCACGATAGTATCACTGTCACCGTGGTTGATGATGGTGGGCACTGTGTTTTTGGTTACATAGAAAAGAGGTGAATACTTCTGAAGAGCTGCCGTAACCTCAGCTGAAGCTCTTTGCTCATAAGCGAAACGCACACCTGAAGCCTTTGAAAAAAGGTCTGAAATAACTTCGGGACCGCCGAGAGCATTGTTAATATAGAAGTTTTCATCAGTGAAATCTGTGGGGCCCGAATTGCTGACTACTGCAACGGGTTTGATGGGCGCAGAGTCTGCTTTTGAATAAGCGTAAAGGAGGCTCAGATGAGCACCTGCCGAATCACCTGTAAGAAGAACCTTATTGATATTCACGCCCTTTTCTGCACCGATAGCTTTGATTTTGCCGAGAGCAAGGTCGATATCATTAATAAGTGTGTCCATATGGACTGAATCGGAAATATAGTGGTAGTTGAGTGATGCTCCTGCAATTCCGTGATCCTTTGCGGCAGAAATCGTACCGTTTACATAAGGCTCCTTGTCGCCTCCGATCCAGGCACCGCCGTGAATGAAAAGAACAAGACCGAGGTCACCTGATGCATTGTTTGGAATGCAGAGGTCAAGCTTCTGTCTTTCGTGGTCACCGTAGGAGGCATTTGTATACTGAGTATAGTTTGCTCCCGAAGGTGTAACAGGCTCGCCGTTATTGCCGCCCATTCCGAAAAGGCCCATAAAGAACGCGATGATTGACATAAAGAAAGCTATGATTTTGTCGAACATTTTTGCCACTCCTTTTGATTTGGATTTTTTGTTTTCTTCGATTTTAAGGAAAAGTTTTCCTTAAAACGATTTTATCACCCTGAAGTCTACTGTGTCAATAGGAGAAAAATTCTTTTGTTTATTTTGTATTATTATTTTGTTTATTTCGTCAATACGCCACCGTCGGAATAGAGCAGTAGAAGAATATCCTTTTCTTCACCCGTTTCTCTGTCAATATAAACCAGCACCTCACGATTTCTTTTTTTGTCAAGGCAGTGATACTGCAGACAGTGGCTTTCCTTTCCGGAGGGCAGAGGAATTACCGCCTCTGAAACCTCGATAATCTTCAAATTATCTGAAACAGATTTTCTGCACTCTTCTTCACTGAGCTTTTTTGCGGGTGCTTTTCTCTCAGTGTGATTCATAAGATAGCCCGAAGCGTCAAATGCCACAACCTTTCCTGTATCAAGGGCAACGCTTACCTTTATAAGGTCGGCATAGTAGGTGATGCCGTTTTCTCTGAAGGCGAAGTTAATTGTGCACACATCATCGTAGCAGGAGTAGTAGCTGTCTGCCATTGATTTATAGCCACGCTTTTTAAGGTAGTCGCTTCCTCGTTTGATTGCCTCATCGGTGCTGATGGTAGCCTCCTTTGTGTAGGCAGGATTGGTCATATAGCAGAGAAGTCCGCCTTTTTTGGTAATACCTATAGTTTTATCACCCGTTGAAAAGCAGTATAAATCAAGTGCAGAATTGCAGTCAGCTTCATTTCTTAAATCTGTGGGCTTTACGCCCATTATTTTTGCCGCAATAGTCTTGCCTTCCTCCTTTGTGATTTCTCCCTTATCCTTTACACCGAGAGCCTTTCTGTTGAGAACTGTATCTGAAAAAGGTCCATCATAAAGCAGGGTAGGGTAGTCGCCAATAGTCTGCTCAGTATCATTGAAGGAAGAGAGAAAATCAAGCTTTGCTTCAGCTGTTTCAAGGTTGCCTGAAGCCTTTTCAAAGCTTATTTCACCACTGTAGTAGCCCTCTGCAAGCTTTCCTATTTCCACCGACAGCCCCTTGGCATAATCGTAAAGGTCAGAAAGCTGCTTTTGCTCTTTTTGGGTAAGCTCCTTTTTCTCTGAGAGATAAAGAGTGTAATCACCCACCTGAGAAAGAAAACGGAAGATAGTTTCTGTATATTCATTTTCTTCGGTAAGCTCACTGAGATTATCCTTTGCAACGGCGGACAGACGGTAGAGCTCGTTGCCGGTCTGATAAAGCCTTTTGCCCGTTTTGCAGTAAAGTGATTTATGAAGACTTACATTGATAGCGTCAATTACCTCTGCAAGCTCAGCAAGGCTTCTTTCCCTTTCAGCTGAGAGAAGAATTTTCAAGCGGTTTGCTCTCACACCGTAAATTATGCTTGTTGCCGTAAGAGCTATGCAGATTACGCTGAGAAAAGAAATAATTTTAATATAGGCGGACTTCTTCATTTTATTCTTAAACTCCTTTATAGGTTACAGTTAATTATAGTTTAAGGAGTATTTTACGAAAAATTCAAAAAATATCCTTTTTTTATTTTTTCTTCGCCTTGAATAATAATAATATTTATTATATAATAGTACCGATTATAATAGAGGAGGTATGCCTGTGAGCATTAAAGAATGTTATCTTGATAACAGTGCAACAACAAAGCCGTGCAAAAAAGCTATAGAGAATATGCTTTTTGCACTGGAAAACTGCTGGGGCAATCCGTCCTCACTTCACGATAAAGGTATCGAGGCTGACGAGCTGCTTTTAAAGGCAAGAAGAGCAGTTGCAAAGGCCCTTTCAGCCGATGAGAAGGAAATCTTTTTCACAAGCTCAGGCACTGAGGGCAACAACCTTGCAATTTTCGGTGCGGCTTACGGCAATAAGCGTAAGGGCAACAGAGTTATCACTACGTCTGTGGAGCACCCGAGTGTAGGCAAGGCCTTTGACCGTCTTGAGTCTGAGGGCTTTGAGGTTATCCGCCTTAAAACCGACTCCTTCGGCAGAGTAGATAAAAACGAGCTTTATGAAGCTGTAGACGATAAAACTATTCTCGTAAGTATGATGTATGTCAACAATGAAGTTGGCGCAATCGAACCCGTTGAGGAAATTGCAAAAGCAGTTAAGCTTAAAAATGCCCCTGCTCTTATTCACGTTGACGCAGTTCAGGCCTTCGGTAAGCTTCCCATAAATGTAAGAAAGCTGGGCGCTGACCTTGTAACCGTAAGCAGCCACAAAATTCACGGCCCCAAGGGTGTAGGTGCTCTCTATATAAAAAACGGCACAAAGCTGAAGGCTGTAAACGTAGGCGGCGGTCAGGAAAAGGATATAAGACCGGGTACGGAGCCTATGCCGGCAATTGCGGGCTTTCTTGGTGCAGTTGAAAGTCTTACAGTAAAGGAAAGCCTTGAAAAGGTAACGGAACTCAGAAACGGCTTTATTGAAAAGCTTAAAGCAATTGAGGGCGTTACAGTCAACTCTCCCGACGATGCCCTTCCATATATAGTAAACCTTTCTCTTCATAAGCTTAACTCAGAAACGGTGCTTAATTTTATGTCGGGAATGGGAATTTACGTTTCCTCAGGCTCAGCCTGCTCAAAGGGTCACAAAAGCCCTGTGCTTACTGCTATGGGACTTTCAGACGACCTTATCAATTCATCGCTGAGAGTCAGCCTTTCAAAATATACAACAGAAGAAGAGCTGAATGAATTTGTTTTATCAGCAGAAAAAGCACTAAAGACACTTGCAAAAAGAAGGTAATTATAAATGAAAGAAGTAATTCTTGTAAAAAACGGTGAGCTTGCTCTTAAGGGGCTTAACCGTTCAACCTTTGAGGATATTCTCGTTAAAAATATGAAAAGAAGACTTATCCATTCAGTTGGTAAGTTTACCTTTACAAAGTCGCAGTCAACAATTATTGTTGAGCCCAACGAAGAAGACCTTGACTTTGAAAAGGCAGTAGAAGTAATCAGCAAGGTTTTCGGTATTGCAGGCTTTTCAAGAGCTGCTCTCGCCCAAAAAGACCTTGAAGACATAAAAAATGTGGCTCTCAGCTACCTGGGTGACGATTTAAGAAGCGTAAAGACCTTTAAGGTTAACGCAAAAAGAAGCGACAAGAAATTTCCGCTCACTTCACCCGAGCTTTGCAGAGAGGTAGGCGCACACCTTTTAAGAAACATTCCCTCTCTTAAGGTTGATGTGCACAACCCCGACATTATCGTAACCGTTGAGGTAAGAGACAAGCACGTTTTCATCCACGGCAACCAGATAAAGGGTGCAGGCGGTATGCCCGTAGGCTCTGCAGGCAGAGTTGCACTTCTTGTTTCAGGCGGCATCGACAGCCCTGTTGCAGGCTGGATGATGGCAAAGCGTGGCCTTCAGCTTACAGCAATTCACTTCGCTGCTCCTCCCTACACAAGCAAGCGTGCAGAAATGAAGGTGCGTGACCTTGTTTCAATTGTTTCAAAATACAGCGGCAGAGTAAATTTTGCCGTAGTAAACTTTACTGAAATTCAGGAAACAATAAGAGAGAAATGCCCTGAAGAGCTTTTCACAATCATTATGAGAAGACTTATGATGAAAATTGCAGTACGCCTTGCAGAAAGAGACGGCTGCGGTGCTCTTGTAACAGGTGAAAGCTTAGGTCAGGTTGCTTCACAGACTCTCGGTGCACTCGCTTGCACAAACGCAGTTTCAACAATTCCCGTTTTCCGTCCACTTATAGGTATGGATAAAGACGAGATTATTACAATATCAAGAAAAATCGGTGCTTTTGAAACCTCAGTGCTTCCCTATGAGGACTGCTGCACAGTGTTCACTCCCAAGCACCCCAGAACACGCCCCACACTTGAGCTTATTGAAAAAGCAGAAGGTGCAGTTGACTGGGACGAAATGATTGAAAGAGCAATTGCCGAAACAAAGTATGAGGCAGTTGATTAAAATTCAGCGTTGCTGAATTTTAATCAAAGTTGAAAGTGGAAAGTTAAAAGTTAAAATGTGGGTCACTTCGTTCCGATTATATCCGTGTTAGATAGTTGTTAAACTTTCATATTCATACCGCCAAAGCAGACAGATAAATTCGGCGGGCAGAGTTTTCTTAATTAAGAAATGTAAAGGCGGATAAAATCAACTCTTTACCCTATTTGACTTAACTATCTCCGCAGACTATATCTGTCAGTTTACAGAAATATAAATCTGCGACCTTATTTCAACTTTCAACTTTTAACTCTCAACTTTAATCAGAAAGGTGGTTTTTCATTTGAACTGTGAGCTTATCTCGGTGGGCACCGAAATTCTTCTCGGCGATATACTCAACACAAATTCACAGTATCTTTCAAAAGAGCTTGCCTCCCTCGGCATCGGTGTAACACATCAGTGCACAGTAGGGGACAACAGAGAAAGACTCCTTTCTGCAATTGACCTTGCCTTTTCAAGGTGCGATATGATTATCTTCACCGGTGGTCTCGGCCCCACTCCTGACGACCTTACAAAAGAGGTCTGCAGTGAATATTTCGGCAAGGAGCTTTTTTTAGATAAAGAAATCGCTGACGGAATAGAGCAGTATTTCAAGGACAGAAACCGCAGTATGCCTGAGAGTAATCTCAAGCAGGCTCTTGTTCCTGAGGGCGCAAAGGTTTTGGATAACACCTGTGGTACAGCACCGGGCTTTATAATGGAAAAGGACTCAAAAATTATGGTCATTCTTCCCGGCCCGCCTCACGAAATGACAGCTATGTTTAAAAACGGTGTAAGACCGTTTCTTGAAGCAAAATCAGACTCGGTAATTCTCTCACACAATGTGCGCACCTTCGGTATAGGTGAAAGCGCTATGAGTGAAGAGGTAAGAGATTTACTGGATATGGAAAATCCCACCGTTGCACCCTATGCAAAAAGCGGTGAAGCCCTTTTAAGAGTTACGGCAAAGGCGAAAAACGAAGCTGAAGCCGAAAAGCTTATGAAGGACACTCTTGACGAGATTAAAAAACGCCTCGGTTCATATATTTACGGAATTGACGTAAATTCAACGGAAGAGGCACTGAGCATAATTTTAAAGGAAAAAAAGCTTACTGTTGCTTTCGCAGAAAGCTGCACAGGCGGACTCTGCGGAAAAAGAATGACAGATTTAAGCGGTTCATCACAGATTTTTCACTGTGGTGTAATATCATACAGTAACGAAATCAAGGAAAAGGTGCTCTCGGTAAAGAAAGAGCATATAGAAAAATACGGAGCAGTAAGCAGTATAGTTGCCGCCGAAATGGCTGATGGAGTAAGAAAGCTTTCAGCTTCATCAATCGGTGTGGGTATAACCGGTGAAGCAGGCCCCACAAGCGGAGACGGCAAGCCTGTAGGTCTTATTTATGTTGCCGTAACAGACGGCGAAAAGCTTCTTCTTACGGAAATCCGCGGAAGAACAGGAGGAGACCACTGCAGAGAATATAACAGAATACTCGCTGCATCAACAGCCTTTAATTCAGCAAGAGTATTTATAGAAGACTCTGAAAAAAGGTCAGAGAGTCTTAAGGAGTTTTTGAACTCATATTAAGTGATTTTTATCACAAAGAGGAATGACACAGCTATGAAAATTATTTACGACAGCGAAAATAATTTTGAGAACTCAGAAAATGAATCCTACGGTTCAATTGAGTCCGAGGATGTTGAAATATCAATAAATAACGAGGGAAAGCCTGTGGCACCCAAAAGGCCTAAGCCACACCTTTCAACTCCCTCTGAGGCAAGAGGCGAAGCACCTGAAGTGCCACAGAATCAGGTTCAGCAGCCCGTTTACGGTGCACCTGTTACACTGACACCCGAGCAGTGGAACATGATGATGCTTCAGTTTGCAGCAATGCAGCAGGGTATGATGCAGCAACAGAATATGATGCAGCAGAATCAGGCTATGCCCGGTGAAAATCCCTATGGACAGATGCCTTATCCTCAGATGCCCTTTACACCTTATCAGCAGCCGGCACAGCCCACCGTTGACGCTAACGGTCAGAATCCGGGTACACGCGTGCTTTATCAGAGCGCTGATTTTGATATGAACGAAAAAACACCCTCACAGAAATTCACTGCACCTGAGCCCTCATTCAAGGAGGAAATGCAGATAGATTTTGAAGAGGAAACCGTTTCACTTGAGGATGAAGTAAAAAAAGCCTCACCCTTCAGCGTTGACGAAAATGAAATGACACTTTTTGAATTTGACGCTATGGCGAAGAAGATGAAGGTGCCTCAGTATAAAAAAGCAAAGTCAGACAACATAAACACTGACGAGGAAGAATTTCAGTTTGAAAACGACGAAGAGGAAACAGAGGAAGAAAAGAAAAAGAAGCTTCCCACCTCAGAAATTATAAGAAGGGTTGTTCTTGCCGTTTCTCTTGTTGCAATTGTAATAGCATCAGGTATGCTTGTTAACGAATGGCGACTTTCAAAGCAGAACGACAACATTATGGAAGAGGTTTCCGAGCTTATTATTGAAGAGGAAAAGAATCCCGCCAAGCCTGAGGAGGATAAAGAGCTTACTCCCGAACAGCAGTGGAAGAAAATCAAAAAGGAATATCCCAATGTAGTGTTTCCTGAGGGTATGCAGGTAAAATATGCAAAGCTTTATGCTACCAACCCTGAATTTGTGGGCTATCTCAGTGCAGACGGAGTAAATCTTAATCTTCCTGTTGTTCAGGCAAATGACGACAAGAAGTATCTTGAAAAGAACTTCTATCTGCAGAGAACAAAGTACGGTTGTCCCTTTGTTACTCATCTTAATAATATTGAGCCTCTTGATCAGAACACCGTAATCTTCGGTCACCATATGAACAACGGCACAATCTTCGGCACACTTGATGCTTATAAATCCATTGAGGGCTTCAAAAAAGCTCCCGTAATCACTTTCAACACCCTTTATAAGGATTATCAGTGGAAGGTTATTGCGGCAATTGTAACCAACGCCTACACAAAGGACGATAACGGTTATATTTTCAGATATTACTTCACTCAGCTTTCAACTCAGGAGAACTTTGCTTCATACCTTAACGAGCTTTCACAAAGAAGCCTTTACGACACAGGTGTTGATGTTCTTCCCACAGATAAGCTGCTCACACTTTCAACCTGCTCACACGAATTTACCGATGCTCGTTTTGTTGTAATTGCAAGACTTGTACGACCCGGTGAAAGTGCTGATGTGGATGTAAGCAGAGCAACAGTGAACTCAAATCCAAGATACCCACAGGCGTGGTACAACAAAAAAGGCAAAACCAATCCTTATAAAAATGCATTTCAGTGGGAGGTAAGCTAACTCACTGAAAACAGGAGGAAGAAAATGATAAAATTACTGACATTAAAAAATGTTTCCCCTTATGCAGAAGACGCTCTTTTTAAAATCTGCCTTACTCTTGATAAGCTCGGTCTTATTGAAGACACAGATTATGAAAGCTACGATGAGCTTCTTGAAGGTGCAAAAAAAGCCCTTCAGGGCGGTGAGCATGTTATAGTTGCCGTTGACACGACAGACTATAATCAGGTAAAGGGAACATTTATAAGTGAGCTTTCAATCCCTTACGAAACAAGCGATGAGCTTTTAAGCTTCGCTACAGAAAAAGCAGGGGATAAGGCTACAGGTACAGAGCTTAATGCAAACGCTCTTTTACCTGAGGACGGTGTGTGCTATCGCACAAACGACGGACTTTACTGCGGCTTTACCTGTGGTGCACTTAACGGTGCTCTTACCTTTATGCCTCTTGACTTCAGCCGTATTGATAACATCCTCACTGCTTTTTGCAGTTATATGGAAACAGGCAAGGTTGCAAAGGCAGAAAAGGCAGAAAAAGAAAGCAGCGATTCTGAGTTTGATTTTACAAAAAGCGTAGCTAAGCTTGTTAATACTCTTGCAGAAAAAGAGCGCAGAGTTGCACTTGTAACCGGTGAAGCTACAATGTGGGTTTATAAGCTTTACAGCGAAATTCCGTCACTTACCGATGTTGCTTCCTTTGTAGAAATTCTTGATGAGCCCACTGAGGAAGAAAATGAGGAAGCAACCTCACAGAGCGAATCAGTAAAGCTTGTTGGCAAGGCAAGAGATGCAATGCTCAACTCCGGTGCAGACTTAGGTGCAGCAATTTCCGAAATCTACTCAGTTGACGGTGAAGACGGCGAAACAATGTACTTTACTTATGTAGCCGTTGTTGATAAGGGTGTTGCCAAGGCTAAAAAGCTCAGCACCTCAAATCCCGACGACCTTGACCTTCTTCTGCCTCACGCAGTTTCACTTCTCTGCGACACTGTAAGCCAGAGAGTACAGCTTCTTTCAGCTCAGACTGAAGCTGATGAAGGTGAAGAGGATGAGGAAAAGAAGCCCGAAAAGCAGAAGCTGCCCAAGAATATGATAATTTTTGCAGCAGTTGTTCTTGCAATTGCAATTATAATTCCCGTGGCACTTTTCATCAACCTTATGAGTGATGACACACCCACAACAACAATGCCGCCTCTCGGCACAATGCCCACACCTACTGTTTCACAGACTGCTCCCACTGCGTCAAGCACAACTAACCCCTTTGAGGCTTCATCAACAACAATGCCCACTCAGACAGGCGGTGTTACACAGTCCACAGCGGTTGACATTTCAGCGGCAGAAACAACAATGCCTGCAGTGTCTTCAACAAAGGGCATTTACACCTTCTATGTATTCGGCTACGGTCACGGTGTAGGTATGAGCCAGGTAGGTGCAAACTATCTTGCACAGCAGGGCTGGACAGCGGCAGAAATTCTTGCTCATTACTATTATGAGCCAAACGCAAAAATTGTAACAGGCGAAAAATATCCTGAAAAGATAACATACAACGGCTCACTTTACGATACAAGAGAGTATCTTGCATCTGCTCTTGAAAGTGAAATGGGTGCATCTTACAGCTATGAGGCTCTTAAGGCTCAGGCAATTGCACTTTATACCTTTGCAAAGTATAACAATTACAATCTTTCAGAAGAAGCTCACGCATACGGCAAGACACCCTCAGAGCTTTGCTACAGAGTTGTTGATGATGTTATGAACACAGGCTATTACATAGCTTACGGCAACGATGTTGCAGTAACTCCCTTCCACGCAATGAGTGCAGGCGTAACAACCTCATATTACAATGTATGGGGTAAGGGCATCGGCACAACAGTGCCTTACCTTGCAGGCGGAAGAAAGAGCTACGGCGACTATCTTGACAGCAACTACAAGAGCGTATACACAATTACCAGCGATGATATGAAGGCTATAGCAAAGGAAAAGCTTGATGTTGAGCTTACAGGCGATCCTGCAAACTGGCTTACAATTGTTACTCACGATAAGGCTGTCAGAGAGGACATCGGCTATGTTTCATCAATGAGCGTAGGCGGCAAAATTGTTACAGGATACGACTTCAGAATCAAGGTTCTTGAAGGAAAAATCCGTTCACACTGCTTCACGATTGTATATACACCGCAGTCCTGATGAAATTCACTTGACATCAGAGACTTAATGGAGTATACTTTCATAGAAATATTAAAACAAAAGGAGTAATTCATCATGGCATTAGTTACAACAAAAAAGATGTTTGAGGATGCATACAAGGGCGGTTACGCTATCGGTGCATTCAACGTAAACAATATGGAAATCATTCAGGGTATTACAAGAGCTGCAAAGAAGAACAACGCTCCCGTAATCCTTCAGGTTTCAGCAGGTGCAAGAAAGTATGCTGCTCACGGCTACCTTGTAGCAATGGTAAAGGCTGCTGCTGAAGAAACAGGTCTTCCCATCGCTCTTCACCTTGACCACGGTCCCGACTTTGAAACATGTAAGAGCTGCATCGACGGTGGCTTTACATCAGTTATGATCGACGGTTCACACCTTCCCTACGAAGAAAACGTAGCACTTACAAAGAAGGTTGTTGAATATGCACACGCTCACGGCGTTGTTGTTGAAGGCGAACTCGGTCAGCTTGCAGGTATCGAAGACGATGTTAACGTTAGCGAAGAAGACGCTAAGTTCACAGATCCCGCTCAGGTTTATGATTTCGTAACAAGAACAGGTGTTGACTCACTTGCAATTGCTATCGGTACAAGCCACGGTGCTTACAAGTTCAAGCCCGGTCAGAAGCCCCAGCTCAGATTCGATATCCTTAAGGAAATTGAAGAAAAGCTTCCCGGCTTCCCCATCGTTCTTCACGGTGCTTCATCAGTTAACCAGGACGATGTTAAGACAATTAACGAATTCGGCGGCGAAATGCCCGATGCTATCGGTATTCCCGAAGAAATGCTTCGCGAAGCTGCTTCAATGGCTGTTTGTAAGATCAACGTTGACTCAGACATCCGTATCGCAATGACAGCTGCTCTCAGAAAGCACTTCAAGGAGAACCCCAAGCACTTCGACCCCAGACAGTATCTCACACCCGCAAGAGATGCAATCGAAGGCGTTGTTTCACACAAGATCGAAACAGTTCTCGGCTGCGCAGACAAGGCGTAAAAACAAAAAAATATTCTCCGCACGAAGGTGCGGAGATTTTTTGTTTAAAGTTGAAATAGGAAAGTTAAAAGTTGAAATGTGGTCGCAGGTTTATACTTCTGCAAACGGAAAGATGCAGTCTGCGGAAATAGTCGAGTTGAAAAGGGAAGAGAGTTGATTTTTACCTCTCCGTCTTCGTCTGCGACGAATCCACCTCTCCTTTCAGGAGAGGCTGTTAGATTGCTTTTCAGAAAATGAAATCATTAGAATACCGTCTGAATATTTTTTTGTTTAGCTTGAAGTTTCGTCAGTCTTGCCTCTCCTGAAAGGAGAGGTGGCAACCGCAGGTTGACGGAGAGGTGGAAAAAGGCGGACTGCCAATGGCAGCCCCTACGCATCACCCTGAATTTTCGTCAGTAATATAATCGGAGCGTAGCGACCCTTATTTCAACTTTCAACTTTTAACTTTCAACTTTAAAAAACAAAAAGCCCCTCAGGGCTTTTGTTTTTATTCCTTTGTAAGTTCCTTGAATGAAGCTGCAAGGCCTGCAAGTGACTGAATTTCTGAGGGGATAATAATCTTTGTTGCCTTGCCGTCTGCTGCAGCAGCGAAGGCCTCAAGAGCCTTAAGCTGAATAACTGCTTCTGATGCACCTGCTTCGTTAAGAAGTCTGATACCCTCTGCAGTTGCCTGCTGAACCTGAAGAATAGCCTGAGCTTCACCCTCTGCTTCAAGAATGTGAGCCTGCTTCTGAGCATCTGCACGAAGAATTGCTGATTCCTTTTCACCTTCTGCAAGAAGAATTGCACTCTTCTTTTCACCCTCAGCCTTGAGGATAGCTTCACGGCGTTCACGCTCTGCCTTCATCTGCTTTTCCATTGCGTCCTGGATTTCTCTCGGTGGAATAATATTCTTAAGCTCAACTCTGTTAACCTTGATACCCCAGGGGTCAGTTGCTTCGTCAAGAATTGCTCTCATCTTGCCGTTGATAATATCGCGTGAAGTAAGAGTCTGGTCAAGCTCAAGGTCACCGATAATATTTCTGAGAGTTGTTGCTGTAAGGTTTTCAATAGCAGTAAGGGGATGTTCAACACCGTAGGTGTACATTTTGGGGTCTGTAATCTGGAAATAGATAACGGTGTCAATCTGCATTGTTACGTTATCCTTTGTAATAACGGGCTGAGGCGGAAAATCCACAACCTGCTCTTTAAGTGAAACAGTTTTTGCAATTCTTTCAATGAAAGGAATTTTAAAGTGAAGACCAACGCCCCAGGTTGCCTTGTAAGCGCCAAGACGTTCAACTACAACTGCTTTTGCCTGCTGTACAATTCTGATGTTTGTTACAAGAAATACAATTACAAGTAAAATAATGATAGGGATAATAAATTCCATAGTGTTTTCTCCTTTTCTTTTATTCTGTTACGGCTGCGCTGACAGGCTCAACTATCAGCTTTACGCCTTTGATTTGGATTACTCTGACCTTTTCATCTTTCTTTACGGCTGTACCGTCAACTGTTCTTGCTGACCAGACCTTGCCAAGACAAGAAACTGCACCCATATTACGGTCGTTGTCAATATCCTCAAGCACAATACAGATTTCTCCTATTGCCTTGTCTGCATTGGTTGCCTCGCCTGTTTTTTTGGTAACCTTTTTCATTACAGGTCTTGTGAGAGCAAGACTTACTGCAGACAGAAGAACAAAGACCGCAACCTGAACTGAAGCTGTGGCACCTGCCGCTGCGGCAATTACCGCACCGAAGGCACCCACTGCAAACCATACCGTAACAAGGTTAGCAGTCACCGCCTCAATTACTGAGAGCAGGACAGTCACCGCCATCCAGAAAATGATTTCTTTCATGTCGGCACCTTCTTTCTGTTATATTTTCTCAGGCAAAATGACGCAAATTCTGCCTGATTACATTATATATGCTTCATAATCTTTTGTCAATATCACTGCAGTGAGGATATATTTACCTGCCTTGTTGTTGCCCCGTAAATTATTTATTAAATGTACACCATTCACTTGACAAAAGAAGCAAATTTAGGTATTGTTATATATATGTATTTTTCAGTATAAACAGCTTATGCCGTTAGGAGAAGATAAAGATGAAAATAAAAAAAGAAGTTATGGCTGCCATTGCTGCAGCTCTCGCAATATGGTTTTTTGTAATGGGCTTTGAGCTTGGTGTTTATAAGGAAAGACGTGCTTATGCAAAGCTTACAGCACAGACACCTCAGATAAGCACAACTGCTCCTTCAATTCTGCCCACACTCCCACCGACTACACAGCCCGCACCGGCAAATGATGCAACTGCTCCTACAGTAGCACCCTCTGTACCCGGTAATGATGTTACAGTAGCTCCCTCAGGCAAGGAAATTACTTCACTTTCAACTGATGAAATCCTCAGAGATGTAGGTAACGCAATCAACACCCTCAAGCAGACTCCGAACTTCACAGCTTTAAGAAGACTTCAGGTTGTAGTTCAGGTCGTTGACTGCTCAGTGCCCTCAGCGATTGATGCAATCAACGGTGTTATCAGCGATGTAACCTCTGCAGCAGTGCCTGAAGAAACAATTGTTTTCACCAACGGTAACGCAGTTAACTCAAAGGGTGAACAGCTTACTCCCTTTGCAGCTGTTCCTCCCGAAAACAACAGCTTCACACTTACAAGTGCAGGCGTAGCCTCTGCAAGAGCAGAAAAGCAGGGCGACAACAAGGTTTACTACATCACCCTTAATCCTGAAAGCACAACAGCAGAAAGCCCCATCCCCGTTCACAATTCAGGCTCACTCGGCTTCCTTAATATCGAATCTCTCGGACTTCCCAGCATTGTAAAAATTACAAGAGCTAACATGAACTATCCCGGTTCAACAATGCAGGTAACTCTCGATAAGGACGGCAAGCTCATTTACCTTAAGAACTACCTTCCTATGACAGGTGACGGTGAAGCTAAGGTAGGCGCTCTTGGTGGCAGCGCTAAGTTTGAAGGCTACCTCAACGAAGAATGGTCAATTGCATACTAAACAAAAAGCACCCTTTGAGGGTGCTTTTTTAATGAATAATGAATAGTGAATAATGAATAATTGAAAGTTGTATAGTAAAAGTGGACACATCGAAGAGTTAATGATAAAATACATTAAAGAGGTGTTCATAATGAAAAGAACTTACAGCAAAGAATTTAAAGTTAAGGCATGTGAATTAGTCCTGAAAGACGGAATAAAGCACA
>JBGVFK010000076.1:0-4216 GCA_045121075.1 Acutalibacteraceae bacterium | reverse complement strand
GCCATATTCTGGTCATAATCAAACTGACTGTGATTACCGTTATTCTTGCAGCTCATATAGTAGCCGTAATAGATACCCTGGAATCTTCCGCTTTCGCTGGGGATGAGCTTGTTCGGATCATTATCGATAAGAGCATTGATTTCATCAAAGAGAGATGTCATATATGTGAAATCAGCCTTTATCATTGTACCGTCAGCGAGACCTGCTTCGATTGCTGCAATAATGCTTTTAAGACTTTCTGTCATTGAGGGAATAGCAGTTTCAATTTCAGTATAAACCTGATAGTAAGCTGAATTTCTTAAGCCGTTCAAACTGTTGGTATAATCGTTCTTCCATTTATCTGTCATCTTACCGCTGTTAAGAATAGCTTCAAGCTCTGCTGCAGTTTCATCAAATACCTTATAACCCTCGTGGTCACGCTCAACCTCCTGAACAAGTGAGGAATTACCGCAGATGTTACAGATTTCGACGATCTTACCCTTGCCCCATGTGCCGTCAGCATTCTGTACGGGACGGATAAGATCATTATATGTATCCTCGTGGGGACATTCAAGTCCGCAACCGTTTGCGCAAACACCGTCAAGGTTTGACCAATCGTGAGCATTAGTATCAACGGGGATTTCAACTTTAGTTGAGTAGTCACAAGCTGTGCAGTATTCATATGCTTCATTACCTACTTGTGTGCAAGTGGGAGCCTTTGCATCTACCTGAACAATTGTGTCTGAATGGAGACAAATGTATCCGCAGTCGTTACAAACTGAATTTGAACAGTTTGCATGAGCACACTTAACATAACACTCAGTGCAATAACCATCACTAAAGTTATGAACAGCACAGACTGCATAACTTTTTTCTGATAAAGTTGGTTCGGGAGGGTCGAAAGTGCAAGATACTCCATTTACTGAGAGAATGGCACCCTCAATGAATATGCCATAAAGATAAGCATTGCCGTTATTGTCAGTAGTAAGAGTATAATTCTGTGTAATTAGTTTCTCGAAGTTATCAGCAGTAATAAATCCGTCTACTGTCACGTCATAAGAAGTATTAGCTTCACCTACTATTCTCAGACGGGAATAGTGAACACGCGAATCGGGAAATACTATATAAAGAACATTATCAATAATTACACAATGTATTTCTAAATATTCGTCTGTTCCGCCACCTTTACCTATGCATCCATAAGTTACAATATATGAATTCTCATCATAAACAAACGAGATGCTTCCATTAAACTGTTCATTTTCGTATCTCAGAAGAGCTGTTTGAGTGTTAATTTTTTCCCATGTATCAGTATCATATTCATTGAAAATAATTAAGAGTTCATCGCCTTCTTCCCAAGCGATTTTACCTTCATCCTGAATACCGAGATGGTAGTTTTCTTCATTATCATTACTCCATCCTCCGGGATAATTATAATCATCTTCATATATACAGAACTCGGTTAAAACTGTCATTTCCTCAGCCGCAAAAGCCATAGGGATTGTTGTTACAATCATTAAGATTGCAAGGATGATTGATAAGGTTTTTTTCATTGTGTTTTCTCCTTTCGGGGATTGAGTTTGTTGACCCTTCCACCGCTATCGCGGTCCCCCTTCCCTTTCAGGGACGGCAAGACTTGTCTCCTCTGAAAGGGGAGATGTCACGAAGTGACAGAGGGGTTGAAATATAAAAACCGCCCAAGCACGCAACAAAGCGCACCTGAACGGTTAATTACCAAATGTTAAAATGCATACGAAAAAGGGCAGAGTTATCTCTGTCTTGAAATCTGTCTGATATGTTGTCGCAGTCTTCATAAGACAAGTCAACCTTTCCGTATATTCTATAAGCTTATTATATAAGAATCTGCCTACCCAGTCAATAAGTTAACTTTCCAAAATTTTGCACCCGATTTTGTGCAAAGTGTCACACAAGAAAACTCCCATGTGAAAAATCACAAGGGAGCATTATGCTTTGAAGATTATTCTTCGATTTCTTCTTCCTCTTCGATTTCGAATTCGAGAATTGCACCGCAGCAGGGGCAATCAACTTCACCGTCGTCATTGATTTCGTCAAAACCGATGCAAACTGTTTCGCCGCAAGCGGGGCATTCAACCTCGATGCAATCGTCATCGCAGCAGCAATCACAATCATCGTCGTCACAGCAGCAGTCGCAGTCGTCGTCGAGATCATATACGAATTCTTCTACATCGCCGAGATCTTCGTCGAGTTCTTCGATATAGTCTGCAAGTTCTTCCATATCTTCGTCGATATCGCTAAGCTCTGAAGCAACATCATCAAGAGCTTCAATAATAGCGTTGAAGAGCTTTGCTTCTTTCTTATCTTCGTCCATATCAAGACCTTCCATAAGGCCTCTTAAGTAAGCAACTTTTTCTGAAACTGACATTTCGTTCATTCCTTTCAGTCAATAATTAAATATCTGAGTCAAAGCTTATGCTCTACCCATGTATTCGCCTGTTCTTGTGTCGATCTGAATCATTTCGCCCTCGTCGATGAAGAGAGGTACTTTAACTTCAGCGCCTGTTTCAAGAGTAGCGGGCTTTGTTGTGTTTGTAGCTGTGTCACCCTTGAAGCCGGGGTCTGTCTTTGTAACCTGAAGTTCAACAAAGTTGGGAGGTTCAACGCCGAATACGTTGCCCTTGTATGAAAGAACCTTACATACCATGTTTTCCTTTACGAACTTGAAGTTATCTGAAAGCTCGCTTTCGTTGATGGGGATAAGCTCATAGCTTTCGGGATCCATGAAGTAGTAGAGACCGCCGTCGCTGTATGAATATTCCATATCCTTTCTTTCAACGAATGCTGTGGGGAACTTTTCACTGGGGTTGAATGTACGTTCAACAACTGAACCTGTGATTACGTTTCTTACCTTTGCACGAACAAAAGCTGCGCCTTTGCCGGGCTTTACGTGCTGGAATTCAATGATCTGAAGAACATTGCCTTCCATTTCAAATGTTACACCATTTCTGAAATCGCCTGCTGATACCATTTTATATTCCTCCGGAATTAGTATTAATTTTCTTACCTATTCTATAACAAAACTTATTTTTTTTCAAGTCTTTTTTGAAAATAGAGTGTTTTTAAACCAAAGAAAATGCAAATTCTTACAATTTTTATAAATTAACCGGTCAGGTCTTTTGTTTTTTCTCTTGTTGTGGTATACTTTAAGCATTAAAATTAAGGAAGTGACACAATGAAGAAATTTGCAATAATAATCTGTCTTGCACTTTGCCTTTCTATATTATGTGCTTGTATGGCAGAGGATAAACCCACGGAAGAAACTACCACAACCACAGAAATCACAACAACGGAAGACCCCACAGTAAGAGTAACCTTTCCTGAGGGCTCAACTGCAGTGCAGATTGCAGAGAAGCTGGAGAAAAGCGGTGTGTGCTCAGCTAAGGCGTTTCTTGCACTCGTTACCGATGATGCTTATCTTTCAACACTCACCTACCGTTTTGTTGAAGGTATAGAAGAACCCTCCGACAGACCCTTCAACCTTGAGGGCTATATTTTCCCCGACACTTACGATTTTTATAAGGGCGAAAGTGCAGAGAGAGCATTAAAGCGCTTTCTTGACAACACCGAGAAGAAGCTCACTGATGAATACTATCTGAGAGCTGAGGAGCTTGGCTACACAATGGACGAGATTATTTCTCTTGCAGCAATTGTTCAGGAGGAAGCAACCACAGCCGATGAAATGGGCAAGGTAAGCTCAGTTGTGCACAACAGAATTGTTGGCGTGGGCTACGGCAAAATTCAGTGCGACGTTACTATACATTATATAAACGATTATGTAACCGACTCACCCTATATTGCAGGCGATACTGAAAAGTACAAGGAGCTTTACAACACATACAAGTGTGTGGGACTCCCCGAGGGTGCAATTACTAATCCCGGTCTTGATGCAATTGAAGCTGCTCTTTATCCCGAGGATACAGACTACTACTTCTTTGTAACGGATGAGGATTGGAATTACTACTATGCCGAGACTTACGCAGAGCACAAGAAGAATTGTGCAGCGGTTGGACTTGTAGGGTAAAATAAAATTAAAAGCCGGTTGCAAATTGCAACCGGCTTCAGCTTGTCGAAAAAGTAATTTTCGACAAGCTGTCAGACTGTTGAGAAATGTGCAAGATGAGCTTTTCTTTACCCCGAAGGCACAAGCTGACAATAGATAGATATAACAAGTCTTAAATGTCCGATTTGCAGCACCTTT
>JBGVFK010000075.1:0-21359 GCA_045121075.1 Acutalibacteraceae bacterium | reverse complement strand
AGAAATCATTAGAAGAAGCCAAAGATAAGCACGGTGAAGATGACGAAAAGCCACTGGGATACATCTCTGTTTTGCTTAATATGTGCAAGAAAGAGGAAGATAGAGCAAGACCTGTTTTGAAAGAACGAGACAAAGATTCTTTCAGACTTAGAGAATATGCCACAGATAATATGTCTTTTGAAAAAGGGTTTATATGTTGGGACGAAAAAACAGGAGATTGTCGTGTTTTAGAACAGATTGGAGAACTTAAGCCGGTTCATGGTGATAGATTCGCTTTCTTAAGTACCGGTGTTGGTGCAATAAATGATTCTATTAGTAAAATTTCTAGAACATTTAATAAAGAAACTGGAAAAAATACTTTGACTTTCCAATATAATTTTGTTTCAGAAGAACCCATGGAATATGTAGGCAGCAGTTATGATGATTATTTCAGAGTTTATTTAGTAGATTCATCAACTTGCACTGAAGTATTAAAAGAAACTGTTAACAAGGCAGAATGGATATATTTGGGTGGCAACTACTTTAATGGTGGTGATGAAACTACATACCATACAGGTTGGAAAACATTTTCAATTGATTTATCAGATATCCCTGCTGGCTTAGAGTATAAAATTATTTTTGAAGTAGGCGATATTGGTGATAGTGCATATGATTCAGCTGCACTTATAGATAATGTTGTAATAAAATAATCATTTGCCCCCACAGATCATCCGATCTGTGGGGGTCCCCTATGTCCCACAAAAAACAATCACCTGTGACAATCGTCACAGGTGATTTCCTGTCATATTAAATCCGCATCGGAGATCATCCCATTATAATCTCAATCATTCTTCTGAACAATTCAAAGATCTTCTGGAAGATGTCGCCTGTAAGGGGCTTGTAATTGCCGCCTGATGAGCCTGAATCACTGCTGCCGCTGTTGTCGGGCTGAGCATTTTCATCGTAACCCTGTGAGCTCATCCAGTAAAGAAGTCCCTTGGGATATTCCAACTTGACTGTGTAGCCGTTACCGTTGACTACCGTCATATTTTTAAAGGGTGTGTGGTCGTCCATGAAAAGGTCTGCACAAGCAGCTGACCAGGTGTTGTGTGTCCAGTAAAGAGGATTTACAACAAGGGAGCCGTCAGATTCAACCATATGTAAGGTGCTGAATTTTGACCATCTGTTTTTGTGGGGTGCCGCTGAATACTGATTAAGATAATTCCACGCGTTTGTGATTGTTGAGTTGGATACAAGATAGTCGTTAGTGCAGTTTACCATCCATACGGGTGTGTTGCGAAGCGCTCTCAGCTCAACATCTGAGGGATTGTATACAGGTGAGAGGAGATACAGCGCTGCAAAAAAGTCGGGATACTGAGCTGCGATTCTGTATGCACCTCTACCTCCCATTGAAAGACCACCAATGTAAATTCTGTCGGTGTCAATGTTGTCCTTGTATCTTTCAACAAATAAGTCGATGTCCTGCTTTAACTTGGCACTTTCACCGCTCCACGCAATGTCAATGTTGGGGTCACGGGGAAGGAAAAGGAAGGCACCGCCTGTACCTCTGATTTTTGCCTGATTTTCTTCAGCAGCCCAGAGAGCTATGTCGTAGCCGTAAAGCTGGTGGCGTTCATAAACGCTTGAAAACTGACCGTGAAGCCAGATGATAAGCGGATACTTGGTCTTGTCGCTGCTTGACTTAACGGGTGAGTACATTACATAGTCAAAATTGATTGCATCACCGTTAGTGAAAGTGGACTGAAGTGCTGACATTCCTGCCGAAATGCTTACTGCACTTGCCGGCATACAGCAGCCTGAAATTATAATTAATGATAAAAAGAGGGCTAAAATCTTTTTCACATAATATCCTCCTTCTTTAGAGTATAGTACATTATACTACTGTTAATGGTTGGTAGTCAATGTATAAATGTTTAAATTTGTTATATATCTGAAAAATAATGCTCTGCTGAGGGGATAATAGCAAAAAGAGTTGAAATCTGTGTGTAACAGATTCCAACTCTGATTTTTTTATAAGATGATGTTGCCTGAAATAATGTTGTCAATAAACTGCCTTGCAGCGCGTGCTGACCGTGAGCCTCTTGAAAGCACAAAGCGCTCGGCCGCAAGATCAATTTTCTCAGCATCGTATTCTATGCCTGCCGCATCTGCAAGATGATGCACAATGTCAAGATAAGTCTTCTTGTCAGGTCTGTTGAAGGTTACCTGAATGCCGAAACGCTCTGACAGCGAAATGATTTCCTGCATAGTGTCGTTGCGGTGTATGTCGTCACCCTCACGGTCGCTGAAGCTTTCCTTTACAAGGTGACGGCGGTTGCTTGTGGCGTAGATTACCACATTCTGACCCTTGGCGGAAACGGAGCCCTCAAGAATCGCTTTAAGTGCGCTGAAGTTGTCATCATCCTTCTGGAAGGAAAGGTCGTCAATGAAAATTATGAACTTCAGAGGGTTGTCTGTAAGCTCGTCGAGAATTTTCGGAATTTCCCTCAGCTGTTCCTTTCTCACTTCAAGAATACGCAGACCCTTGCCGTAAAGCTCGTTGACAATTGCCTTAATTGTGGAGGACTTGCCTGTGCCTGCATCACCTGTAAGAAGAATGTTTGAGGCGGGCTTGCCTGAAAGCAGCGCATTTGTGTTGTCGAGAATAATCTTCTGCTCACGCTTGTAGTCAATAAGCTCGCTGAGGTTTGTTCTGTCGGGATTTACAACGGGAACAATTTTGCACTCAGAAAGATAGAACATACGATATTTAGCATACATTCCGTAGCCGTACTTGTGAATGTTCTCCATGCGGTTTGCGTAGAAGCTTACTATATCCAGCTTTTCTTCCTTGAAGGAGGAGAGAATGCTGTTATAACCAATTGCAGAAGTCAACTTTTCTGAGGTGAGGTCGCAGACCTCCTGCAGAATCTTCAGCTCTCTGTCTGTACTTTCGCTTATAGCTGAGGGAACAGGCAGCTTTTTGGTTTTGTATCTTATATATACATTCTCATCGCTTGACGCAAGCTCAGACACATAAGCGCTGAGACTTTCAAAGCCACTTTCATAGAGTGCTTTTACAAATTTACTGTAAAAGTCGAGAGAAGCATGTGTGCTTCCGTCTTCTGCAGTGTCAAGAAAGCTGAGAAGATTTTTTATTACACCATCTTCCAGAAGATTGCGGAAAACTGTCAGAGAGTGCAGTTTAAGAGATAAATCTTTAAGCATAAAATCACTTCTTATTTAAGTATTGCACCTTCAGCACCGCTTGATACCATTGATGCGTAGCGCTTGAGGTAGCCTGAAAGCTCTTTTGTCTTGGGCGCAAAGTTCTTCATTCTTTCTGCAAGAATTGCTTCGTCAACCTTGAGCTCAAGAGTGTTTTTGGGAATATTGATTGAGATAATGTCGCCTTCTTCAACAACACCGATCATACCGCCGCTTGCTGCTTCGGGTGAAACGTGGCCGATGCATGCTCCTCTTGTTGCACCTGAGAAACGGCCGTCTGTAATAAGAGCAACGCTGCCTCCGAGACCCATACCCATAATAGCTGAGGTGGGGTTGAGCATTTCTCTCATACCGGGACCACCCTTAGGTCCTTCGTAGCGGATAACAACAACATCACCTGCAACGATTTTACCTTCATTAATTGCCTTCTGAGCATCCTCTTCGCAGTCGAATACTCTTGCAGGACCTTCGTGTACGAGCATTTCGGGAAGAACTGCTGAACGCTTTACAACACTGCCGTCAGGAGCAAGGTTGCCTCGAAGAACAGCGATACCGCCTGTTTCACTGTAGGGATTATCAATTGTACGGATAACCTCAGGGTCAAGGTTGGGGCAGGAAGCAATGTTTTCGCCAACTGTCTTACCTGAAACTGTCATACAGTCAAGGTTAAGAAGATCCTTCTTTGAAAGCTCATTCATAACCGCGTAAACACCGCCGGCTTCGTTAAGGTCCTCCATATAGGTGTGACCTGCAGGAGCAAGATGGCAAAGGTTGGGAGTTTTTGCACTGATTGAGTTTGCGATGTCGAGATTGATATCAATACCGCATTCATGAGCAATTGCGGGAAGGTGAAGCATACTGTTGGTTGAACAGCCGAGAGCCATATCAACTGTAAGTGCGTTCTGGAAAGCCTTCTCTGTCATAATGTCAAGAGGACGGATGTTTCTCTTAATCATTTCCATAACAGCCATACCTGCGTGCTTTGCAAGCTCAATTCGCTGTGAGTAAACTGCAGGAATTGTGCCGTTACCCTTAAGACCCATACCAAGAACCTCAGTAAGGCAGTTCATTGAGTTTGCTGTGTACATACCTGAGCATGAACCACAGGTAGGACAGGTCTTTTCTTCAAATTCAAGAAGCTTTTCAGCAGTGATTTTGCCCGCAGAATATGAGCCTACTGCTTCAAACATACTTGAAAGGCTTGTTTTCTTTCCGCCTACACGACCTGCGAGCATAGGACCGCCTGAAACGAAAACAGTGGGAATATTGAGTCTTGCTGCAGCCATAAGAAGACCGGGAACATTCTTGTCGCAGTTGGGAATCATAACAAGTCCGTCAAAGCCGTGAGCAAGAACCATTGACTCTGTTGAGTCTGCAATAAGGTCGCGGGTAACAAGAGAATACTTCATACCTCTGTGACCCATAGCAATACCGTCGCAAACTGCAATTGCAGGGAAAACGATAGGTGTACCGCCTGCCATTGCAACACCCATTTTTACAGCCTGAGTGATTTTGTCAAGGTTCATATGACCGGGTACGATTTCGTTATATGAAGAAACAATACCGATAAGGGGTCTTGCTGTTTCTTCGCTTGTAAGACCGAGTGCGTGATAAAGTGAACGGTGGGCTGCGTTGCCGGGACCGTCTACGATTGTATCTTTAATCATAATTGTTCATTCCTTAATATAAGTGATAAGAGGCGAGGCTACAGGAGCTTCGCCTCTATAATGTGATTAGTTGTTGATAAGCTTATCTTCGCCGTTCCAGCTGTAAAGCTTACGGATGTCTTCACCAACGATTTCTGAGGGATGCTCAGCAGCGAGCTTTCTCATAGCCTTGAAGTGTACCTGGCTGCCTGCGTCTGACATATCGAGAAGGAAGTCCTTTGCGAAAGTACCGTCCTGAATGTCAGCAAGCACCTTCTTCATAGCCTTCTTTGTTTCTTCTGTGATAATCTTGGGACCTGTGATATAGTCGCCGTATTCAGCTGTGTTTGAAATTGAATATCTCATACCTGCGAAACCGCTCTGATAAATAAGGTCAACGATGAGCTTCATTTCGTGGATACATTCAAAGTAAGCATTTCTGGGGTCGTAACCAGCTTCAACAAGTGTTTCGTAGCCTGCCTGCATAAGTGCACAAACACCGCCGCAAAGAACAGCCTGCTCACCGAAGAGGTCTGTTTCTGTTTCTGTTCTGAAGTTTGTTTCAAGAACGCCTGCTCTTGCACCACCGATACCGAGTGCGTATGCAAGACCGATATCCCAAGCGTCGCCTGTAGCATCCTGCTCAACAGCGATAAGACAGGGAACACCCTTGCCAGCCTGATATTCGCTTCTTACTGTGTGACCGGGGCCCTTGGGAGCAACCATGATAACGTTGATGTCCTTTGAGGGCTTGATGCAGCCGAAGTGAATGTTGAAGCCGTGAGCAAATGCAAGTGTCTTGCCTTCTGTCATGTAGGGCTCAATGTCTTCCTTGTAAAGCTTAGCCTGCTTTTCGTCGTTGATAAGAATCATAACGATGTCTGCATTCTTTGCAGCTTCAGCAGCTGTCATAACTTTAAGGCCCTGTCTTTCAGCCTTTGCCCAGCTCTTGCTGCCTTCATAAAGACCAACGATAACATCTACGCCGCTGTCCTTAAGGTTGAGTGCGTGTGCGTGACCCTGTGAGCCGTAACCGATAATTGCAACGGTTTTGCCGCTGAGCTTCTGAAGGTCACAGTCCTGCTGATAAAAAATTCTTGCCATAATAATTTCCTCATTTCTACAATGTTTGATTTTTTATTTAATCAGAGTGAAGAGCTACTTCACTCTTTATGTTTTTAAAAAAGTGTTACTTTTCTGATTGTTGAAGCACCCTTTGAAAGTGAAACAATGCCTGTACGGCAGATTTCAAGGATGTTGTAATCTCTCATAAGATTGATGAAGTCGTCGATGCGTCTGCTGTCAGCGGTAAGCTGAAAAACCATTGATTCTCTTGTGTAGTCAATAGTCTTTGCGTTAAAGGCATCTGCTGCTGCACGGATTTCATCTCTTACATCGGGAGTGTTTTCCATTTTGATCAGAAGAAGCTCTCTGCTTACTGATGTTGATGAATCAATCTCTTCAATTGAAATTACATCGGGAAGCTTATAAAGCTGATTTACCATCTGATCCTTCTGGAGCTTTTCACCGTCAAACACAACGGTGATTCGTGAAACCTCGCTTGATTCAGTTTCACTAACTGTAAGACTTGCAATGTTGAACTGTCTTCTTCTGAACATACTTGTTACACGGTTAAGCACACCGAACTGGTTATTTACAAGTACTGCTACTGAAAATCTTTCCATATCAGTCACCAACCTTTACAATAATGTCGTCCATTGAGCCACCGGGAGGAAGCATGGGAAGAACAAATTCGTCTTTGTCAATTATACATTCAACGAGATAAGTGCCGTCACTGCTGAAGGCTCTTTCAAGTGCTTTATCAAGCTCCTCGGGAGTTGTAACTTTTTCAGCCTTTGCACCGAAGGCATCTGCAAGCTTAACAAAATCTGTTTTTCTGTCAAGCACAGTGTTTGAAAAATGCTTGTCAAAGAAAAGATTCTGCCACTGTCTTACCATGCCGAGAACACCGTTATTGAGAAGAAGAATTACAAGAGGTACATTCTCTTTAACTGCTGTTGCCATTTCGTTAAGACACATTCCGAAGCTGCCGTCGCCTGTTACAAGAACAGTTCTTTCCTTGGTTGCCATTGAAGCACCGATTGCAGCGCCCATACCGAAGCCCATTGTGCCGAGACCGCCGCTTGAAATGAAGCGTCTTGGCTTTCTGAAGCTTACATTCTGTGCTGTCCACATTTGATGCTGACCAACGTCGGTTGCAACGGGAGTGTTTTCTGAAAGGTACTTGTTAAGAGTGAGAATTGCTTTTCTCGGTGTCATACCCTCACGGTTGTCGAGAGTGTCCTTTTCTTCCTCTTTAAACTGAGCGAGCTTCTTGCTCCATTCTGTATTGGTTTTTTCCTTAAGCAAGGGGAGAAGCTTCTCGAGAGTTTTCTTTATGTCGCCACGAAGTCCGTGCTCAACATTAACTGTTTTTGAAAGCTCTGCACCGTCAATATCAATATGTACAATCTTTGCCTTTGTTGCAAATTTTGCACGGTTACCTGTAACTCTGTCGTTGAATCTTGCACCGAGGGCAATAATAACATCAGCGTTATGCATAGCCATCGATGAAGCGTAGTGTCCGTGCATACCCTGCATACCGAGATATCTTGGATGCTCTGTGGGAATTGCTGAAAGACCCATCATTGAAGAGCCGATAGGAGCATCAATTTTTTCTGCCATAGCGAGTACTTCGTTTTCAGCCTCGCTTGAAAGAAGACCGCCGCCTACGTAGATGTAGGGTTTTTCAGCTGAGTTGATGCATTCTGCAGCAGCTTCAATTCTGATATCCTTTGCACTCTGCTTTTCGTCAGGAGAAACAGGCTCTTTTGTGGTGTATTCACATTTTGCTATCTGAATATCCTTGGGAACATCAATGAGTACAGGACCGGGTCTGCCTGAAGAAGCAAGACGGAAGGCCTCTCTTATGGTGTCTGCAAGGTCGCTTATGTCACCCACAAAGAAGTTGTGCTTTGTAATGGGAAGTGTGATACCTGTGATATCAATTTCCTGGAAGCTGTCTGTACCAATCTGTGAGCTCATTACGTTACCTGTAATTGCTACAAGAGGAACAGAGTCAAGATAAGCTGTTGCAATACCGGTTACAAGGTTTGTTGCACCGGGACCTGAGGTTGCAATTACAACACCGGGCTTGCCTGTTGCCCTTGCGTAGCCGTCTGCTGCGTGAACAGCACCCTGCTCGTGAGCGGTAAGAACATGCTTGAGCTCATCCTTGTATTTGTAAAGTGAATCGTAAACGTGTATAATCTGACCGCCGGGATAACCGAAAACGGTTTCTACTCCCTGGTCGATGAGTGATTTTACAATTATATCCGCACCGGATAATATCATGCCGTCACTCCTTTCTGCTGAATGAATTATATGTCTTATGCAAGCTCTGTAATTGTTTCAATTTCAACAAGAACATCCTTGGGAAGCTCTTTGACTGCAACACATGAACGTGCGGGCTTACCTGTGAAGTATTCTGCATAAACCTCATTGAAGGCAGCAAAGTCGCTCATATTCTTAAGGAAGCAGGTTGTTTTGATAACCTTTTCAATTGATGTGCCTGCTTCTGAAAGCACTGCAACAATGTTGTCGCAGACCTGCTTTGTCTGACCCTTGATGTCTTCTGCTTCAACTGCGCCTGTTTTGGGATTGATAGGAATCTGACCTGAAGCGAAGAGAAGGTTACCGCATGCGATTGCCTGAGAATAAGGGCCGATTGCAGCGGGAGCGTTTTCTGTAAAAATAACTTTACTCATATTAAAACTCCTTATCAAAAAACGATAGTTACCTATTATAACTTTATTCTGTTGATTATACACTTCTTTTTGCTAAAAAGCAACACATTAAAGCGGAAAAATAATAAAAGTTGTTGAATAATTTGCCTTTATAATGTAAAATTACAATAAAAAGTGTTTGATAAGACGGAAACAGACGGAAAAGTACACCTGAAATGCTGAAAATTCTTCCTGAAAGTAAAAAACTCAGAGGCGGATTTCAGGTTAATTGTCAGAAACACTTATTTTAAAAGAATGTTAACTCATTTTTGAAATCAATACCGTATAATAGACGGGAATAAAATAAACGGAGAACTGATATATAATGCGCAAAACCAAAATTGTATGTACCATAGGTCCTGCCTGCTCTGACGAAAAGACTCTTTCTGAGCTTTGTCTTGCAGGTATGAATGTTGCAAGACTTAATTTTTCTCACGGCACTCACGAAGAGCATCTTGAGAAAATCAATCTTATTAAAACTGTAAGAGAAAAGCTTAATCTTCCTATTGCTATTATGCTTGACACAAAGGGTCCCGAATACAGAATAGGAACCTTCAGAGACGGAAAGGCATTTATCAATAAGGGTGACACCTTTGTTTTCAGATGTGCTGACAGCGTAGGCGATGAAAAGGGTGTTTCTGTTAACTATGAGGATCTTTATAAGGAGCTTAAAAAGGGTGACAGAATCCTTGTAAATAACGGTCTTCTTATTTTTGATGTTGATGAAATTGACGGCACAGATATAATTACAACTGTTGTTGCAGGCGGTGAAATTTCAAACAGAAAAAGCATGAGCTTTCCTGATAAGGTGCTTAAGAAGGAGTATCTCAGTGAGCAGGATAAGAGTGACATAAAATTCGGTCTCCAAAATGATGTGGACTTTATAGCATGCTCTTTCGTTTCATGCAAACAGGATCTTCTCGATGTAAAGAACTATATCAAGGACGAATGTCCTGATGTTTCAGCTGATATAATTGCAAAAATCGAAAACCGTTCAGGTGTGGATAACATAGTTGAAATCTGCAGTGAATGTGACGGCATTATGATTGCAAGAGGCGATATGGGTGTGGAAATACCCTTTGAGCAGCTTCCGGGTATTCAGAAAAAGCTTATTACAAAATGCCGACTTTTAGGCAAGCGAGTAATTACTGCAACTGAAATGCTTGAGAGTATGATTCATAATCCCAGACCTACAAGAGCTGAAATTTCTGACGTTGCAAATGCTGTTTATGACGGCACCAGTGCAATTATGCTTTCAGGCGAAACTGCAATGGGCGACTATCCCGTGCTGACTGTTGAAACAATGTCAAGAATTGCAGAGCAGACCGAAAACAACATAAACTATACCAAGCGCTTCCATTCTTCTGAATTTCAGATAAGAAACTCAATTGACGCAATTTCTCACGCAACCTGCGGTATGTCAATTGACCTTGACGCAAAGGCTATTGTTGTTTGCTCAATTTCAGGCAGCACAGTAAGAATGGTATCCCGTTTCCGTGCACCCGTTGATATTATCGGTATGACAGTAAATGAAAAGACCTGGAGAAAGCTTGCACTTAACTGGGCGGTAACACCTGTTATGGGTGAAATGTATCCTTCAACAGAGGTTCTTTTCTATTCAGCTGTTAAGGAAACCAAGAAGGTGCTTGACCTTAAAAAGGGTGACAGAATCATCGTTACCGGTGGTATCACAAACGGTCAGTCAGGTAACACAAACCTTATCAAAATTGAAACTATATGACAAAACTCCCATTTCGGGAGTTTTTTATTTGGCGAAAATCTTAAGGAAATCGTAAGGTTTATTCTGTTGAAATCTTGTTTTATCTTATGGTAAAATATAGCTATCAAAGGAGGTTACAATATGAACAGATATAAGACTATTTCAAGCACTGTAATTACGACTATGCTTATTTTCACCTTCAGTCTTACGGCCTTTGCAAATTCATCCTGGGTGTGGATTTCTGAAACAAGACCCTACGATGTTCTGCCCTTTGTTGCTGCAGCAACCCTTTTAATCGAAACTGCAGCACTTAATCTTTTTCTTAAAATCGGCAATTGGCACAAGGTTTTCATAGGTGTATTAATCGGCAATCTCATTTCCTTTGCTGTGCCTTACATAGGTTACAGCAATACAACACCATATGCTGACTATTTGTCTTTGATAGAAATTCTCAACAGAGGTCCTTTCTACACCGTTGGTGCAGCCTTTCTCATTATAACCGTTGCAGTTGAACTGCCTTTTATGTACCTCTGGCTTAAGAAGGATGTGCAGAACAAAAAACTGTTGGTGCTTGTAACGGTTGTTGCAAACGTTGTGACAACGGCTATGGTAGCTTTGGTAGAGCGTGTTTTATGCGAAGGACATTGGTGAATGCAAAATGCATAATGCAAAGTGCAAAATAACTGACGAAACCTTCAGATTGTGATTCTAAACGAAGTGAAGAATCTTTGAAGCAAATTTTTCTCGTTGATATATTAAAAATCATCCCACCTTACCTGGCGGGATGATAGTTTTTTATTGGTAGAATTTTGGGCGCAATTTTGCACTTTGCATTTTGCATTTAATTTATCTGAGCATAATTGCACCGATGATGTCGAAAATGAAACCGGGGAAACGGCTTTCGTCGATGTTCATATCAGCGATACCTGTCATTTCAACAATCTTGTTGAGGAAGCTGAATACTGAGCCGAGAATGTCAGCCATAGGATCAGCGATTTCATAAATTCTCATGTGGAGATAAAGCTCGCCTGCAAAACGTGTGTAAGTAAGAAGATCGAATTCAGCTTCGTCAGTTACAAATTCATTCTGCTTGTCGCAGATTTTGTAAACTGCTGCACGGAAAACATCCATTTCAAAAAGCTCGGGATGCTCAGCAACATTAACTGCGATGTAGATTGTCTTCTTGCCGTTTTCGAGAGTTTTGATTGTGTAAACTGAATCGTCAGCAATAGCCTGAGCCAGTGCGTCAACTCTGTCTACATCCTCAGCAGCAACAACTGCGTACTGTGAAACTGCTTCTGCAACCTCATTCTTTGAAGGTGCTGCATCAAGCTCACTTACGATTGCTTCATAGAATTCGTCACCGATTTCTACCTCACCACCGAGAAGTGCTGAGAAGTAAGCTTCAACATTTGCCTGAGTATCTGCTGATGAATCTGCTGCTGATGCGGGAAGTGCCATTGAGAAAAGCATCATGAGAGCGAGTATAAGTGCTAATGATTTCTTGAACATTTTGTGTCCTCCTTTGTGTTTTGTTGCTTTGAAAGCAACCTTTTACCTGATTATAGCAACAAACTGTTCACATTTCAATACTCGGAAAATTTTTCGTGACTTTGTATATTTTCAGCGGAAAATATTGTCGAAAATGCCCTGACGGGTTGTAGCTTCCGGCTCAACACACTCATATCCGCACACAAGTATAATATCATCACCGATAACCTGAATATCCTTCCACTGTATCCGTATATCAGAATCCCGTTTCCCGAAAAAACGGCTTTTACCCCATATAAGAAGTGCTACTATTCTTCCGTCACAGGTGTTGATTTCCACATCATTTACAAAGCCCAGCTGGCAACCGCTTTTTGTGTTTATTACCTGCTTTGAATGAAGGTCTGCTATTTTGCAGCAATCCATAATATCTATCACCTCATAAATATATATGACAGCAAAAGAATAAAATGTCCGCCTTTTAAAATTTTTCTTGACCTTAAAAGAATATAATACTATAATCAATCTGTATATACTTGAGGAGGTATAAAAATATGAAGAACGCAGAAATACTTTCAAAAATGACTCTTGAAGAAAAGGTTGCTCTGCTTTCAGGTAAGGATTTCTGGCACCTGAGAGGCAACACACGTCTTGGTCTTCCTGAGCTTATGATTACTGACGGCCCTCACGGATTAAGAAAGCAAAACCCCGACGGTGACCAGAAGGGTCTTTCAAACTCAGTTCCCACAACCTGCTTCCCTACAGCGGCTACAACTGCATGCTCATGGGACGCTGACCTTCTTTACAAAATGGGTGAGGCTATGGCTGAGGAATGCCTTAAGGAAAAGGTAAGCGTTATTCTCGGCCCCGGTGTAAATATGAAGAGAAGTCCTCTTTGCGGACGTAACTTTGAATATTTTTCAGAAGATCCTCTTCTTGCAGGCGAGCTTGCTGCCGGTCTTATTAACGGCATTCAGTCAAAGGGCATCGGCACATCACTCAAGCACTTTGCAGTTAACACCCAGGAAAAGAAAAGACTTACAATGGACAGCGTTGTTGACGAAAGAGCATTAAGAGAAATTTATCTCACAGCCTTTGAAATTGCCGTTAAGAAATCTCAGCCCTGGACAGTTATGAACTCATATAACAAGGTAAACGGCATATACGCTTCAGATAATGATTATCTTCAGAATAAAATTCTCCGTGAAGAATGGGGCTTTGAGGGTATTGTTGTATCAGACTGGGGTGCAGCAAACGACAGAGTTCTCGGTGTTAAAAACGGTAACGACCTTGAAATGCCCTCATCAAACGGCTACAACGATAAGAAAATCTGTGCTGCAGTGCGTGACGGCTCACTTGGCGAAAAGTATGTTGACCTTGCAGCAGACAGAATGATTACCCTTATCAAAAACAGCGAAGCTGTACTTGGTGATTATACTTATGATAAAGAAGCTCACCACAAGCTTGCTGCTGAAATCTGCAGTCAGTCAGTTGTGCTTCTTAAAAACGAGGATAATATTCTTCCTCTTAAGAAGGATGCAAAAATTGCAGTTATCGGTGAAATGGCAAGAGCACCCAGATATCAGGGTGCAGGCAGCTCACTTATTAATCCCACAAAGATGTCGGATGCTTTCGATAGCCTTATTGAAAACGGCTTCAATCCTCTTTTTGCTCCCGGTTATAACAAGAAAAAAGATGTTATCAACGAAACAATGATCCGTGATGCAAAAGTTGTTGCCGAAAAGGCTGATGTGGCTCTCTTGTTTATCGGTCTTACTGAGGAATACGAATCAGAGGGCTACGACAGAAGTCATCTCCGTCTTCCGATTTCACATCTCAGACTTCTTACAGAGGTTCTTGAGGTTAACAAAAATGTGGTTGTTGTGCTTTCAGGCGGTTCACCTGTTGAAATGCCCTTCGCAAACGATGTTAAGGCTATTCTCAACGGATACCTTGGCGGTCAGGCAAGCGGTATTGCAATTGCAGATGTGCTTGCAGGCAAGGTAAATCCCTCAGGTAAGCTTGCAGAAACTTATCCTCTCAGCCTTTCAGACACACCCTGCTTCAACTATTATCCCGGCACAGAGCAGACAGCTGAACACAGAGAAAGCGTTTATATCGGCTACAGATATTACGATTCAGCTGATAAGGAGGTTATGTTCCCATTCGGCTTCGGCCTTTCCTATACAAAATTTGAATACAGCGACATAAAGCTTTCAGCGAAGAAAATCAAGGATACAGACACTCTTACAGTAACATATAAAATCAAAAATGTGGGTGATGTAGCCGGTGCTGAGGTTTCACAGATTTATGTAAGCGATAAGGAAAGCACAATTTTCCGCCCCGTAAAAGAACTCAGAGCCTTCAATAAGGTTTATCTTGAGCCCGGTGAAGAAAAAGAGATTTCTGTTGAGCTTTCCAAGAGAGCATTTGCTTATTACAATGTAAATATTATGGACTGGCACGTTGAAAGCGGTGATTTCAACATTATGGTTGGTGCATCAAGCCGTGACATCCGACTTGAAGCTACAGTAAACGTTATTTCAACCGTAGAAGCTGAGGTTCCCGACTATAAGGAAGCTGCACCCTGCTATTACATGGCAGATGTTCAGAACATTCCCGACGAAGCCTTCACCGCAGTTCTCGGCAGACCCATTCTTCCCACAACTCTTGACCCGACTTCAGAAATCACCTTTGCAAACTCTCTCGGCGATGCAAAATTCACAAAATGGGGCAGCAGAGTAAATGCAATTCTCAACACAGCTCTTGATGCTGTAACTGACCCTGACGATTCTACCACAGTTATGGTTAAGGCTATGGCACTTGAAATTCCCATCAGAAACTTTATTACTATGAGTGCAGGCGTATTCACAGAGGAAATGGGTGAGGGTCTTCTTATGATTCTCAACTCAAAGGGCGCAGGCAGAGGTCTCGGAAAAATTCTTAAGGGACTTGTAGGCGCAGTTAAAAATATTCCTGAGCTTCTCAAGGCAATCTGACAATAAAACGGAGGAAAAAATATGATTATAAGAAACGGCAACACCATTCATCTTATGGGTAAAGAAGTAAGCTATGTAATGGTTATTAACAATGACGGCGACCTTATTAACTTCCATATGGGCAAGAAAATTGCCGACAGAGATTATGCTTCAATGAAGGAACAGTGGGCTGAGGGCTGCGGCATGATGTCCAACACAATTGCTCTTGATGTTTATCCTCAGGAGTATCCCTCATACGGTCTTTCAGACCTCAGAAATCCTGCTTATCAGATAGTCAATAAGTTCGGTCACCCCAATGCAAAGCTTACAGTCAGGGATATTATTATCCACGAAAACGAGGTTGTAAAGGTTAAGGATATGCCCTCACTTTATAAGGGCGACTGCAAGGCAGACACTCTTGAGGTTGTTCTTTACGATGAAGCAATTGAATTTGAGGCTCATCTCTACTATACGGTTTTTGAAAATTACAATGTAATTGCACGTCACGCTGTGCTCATTAACAAGGCTGATGAGGATATTGAGCTTTCAAGTGCTTATTCAATGTCGCTGGACTTCCCCAGAGCAGATTATGATATGGTTCACTTTGCAGGTGCATGGCTGAGAGAAAGAGATATGATCCGCACACCGCTTCAGTTGGGTGCAAAGGTTGAAGCAAGCAACGCAAGAGGCGCAAGCGGCCATCAGATGAATCCCTTTGCTATGATCTGCTCAAAGGACGCAGACGAAGTAAACGGTGAGGTTTTCGGTCTTTCACTTATTTACAGCGGTAACCATTCAACAGTTGCAGCTGTTGACCAGTTCGGTTTCCTTCGTGTTCAGCAGGGTATCAATCCCTTTTCATTCCGTTGGACTCTCGGAAAGAACGAAGAGTTCTGCACACCTCAGAGTATTATCTGCTATTCAGACAAGGGCTTTGGCAAAATGTCAAGAGAAATGCACGATGTAGTGCGTAACAACATTATGACAAGCCCCTTCACTCATAAGGAAAGACCTATTCTCATCAACAACTGGGAAGGCACATACTTTGACTTCACAGAGGAAAAGCTTCTTGCAATTGCCAAAAAGGCACAGAAGGTGGGTATTGAGCTCTTTGTTCTTGATGACGGTTGGTTCGGACAGAGAAACGACGACCACAGAGGTCTCGGTGACTGGTTTGTTAATAAGAAAAAGCTTCCAAGCGGTATTGACGGACTTGCAGAAAAGGTGAACAAGCTTGATATGAAGTTCGGTCTCTGGTTTGAGCCTGAAATGGTTAATCCCGACTCAGATCTTTACAGAGCACATCCCGATTGGGCAGTAAAAATTCCTGAACGCACACCTGTTGAAATCCGTCAGCAGCTTGTTCTTGACCTTACAAAGCCTGAGGTGCGTGACTATATTGTAAAGGCAGTAAGCGACATTCTCAGCACTGCTAACATTGAGTATGTAAAATGGGATATGAACCGTCAGATTACAGATATGCCATGTCTCGGATACAACCATAAGTACACTCTCGGCTTCTATGATATTATGCACAGAATTGTAACCGCCTTCCCGAACATTCTTTTTGAAGGCTGTTCATCAGGTGGCGGCAGATACGACCTCGGTGTACTCGCATATATGCCTCAGTTCTGGGCAAGTGATAACTCTGATGCAGGCTGCCGCTTTAAAATTCAGTATACAACCTCAATGTGCTATCCCGTTTATTCAATCGGCAGCCACGTAACAGCGGTGCCCAACCATCAGTGCGGAAGAACAACACGTCTTAAAACAAGAGGCGACGTTGCTTATATGGGTGCTTTCGGCTACGAGCTTGATATTACAAAGTGCACCGACAATGAAATCGAGGAAATTAAAGCTCAGGTTGAATTTGAAAAGAAGGTCCGTTCACTTATGTGTGAGGGTGACTTCTACCGTCTTGTAAATCCCTATGAAAGCAACTACTGCTCCTGGGAAACAGTTTCAAAGGACAAGAAAAAAGTCTTCCTTTTTGCAGGTAAATCAATGGCAGTTGCCTATGACAAGAATCCGAAGATAAAGCTTCAGGGTCTTTGCCCCGACAAGCTTTATAAAAACACTGCAACCGGTGAGGTTTACGGCGGCGACCTTCTTATGAACAGAGGTATTGACGTAGGCTTCAAGGGCGACGACTTCGCAACTCAGGTTATCCTCTTTGAAGAAGCATAATAAAAATGACCTCCCGGTTGGGAGGTCATTTTTTAGTGTTAAGAGTTGAGATGTGGGGAGCAAAGCTACAATTGTATCCGTGTCAACTTAGCTATATGATTAAATGAACAGTCCGCCAAAGCAACTGAGCTTAAGGCGGACTGCTTGTTATTATCTGCTTGTTGCCATTTCAGCAAGACCGAGCCAGAATTTTTCGTAGCCCTCGGGATAATCATCAGTTGTTCCGCAATAATCGCCGTGGTCCATGCCGTAAATGGTTTTTGTGTAATACCATGAGCCGGCTTTGATTTCGTTTTTGCTAAGAGCTTCTTCATATGAAAAAGCATTGTCGCTTTCATCAATGGGATAAAGTGCGCTCTTAAGAGGTACCATACCGTCGTTGTTTGCCCAGGTTTTGTCCATCTTGATTCCGTCAATGGTAAGTCCCTGTGACATTATAAGAAGCTGAGTGGTCGCATCGAAAATCTTTGTTGTGTCGTGAGTTTTTTCCTGCTTGCCTTTTTCATTTTCCTCGGTAACAGTGCCCGAAATTGAGTAGTAGTAGGTATCAGGATTCATCTTGATTTTTTCGTTCAGCTCCTGTGAACCACCAACTGTAAGGTCAACACCTGCATTGTCTTTTGCTTTCATAAAGTTGATGATGTTGCTGAGCTTGAAGGGCACTCTGCCTGTGCCTTCAGCAGGTGTAAGACCAAAGTGAGAAAGTCCGAGATCGGAATTGAAGCCGATAGGCTTTGAGCTCAGAACACACATAAGATTAACCATAACTGCAATAAAGAAAAGAGGTACAACGGGGTCAACAATAAGGTTTGCAATCTGTGAGCCGTTGTGACAGCCTGAAAGTGTAATTACACTGTGCACAGCTTTTTTGTGTCCGCCTTTGAAAAGGGGAGAGGTGTCCTTACCTGTAGCTGCAATTTCGTCTTCATCACCGAATGCCATAAGTGAGGTGAAAAGTCTGCTTGCAGGGCCGCCGAAGGAGTGACCGATAAGGTTAATCGGCTCATCGGGTGACCACACTCTGCCCATAAGAGGCTGACCCTCAAAGCTTCTTCCGAAGCGTGCATGGTTGTGTGCTTTTGAGTGAGCTTCACCGTAGTCTACAACTGTACCTGTAAGCTGAGCATAAATCTCGCAGGCTCTGTCCCATGCGCTGTTTACGGGACCCACTGAAACTGCGTAGGCTTCATAGCCGTTTTCTCTGAGAAATTCAACAAAGTCACCACTGCCTTCACTCATTCCGGCACCGCCACCCCAATAAGGATAGGTTTCTGTTGCGGCATCGTACTGACCCCAACCGCCAAGGCCGTGAATGAGAATAAAGGGGTAGTTGTTGGCTTTTTCAGTAGCTGCTGCAAAGGTTACTGCTTCTTCAGTGTCATCCTTTGCAAAGGAAAAAAGAGAAAGGGTTGATATAAGCATAACAAGTGCGAGCAGAAGGGAAATTGCTTTTTTTGTTTTCTTCATAGGGATTCTCCTTTACTGTATTTTATAAGTGCATTATACCATGTTTGTTCATAATTTGTCAATATTTGACAGATACAATAAACTAGAATAGATGTGATAACTATAATATTTTGTTTAAATATAACAACGAACAGGAGATGATACCAATGCAGAACTAATGGTAAAACCAATATTTATGAATTTATGGAAAGGATGATGAATATGATAAATTTTAAAGCATTATTTATGGCAATATACTTATTTTTCGTGGGTCTTGTTTACGGTGACGAACCCATAAAAATTGAATATTCTTACGAAATACCTTCACAGGTTACGGTGTACGAAACCGGTGATTCTGTAACAGTTAATATTAGTGCTACAAATGTTGGCAGACCATTTGAGGGAACAAAAGAATTACATAAGATATTGGATGTAGTTATATATTCAACAGACGGATATGTAATGTATAACAGAGCTTGGTACCCCACTAACGATTCACAAACTAAATATGAAATTATCAAAAAAGGTTTTTTCTCTGAAGAAACTTATTTAGTTTGGATAAAAGATGAAGCTCCAAAAGGCTTTTATAATATGTCGGTCAAATATTACGGAGCAGATGAGTATATTTTTGAGAATGTTTTTGAAGTAAAGTGAAAGGAGAATTATCATGAAAAGATTACCTGCAATTAGTCTCATATTAACTTTTATATTACTGTCTATTACCGTTATTCCTGCTTTTTCGGTTGAGGATATAAGTTCCTATGTTGAATATAAGAGTGATTTGAATAAGTTACACTTCTATTTTTCTGAATCGACAGATAAAAATGAAAACATTTCTCTGTTATCTGTAGTTAAACCAGAAGAAAAAGAGCACCGCTACATTGATAGTGAAAATGAACTTAAAAGTGCTGTAGAAAACATGAACGAATATATTGCAAGCGATGAAAATGTTGATATAACAGTTGAATTTAAAAGCAATTTTTCAAACACGGAAGAATATATAAAACTAAACAAAGAAAAGTTGAATTTGAATACCATTTCTGAAGTGCGTTCATACAGAAAACGATTAAATGAATTTTCAAAAAAATATCATCAAGAAGCAAATCAGACTAACATTAAACTTTTAGAGAATTTTGATTTTAATGATATCAGAGCGATCGGTTATGCACCTTTTGTCACAATTAGTATCAATCCGAATAAAATCTGCATTGAAGACTTAAAAGAACTTGCGGAAAACGAAACAGTCGCAAATATTTCTTTATCTCCAAGAGAAGTTGCTGAGTCGGATGCTTCCGAAACCTCATGGGATACTATGCTTGAAGAAATAGAAGCGGATGATTACATATCAGAAGGAACTTATACAGGTGAGGGCGTTAGAATTGGTGTATATGAAGCTGACGGAATATGTGATATAAATAATGTTAATCTTATTGGAAAGTCAATTACGATCGATGGGCGAAATACCAATATCAGTGAACACGCAACTAAGGTAGCTTCAATTATAGCTCTTATGGCTCCTGAAGCGGATTTTTATGTTAGTGCTTATCATAATTATTTGAATGGTTCCTCTCTTGAGTGGTTTATTGATAATGAATGCGATGTTATTAATTGTAGTTTTTCTTATTACAAAGACAGCAACGGAAATTACACCAATGAAGGGTATAGGTATCATATAGATGGATTATTTGATTATCAAATTATGATGAATGACATAACCGTTGTTTCTTCATCTGGCAATAAAAATACAACCCAAAATCCCAATAGCGAAATCTATTCCCCAGGATTGGCTTATAATTCAATAACGGTTGGCGGTGTTGTCAGAGAAAAATTGATACTGTCGTATTATTTGAATCATACAGACGGAGCAGCATATATTGCACAAAATCGTATAAAACCAGAAGTTTCAGCATTATATAAGTTCAATATTCCAGGATTCGGTGAGGATGGAGGAACAAGCTTTTCTGCACCTCAAGTTACAGCAGCAATAGCGTTATTGTTAGAAAAAAAGCCAAACTGGTGTGCCTCACCTGAAATAGTTAAATCAAGTGTAATAGCAACAGCTGATGAAACCAGAAATTTTGACGAAAGTTATACTACAAGTTCTTTTGATGACAAGGTTGGCGCAGGCGTCCTAAATGTTGACAAGTTGCTTAATATAACACAAGGAAGCATAATGACAGTATATGACTTTGTGGCTACTCCTAATGATGATTTTGGTCATATAACAATTTATCTTCCGAGAAATGCTAACTTGCAAGCAGCTGCTGCGTGGAATGCACATGTAAACTATCAAATTAGTACACACAGTATAACAAATTATGATTTGCGCTTATACAATGAAGATGGCTCAATTTTACTGTGCGAGTCTTCTTTAGATGCTACAAGTAATGTGGAATTGTTCAAATATAAAACGTCAAAAGCAGGATATTACAGATTAGCAATATATCAAAACGGAAATTTACCTGAAGGTATACAAGGTGATTTTGTTGGCATTGCATATCATTATACAACGAGTTTGTTTTAACTAAATAATTCATATTAAAAAGTCCGGTACAATCCGGACTTTCCTTTTTTACCTACAACTACCATAGTCAAATCCATTGACAAAGAACAGACGAAATGCTAAACTCATTACGGCGGTGAGAAAGGAGAGAGGATTTTTTAAAACAACCGTTAATCGATAAAAAATAATCGGTTTCAACAAAAAATATTTAAATTAAGAGAACTTTTTCACCTTTTAGATATTTACAACTTGACGTTAAAGTGATAGAATATAGTTTGGTAAAATATAAACCCGAAAAATATTACCTATGAAAAATACAAGGAGGACAAATCCAATGGCAAGAAAAATGAAAACCATGGACGGTAACAACGCTGCTGCTCACGTATCATACGCGTTCAC
>JBGVFK010000074.1:0-13668 GCA_045121075.1 Acutalibacteraceae bacterium | reverse complement strand
CTTCAACAGAGCCTAGTACTCAGCCCTCAACTCAGCCAAGTACTGCTCCTTCAACAGAGCCTAGTACTCAGCCTTCAACTCAGCCAAGTACTGCTCCTTCAACAGAGCCCAGTACTCAGCCCTCAACTCAGCCAAGTACTGCTCCTTCAACAGAGCCTAGTACTCAGCCTTCAACTCAGCCAAGTACCGCTCCTTCAACTGAACCCAGTACTCAGCCTTCAACTCAGCCCAGCACACAACCTTCAACAGAGCCCACTACTCAGCCCGTTGCTCCTGCTAAGGTAACTGGTCTTCAGAAAACAGCTGTTTCAGAGGCTAGCATCTCAGTTAAGTGGAATGCAGCTGCAAACGCAACAAACTATATGCTCAGCTACGCTAAGAAGGGCACAACTGATTGGACACACCTTCAGACAACAAGCACTTCTTATGTAATTTCAGGTCTCACAGCAGGCACTGAATACGAAATTAAGGTTACTGCTGCAAACGGCTCAACAATCGGTGTTTCATCAGATGCTATTTCTGTAAAAACAACTGCAAAGGCTCCTGAAGCTGAAAAGGCTCTCACAGCAACAAGCGTTGACGCAAATAACATCAAGCTCGATTGGGAAGCAATCAATGGTGCAGCTACCTACGAGGTTCAGTACTATTCATCAGTAGACGGCGAATGGGTTATTCTTCCTGGTGGTAACAACCTTACAGAAAGAACCTTCACAGACACACCTGCTAAGAACGGACGTCAGCACTGCGGTTACCTTTACCGTGTTGTAGGCCGTAACAATCTTGGCAACCAGATCGGTGTTACAAAAACTGTAACAGGTACAACAAAGGGTCTTAAGGTTACTCAGGATGAATATTCAGCAACTGTTACATGGGATAATGTTGCAAACGTTAAGAACTACTCACTTCTTGCTTATGTAAAGAATCTCGGTTCAGTTCCCTTCAGCGGAAAGAGTGAGTTCACAGGCAACTCAGTAACTCTCTACCTTTCTCCCGAGGATATCCACTCACTTACTCTTATTGCAAACTATAACGACGGCACATCAAAGGTTATCTTCTCAGGTCTCAGCATTGAAATGCCTGAGCTCGATGTAAGCGACAACTCAGATAAGGGTATGAACGCAAAGCTTCTTTACCTTGAAAGAGCTATCAACAGAACAAAGTATGTAAACGATGACATCAGAGTTAAGTACGATTCAGTTTCAGATTATGAGATCTACTATCTCAAGAGCGCAATTGCTTTCATCGGCAAAGAATACGAAGGCACTGCAGAAGTACAGAAGTTCTTCGATAAATTCAATGACGGCTCATCTGATCCTCTTACCTCAGTATACAGCGAAGTTGTAAATGAAGATATCTCCTTCCGTTACGGCAGCGGTAAAAACTCAAAGGGTAAGGTTGTCTACCTCAAGTATCTCCTCGAGCCAACAACCAACTCAGACAACCACTACCTTGCAACTATCTACGATGCACAGAATCCCGCTAACTGGAAGAACGGCTTCTCAAAGGTAGAAGTTAAGGAAAATGCAGACGGCAGCTACGAATACAATGTAGTGCTCAAGCAGGAAACACTTTCAAAATCAGGTGAATCAAAGTATCACAACGGTCTTTTTGAATCAGTTGGTTCAATTGCTTCAGGTGACGAAGCAGAAATCAACAGTGCATCAGTTGGTGCAACAACAATCAAAGCTGTTATAGGTACTGACGGCATTCTCAAGAGCTACGAAATTGAATCTCCCTTTGATTCAGACACCGAACTTAAGTTCTTAGGTATCGGTAATGTTACAACAAAAATCAGAGGTAAGAACAAGTCAACCTACGTTTTCACAAAATAAAACTTTTCAAGGGATACTTTTCGTATCCCTTGACTTCTCTTGAAAGTAATATTAAATTTAACAAGAGGAACAGCATATGGATAAAAACAAACTTTCACAGATTTTTACAATTATAACTGTCGGGGTTATGGTTGCTCTTGTGGGAACTGTTGCAGTTACAAAAATTGCTAAAAACAAGCCCACCACAGAAGCACCCTCCACAAGCGAAAGCATTTATCACACAGTGGAAACCACAACCTCCACAACCGTACCAAGAGAAACTGTACCTATGGGCGGCAACAATGTTGTTACAACCGTAACGGGACAGAAGCCTCAGTGGAAAATCGAAGAGGAAGCTTCCATTTCAGCTTCAATTGCACAGTCGAAAATAGATGCTTCAAAAAAGAACAACAAAAAAACCACCACAAAGGCCTATACAGGCATTGTGCCCAACGGCAGAGCCAACGTAATAGCTGCATATGAAAAAGGCATAAACAACCTTAAAAAGACAAAGAAAATGACTGTTACCGAGGAAAGCCGATATAACATCACCGTCAATGATATGACAGGCGGTTATCTTGCGAAGCAGACAACGGAAGCTCTTATTTCTCAGTTTATGTCAACAACACCTAAGGTTTACACCTTCAAGGACGGCGTTGAGCCTTCCGGCAACCTTACCCCAAACGATGTGATTCTCCCCCTTGAAAAAAGCCTTAAAATGAACGATGCAGCCGTTTATTCAGCAACTGCAAAATCAACTGCTGACGGTGGCTACACGCTGACCATCAAGCTTAAGGATGAAGCTCAGGGCACATACACAGAGGCAAAGAATCACGAGGCAATTACACACACCATAAAGCTTGATGAGCTTTTCTCAACCGGTATGACAATTGACGAATACGAGCTCACCTACAGCGGCACAACAATAACAGCTCTATTTGACAAAAACAACAGAATCACCTATCTTGAGCATTTTGTTTCAGCACCAAACGCAACAGGTAACGGAACCTTTTCAATGGTTCCCTTTGAGATTGACCTTACCTGCAACTATATTGCAAAATATGATGTAATCTACTGATAAAAACCACAAATAGTAGTTGACTTGAAGTAAAAGTCGTGCTATAATCAACCTATAAAAATTACTCACGGAGGTTATATAAATGGAAACATTCAAAAAGATTTTAAAGGCTGTTGCTATTATCACCGCTATCGTTGCTGCTATCGTAGGTATCTACCTTGCAGTTTCAAAGATTATCGAAAAGAAAAAGCTCAAGAACGCAGATGACAGAGAAAACTACGTTTCATGCTCATGCTTCGAACCTGACTTTATTTCAGAAACACAGGCTTAAGTAAAAAGTTAATCCCCGACTCAGGTCGGGGATTTTTGTTTTGTATTATTAAAATTTTACTCCGCACACCTTAAAGATGTGCGGAGAACTTATTTCTTATTCAGCTTCAGGAGGAGCAACCTGAGTGATTTCCTGCATATTTACAGACTCTTTATCATAGAAGCTCTCATATTTATCCTGATAATAGCTTTCCTGATTACATTCAAATGAACCGTCGGGAGCAAAATTGATAATTGTGCAGCCACGCTGTGAACCAATCTTGTAGATGCCGGGATAAGCAAGATAGTCAACGCTCATACCATATGTAAGTCTGATACCCTTATAGTCAATTGAGAAGTTGTTATAGTGGTCGTGACCTACGAAAACAGCCTTTGTTGAGCCAAGCTCAAGCATTGTTTCAAAAAGCTCATCCTCACCTACACCGCTGTATACAATCTTACTGCCTTCACCTGCAACACCGTAAATAAGCTTTGTATCTTCGGTGTCTTCAAAGCCATTGTTTGCATATTCGTACCATGCTTCTCTCTGTTCATCAAGAGGAATATGGAAGAATGCTGCTGACTTGATATCTGATTTTTCATTCTTACCAAGCTGGTCAAGAACCTTCTGATTCTGCTCATTAAGAGCATTTACTGTGTTCTTATACCATTCTATCTGATTTGCGTGAATGTTATCATACTGCCATCTGATACCGAGGATATCACCGTTAATGTATGAGTGGCTGTCGAACATATAAAGTGACTGAGTAATTACGCCGTCAGAATTTTTAACATTGATTACCTGGTTACCATAGCCGTCAACAGCTTCATCACCTGATTCAAAAAGACAGTACTTGAATTCTTCTCTCTCGTAGAACTTTGAAATATCTTCTCTTGAATAATAGCTATAAGCCTCTGTGTCGTGGTTACCGAAGCAGATTACCCAATAAACACCAAGCTTTTCCATAAGAGCAGCAAAAAGCTCAGCTGAGGAAAGGTTGTTGAATGTGCCTGCCTGGAAGGGCACGGGATAAGCTGTGTCACCTGTAATTACAACAAGGTCAGGCTTTTCAGCTGTAACCATTGCAGCAACTGCATTAAGTGCCATAGCATCAGTCTTTTTACTCATCCAACCGGCACCGATATGTACGTCTGTAAGCTGAAGCACCTTAAATTCTCTGTCAGTTGTAAATGTCCAGAAGCCGTTTTCATCCTTTTCGGGAACAAGCTGATTTTCATATTCCACTGCAGGGAATGAATTTACTTTTTCAGCGTTTGCCTTGTTTGCAATTGCAGTAACAGCCATTGAAACGCAGCTGAGAACAACAATAACTGCAAGAATAATTGCAATCACCTTAAGAGCTTTCTTGCCCTTTTTAGTTTTCTTTTTCTCTTTTACTTTTGTTTCCATCGTACTTTTTTACAGCTTTCGCCGTATCCTCCTTTAGTCATAAATTATTGCCTTTACTGATGAAATCACCAGCTTGATTGCACCCACCGTAATCAGTATACCTATAGCAAGACCGCAGACTGCATCATAGGCATAGCCGCCACTTTTTGTAAGCACAAGAGTCAACACAGTAACACCGGACACAAAAAAATCCAGAACACCGTCAACAGCCATTACTCTTATTACAGGTGATTCCGCCTTTTTGCCGAGATAGCGGAAGACAAAAATCATCAGTAATTTTACAAAAGTAGTGCCAACAATCAGCCACAGATACTTTGTCATATAATTAACAGGGGTAGGATAAACAAATCTCTCCATAGAATTATATGCAAAATAAAAGCCTGAAATTGCAACCACTACACTCATAACAAAGCTGAGAAGGTGCTGTGTTCTTTTAACAATTTTTTCGCCCTCTTCACCGTTAACTTTACTGAGTGCAATAATAACACCGACAGTAAGTGCACCTGAAAGGCAGTCAAAAAAATTGTTGATTCCGTCTGAATAAATACTTATGCTTCCCGAAGCAAGGCCCACATAAAGCTTTACTCCGAAAAGAAGCAGATTGCAGACAAAAGCAAAAACACCTGCTGACAGAATAAATTTTCTATCCTTCATAACTGTTCTCACCCCTTCTGCTACTCGATTATAACATAAGGCAAAGGCCTTTTCAACAATTATAAGAAAATTTTATAAAGGAAAAGCAGACACCGGTGCTTTCACACACGGCATCTGCTGCAAAGGGGGTTGAATTTAATTAAGCTTATTTAACTCGCTTTCATACTTAAACGAAGCTTGTCACTTATCATAGCGATAAATTCGGAGTTAGTGGGCTTACCTCTTGAATTCTGAATAGTATAACCGAAGTAAGAAGAAAGCACATCCACATCACCTCTGTCCCACGCCACTTCAATTGCGTGACGGATTGCTCTTTCAACTCTCGACGAGGTAGTCTTGTTGGTTTTTGCAATTGTGGGATAGAGAATTTTTGTAACAGCCTGCATAAGCTCAGGGTCATCAACCGTAAGCTTAATTGCCTGTCTTAAGTAGTGGTAGCCCTTGATATGTGCAGGCACTCCGATTTCACGCATAATATCTGTAATTACAATTTCAACGCTTTCTTTTATCACTCCTTTCGAAAAGCTTCCCTTATCTCCGTCCTTAGACCATTTGAGAATCTGTGTTAATCTCTGTGCAAGCATATTTAATTCAATAGGCTTAAGGAAGTAATAATCCGCTCCTGCGTTAATGATTTCACTTTCAAACTCAGGATTGTCAACGGAGCTTATTATTATCATAGCAGGTCGTTTTTCAATTTTTGAATCTGAAAGAATTTTCAGCACGCCCAAGGCATCAACCTTAGGCATAAAAGCGTCAATTATTACCGCGTCGGGATGAAGAGAATTGATGTTGTCCATTATCTTTGAGCCGTCCTTTGAAACAAGCCTGACATCAAAGCCGTAATCGGACAAAAATTTAGCAGTATGCAGAGCGAATTCGTTTCCTTCCTGTGCAAGCATGATTTTAGATTGATTTATCATTGTATCCTCCATCTGCACTGCTCATCACGTATGCTATTATAATACTTTCACCGAGACGAAATAAGAGATAATTTGTCGAAGGAAAATATTTTTTTGAAAAAAATTATCCTGAGAGTAGAATCCTCGTGTCACTTTTTAAGATTATTTATCCTTTGACCTTGTAAAAGCTGAAGCAATAAGACCTGAAATAACAGCAGCCATAATACCTACTGATGAGGATGCAAGAGGTCCGCTGAGAGCACCTATAAGACCATCTTCAGTGACCGCCTCCTTTGTGCCCTTTGCAAGTGCATAGCCAAAGCCCGTAAGGGGCAAGGTTGCACCTGAGCCTGCCCATTTAACAAGCGGCTCATAAACTCCCAGACCACCGAGAATAACACCGATAATCACAAAAGAAACCAATATTTTTGCCGGGGTCATTTTTGTAAAATCAATAAGAAGCTGTCCTACGGTGCAGATAAGTCCGCCTACAAGAAAGGCCTTGAGAAGCATAAAAGCAACGTCCATCAGCAAAGCCACCCCTTTATTCTTGAAGGTGAAAGCTTTCCCTTTATAAGTGAATTAAGGAAAAGAAAAGCGCACATTGAGTAAATCATAAGACACACGATTTTCTTTGCATAGTAGAGATATTTGCTGAATTTCAAAAGACACACTATACATTTAAGCTGACAAAAGGCATTCACTGTTACAACCCCCTTTTAATATTTACAAGATGTGCAATTCCCGGCACAGACTCACCCTCTCTTGAAGAAACCGGAGACATCAGTGCACCCGTTGCCACAAAGAGAATATTGTTGTATTTTCCGTCACGCATTTTATTAAGAATATGAGAGCAAAGCACACTGCCGCTGCAGCCACAGCCTGACCCACCAGCATGTACATCCTGCTTTTCTCTGTCAAAAATCATCATTCCGCAATCGTTATAATTTTCACCAAGGATAATTCCATCCTCTCTCTGAAGCAGACCCTTAAGAAGCTCACTGCCCACAAAGCCAAGGTCACCTGTCAGAATAAGGTCATAATCGTCAGGTGTGGTGCTTGTATCCTTAAGAAAATCGCTAATGGTTTTTCTTGCGGCAGGTGCCATTGCTGCACCCATATTAGCCACATCGGCGATACCGTAATCCTGAATTGTACCAATATGAATTTTATCAATATATGGACTTATTTCCGACTTTCTGCTACTCAGAATCGCTGCACCTGAGCCCGTAACTGTCCACTGTGCAGTAGGTGTTCGCTGACCGCCATATTCAAGCGGATATCTGAACTGCTTTTCTGCTGAGCAGAAGTGTGAGCTTGTTGCTGCAATGCAGTTATTAAAGCCACCTGTTTCAATTGAAAGAGCCGCCATACATAAGCTGAGTGCCATTGTTGAGCATGCACCGTAAAGCCCCACAAAAGGAATGCTCATTTCTCTCATTGCAAAGGAAGAGCCGATACACTGATTGAGAAGATCACCTGCAAAAGCTGCATCAATCTCACTTTTCTGCAGTGCAGATTTGCTGATTGCCCTTTCAATTGCACTTTTCATAATTTCAGTTTCAGCCTTTTCCCAGCAATCCTGACCCATAGTTGTATCTTCAAAAATTTCATCAAACTCATCACCTAAAGGGCCTTCACCCTCTTTTTTGCCGGCAACACCTGCATTGGCAATTATGCTTGGCTTTTTCTGAAGTAAGATTGTTTTACCTTTTCGTTCAGCCAATTATTCCGCCTCCTTTTTATAAATTAATTTTGTCTCTTTTATTACCTTTTATGTACGGCATAATAAAATTTATAAATATAGGTTGATTTTATCCTATATTTTGATTATAATATAAGCAGAGGTGATTATTATGACTATAGATACAAATACACTTGTTTCTATGACAGAAGCAAATCAGAATTTTTCAAAGGTAGTTCACACTGTAGATACAGACGGTCTTGCTGTAATTTTAAAAAACAACAAACCAAGATACATTGTAGTAGATTTTGATGAATATGAAGCTATTTCAACTGCACTTGAAATGAGAAAGCTTAAAATTGAATCTGCTTGCGATAAAATCATTGACGACAATATCGAAGCATTTATGGAGCTTGCAAAATGATTAAACTTACAACAGATGAAATTAAAAAGCTTCATTCACGACTTATTATGAAAACGGGCGGATGCGACGGAGTGCGTGATGAAGGTCTGCTTGAATCTGCTGTTTACAGTGCTCAGATTATTTACGACAACACAGAAATTTATCCTACAACAGAGGAAAAAGCAGCCAGATTAATGTTTGCTCTTATCAGCAATCACGCCTTTATAGACGGCAACAAGCGAATCGGCATACTTGTTATGCTTATGACCCTGAAGCTCAATGGTGTACAGCTTAACTATACTCAGAATGAGCTTATTGATTTAGGTCTTTCTGCCGCTGCAGGAAAAATCGGTTATGAGGAAATTCTTAATTGGATTAACAGCCATAAACAATAAAATAAAACGAAACAAGCCTTTGAGTCAAATCAAAGGCTCAGACTGTCGATAAACGCACAAGAACAACAATGTTGAATTTATGTGTAAATCGTACAGTAAATTTAATTTGATATTAAGGATAAGAAAATCGAACAAAGCATCGAGCCTTGTTCGATTTTAACATTGTTTTGACCTTTTTTTACCCTCTCGGAGTACCTATGTACGCCTTCGGGGTAAAGAAAAGCTCATCTTGCACATTTCTCAACAGTCTGACAGCTTGTCGAAAATTACTTTTTCGACAAGCTAAGCCTTTGAGTCAAATCAAAGGCTTATTTTAATAAATTGAAAAAGTATAATATCACTCCGTACAATGCTGCAGATGAGCACCCGAAAACAATAACCGGGCCTGCAATTGAAAACATCTGCGCTGCCGTGCCTGTAATTCTGCCCTCAGCCTTAAATTCAAGTGCAGGTGAAACAACAGAGTTTGCAAAGCCGGTAATGGGCACCATTGTGCCTGCGCCTGCGTGCTTTGCAATTTTATCAAACACGCCAAGAGCTGTAAGCAGTGCTGTTATGCCGATTACTATTACCATTGAAATAAGTCTGCTGTCATCTTCGCTTTTGCCCATATTCATAAAAAGCATTGTCATCCCCTGACCGAAGGCACAGATTGTGCCACCAACAAGAAAGGCTTTTATGCAATCTGTAGCCACAGGAGATTTTGGTGAATACTCCTTTGCCATTTTTCCGTATTCGTCTTTTGAAATTGACATTTATCCTTATCCCTTCCCTTTTGATTAAAAGCTTATTTTTTATAAAAATATTCTCCCCTGTTTTTATTTAAATATTCACACTTCAATTGACAAAAAGACCTTTCGTGATTACAATATAAAGGTAAAACATTTTAAGGAGAAAATCACTATGGCAAATTTCAAAGCATTCAGAGCTGTACGTCCTGTAAATGAACACGCAAAAGATGTTGCAGCCTTACCTTATGACGTTATGAACAGTGAAGAGGCAAGAGAGATGGTTAAGGGTAAGCCCTACTCCTTCCTTCACGTTGACAAGGCTGAGGTTGACCTTCCCGAGGGTATTGATATCTACAGCGAAGAGGTTTACCTTAAGGCTAAAGAAAATATGGAAAAGCTTGTTTTTGACGGCATCTGCAAGCAGGACGAAAAGCCTTGCTTCTATATCTACAAGCAGATTATGAACGGACAGAGTCAGACCGGTCTTGTTGGCTGTGCTTCAATTGACGACTATATGAACAACATCATTAAAAAGCACGAATTTACAAGAGCTGACAAGGAAGCTGACCGAATCCGTCACGTTGACTGCTGCGATGCAAACACAGGACCTATTTTCCTCACCTACCGTGAAAACGAAGAGATTTCAGCTATTATCGAAGGTTGGAAGGAAGCTCATGCACCCGTTTACGATTTCGTTACCGATGACGGCATTGCAAACACTGTATGGGTTGTTGACCGCGACGAAACAAACGAAAAGCTTACTAAGGCTTTCGACGGAGTAGACTATCTTTATATTGCAGACGGTCACCACCGCTGTGCATCTGCAGTTAATGTAGGTAAAAAGAGAAGAGAGCAGAATCCTGATTACAACGGCACAGAGGAATTCAACTTCTTCCTTGCAGTAGCCTTTCCGAAGAACGAGCTTCGCATTATGGACTACAACCGTGTTATGAAAGACCTGAACGGCAAAACTGAAGCAGAATTTATTGAAGCTATCAGCGAAAAGTTCACTACCGAAGCATACAGTGGTGATGGTGCTTACCGTCCCGAAGAAAGACACACCTTCGGTATGTACCTTGGTAAGAAATGGTATAAGCTTACTGCTAAAAACGGCACCTTTGATGAAAACGATCCCGTTGATTCGCTTGATGTTTCAATTCTGCAGAACAACTGTATCACTCCTATTTTCGGCATTGAAGATCCCCGTACAGATAAGAGAATTGACTTTGTAGGCGGCATCAGAGGTCTTACTGAGCTTGAAAGAAGATGCGAAAAGGATATGGTTATTGCTTTTTCAATGTATCCTACCTCACTTACAGAGCTTATGGCGATTGCTGACGCTGGTAAGGTTATGCCTCCCAAATCAACATGGTTTGAGCCTAAGCTTTTAAGCGGTCTGTTCATCCACAGATTAGGTGACTGATATGACAGAAAGACTTTTTGATATTGACAGCTATCTTACCGAATTTGACTGCAGGGTTATTTCATTCGGTGAAAATAATGATCTTATTTATATTGAAACAGACAAAACTGCTTTCTTTCCCGAGGGCGGTGGTCAGACATCAGACCGAGGCTATCTTGACACGCTTTATATAAGTGATGTTCAGGAAAAGGACGGAAGAATTTTTCACTACACTGAAAACACTGCCGAAGCACTCCAATTACTCAGCAATAAAACTGAGCTTCACGGAAAAATTGATATGGAAAAGCGCTTTTCCGATATGCAGCAGCATTCAGGTGAGCATATTGTTTCAGGTATTGTATGCAGCAGCTTCGGGTATAACAATGTAGGCTTCCATCTCGGCACAGAAATAGTAACTCTTGACTTTGACGGTGCACTCACCCGTGAAGATATGGACAGAGTTGAACTTCTTGCTAATAAGGCTATATGGGACAATAAAGAGATTCTTGTTCATTATCCCTCAAAGGATGAGCTGAAAAATATTGAGTACAGAAGCAAAATTGAAATTGAGGGTCAGACAAGACTTGTTGAAATTCCCGGTGTTGATATGTGTGCCTGCTGTGCACCCCATGTTAAAATGACCGGTGAAATCGGCATTATTGAAATTGTTGCCTTTGAAAAATACAAAAGCGGTACAAGAGTGAGCATTCTCTGTGGCGAAAGAGCTCTCAGAGATATGAGACACAAGCTTGAAGAAAACCGTAAGGTTTCAGTACTCACCTCTGCAAAGCAGATTGAAACCTCAGCCTTTGTTGAAAAGCTGAAGGCTGACAAGGAAAAAGCAGACTACGAAATTGTGGGACTTAAAAGAGAGCTTCTTACCCTTAAATCGGAAACAATTAAGGCTGCAGAAAAAATTATAATTTTTGACGATAAGCTTCAGGGTAAGCTTCTTCAGGATTTCACTATTTCACTTATGGCTAAAGCAGAAAAATTTGTTGCTTGTTTTTCAGCTGAAAACGGTGTTTTCAGATACTCAATTGCAAGTAATAACTGTGACCTCAGAGAGATGTGCAAGGCTCTTAACGGTGCTTTTTCAGGCCGTGGCGGTGGAAAGCCCGAGCTTGTTCAGGGCTCACTTTCAGGCGCAGAAGAAGAAATCAGAGCTTTTCTTCAAAGCTACCAATAAAACTCAATCACCTCGCTTCATTTTCTACATAAAATGGGCTGAGGTGATATTTTTTATGCTCCAATCCTTTTCAATGGGTCTTTCCTTGCTTCTTATTCTTGCTGGTCTCTTTTTTATTTTTTATGTTATTCTTAACAGATTACTTTTCCGCACAGGCGAAGATGATTTTTACACTGTAGTTATAGGCAGAGAAGATGATGACAAGCTCCCTGATAAGGTTTACAGTGCTTTCATTCAGGCAAACACCTTTAATTTTTCCTGCAGAAAGCCTGTTTATATTATTGATTGCGGGCTTAGTGAAAGACAAAAGGAGCTTTGCAGCCGCACTGTGTGTCCCAACGGCTCACTTATCTATATTGATAGCGAATGTATCGGTGCAGAAGATGAATATATTGTGATACACCTTGACAAAGAGTCACAAAGATTATAAAATATGAGAAGTAATTTATTGAAGGATGGTGAAACCAATGCCCGGACTGAATATCGGTATTGATCTCGGAACAAGTACTGTTACTGCATTTGTTGAAGGTAAGGGTATTGTTGTTTCTGAAGCAACTGCCATAAGCTACGACACCTTTCACAATGAAATAGTAGCCATCGGCAACAGCGCTATGGAGATGTTTGAAAAAGCTCCCGACTCAATTGTTCCCGTAAAGCCCATCAAGGGCGGTGTGATTTCTGACTTTTCTGCCACAGCTGAAATTCTTTCGGCAATTGTTGAAAAGGTTTGCAAAAATCAGATCTTCAGACCTAATGTAATTGTCAATGCTCCCTCTTGCGTAACCTCACCCGACCGAAAGGCGATTGTTGAGGCCTGCTGTGCCGGTGGCGCAGGTAAGGTTTCGGTTATTGCTGAGCCGGTTTTATCAGCTCTCGGAATCGGTCTTTCAATTGAGCATCCTCACGGAGTTATGGTAATTGACCTTGGTGCCGGCACAACTGATATTGCAGTTATAACAATGGGCACTGTAGCCTATGCAACCTCACTCAGGGTTGCAGGTGATGATATGGACAAATCCATCCGTCAGTATATAAGAAAAGAAAAAGACATTGATATCGGTCTTCACAGCGCAAAAAAAATAAAGCACACCGTTGGCTGTGCTTTCAGAAGAAGTGAAGAAATTGAAATGTCTGTAACGGGTAAGGATCACCTCAGCGGTATGCCAAAGGTTTTCAGCATTTCTTCAAATGAGGTTTACGAGGCACTCAAGGAGCATATCAGAGCCATACTCAACGGCATTCAGGATGTGCTTGAGCAGACACCGCCTGAGCTTTATTCCGACATCTGTAACGAGGGCATCACACTTACCGGCGGACTTTCAAAGCTTCCCGGACTTGATAAGGTGCTTACAAAAAAGCTCGGCATAAAGGTTATGAGGGCTGCTGACCCTGAGCACAGTGCAGCAAAGGGTGCAGGCTTTGTGCTTAAAAATATGAAAGCCATGGAGGACCACGGCTACAGCTTCAGAGCTAAGGAATATACAGAATAAAAAAACGGAGGTTGAATTATCAACCTCCGTCAATTTTTATCAGAAAAGATCGCTGAAATCAAAGTTGCCGCTGAAAAGTCTGGTGAAGAATTCTATAATCATTGTGAAGAATCGCATAAATGAAACTACTCTTGTTTCTGTTGTAGGCTCTTCTTCAGGACGCTCGATAAATTCATAATCAGCACAGTTATCAGCTGTCATAGTTGAAGCTTTAAGTGTTTCATAATTAAACACCATAAACTGTGAGCCTGAAGTTACTGTATCAACTG
>JBGVFK010000073.1:0-3626 GCA_045121075.1 Acutalibacteraceae bacterium | reverse complement strand
ACCTTTAAAAACTTATCTGCAACGGCTCAGAAGAAAATTCTGACTCTTGCAGGTAAAAAAGTAGACGGTTATGTGAAAGGATTAACATTCACCGTCACTTCAATTAACGGCAAATGGGGTAAAACACCTTCGGGTTGGGTTTGCCTTGATTATTGCGAAAAATTATAAACCATTGGAGGTAAAAGACTATGGGCAACAAATTTTTAGATGTAACTGTCAAGATTGACATAGTTGCAACAACAGGCAGTCTTGGTTTTGGCTATCCTCTCATTCTTGCTACTAAGCAGAATGTGGAAATCCCTTATACCAAGTGTGCAGACATTAACGAAGTCGCTGATATTCTTAAGGCTGAGGGTGCTTACGGCACAAATTACGCAGAGTCAGGAATTTACAAAGCGGCACAGCTTATGTTTATGCAGAAGAATGCTCCTGTTGAAATCGCTATCTGTGCAAGTAAATCACCTGCACTTCCCGTTGGTGACGCAACAGGCATTCTTGACGCAATTGTTGAGAAGGATTGGAGACAGCTTCTCTGCATTCTCGGTGACGGCGACACAACTACTGAGCTTCAGATTGCTACATACATTGAAACTCAGGAATACAAGATGTATTTTGTAACTCTTGATGATATTGATATGGCTGAGAGCATTAAGGATTTGGGTTATGACCGTACAGTAATGTTTGTGTATCCCTCAACAGATGAGAATGGAGTAACAGGCAATCCTTACGCTGTGGCGGCTCTTCTCGGTGAAGCGGCAGGTCAGGAAGTTGGTAGCTTCACTTATAAGAACCTTATTCTTAAAGGCATTGAACCTCTCGACATTACAAGTAACGAACTCTCAGAAATCAATGCGGTTAATGGTATTACCCTTATTGAGAAGTGCGGTGACAATGTAACAACCGAAGGCAAGTGTGCTTCAGGTGAATACATTGACATTATCGACTCTATGGACTTCATTATCAGCCAAATGGAATACAGAGTGCAGAGACTTCTCAACAAAGCACCTAAAATTCCTTACACAAACGCAGGTATCGCAACTATCGAGTCAGAAGTTGTCGGCGTTCTTAATAAGGCTTACAGAAACGGCATTATTGCTGAAAATGAAGGCTTACCTCTTTACTCAACAAACTTCCGCAAGAGAGAAGAAATGAGTGCAGAGGACAGAGGTAACAGAATTTACACAGGCGGTAAATTCTCATTCGAGCTTGCAGGTGCAATTCATACCGTTAAGATTAACGGCGAAATGATTATCTAAGGGAGGTAAAACGCAATGGGTAGATTTTCACAGTACAATGCGAAAGATTGGTCTGCGACCTTTGACGGCACAAACATTACAGGCTTCGCAGAAGAAATGATTACAGGCTCAAAAGACGAGGAATTTTTCTCTTCTTCCGTAGGTGCTCAGGGCGACTCAATTATGAATGAGGTAAACAATGATTTAGGTACAATCAGCATTACCATTCAGGCTACAAGCCCCTCAGTACAGTATCTTAAGGAATGTGCTAAGTCAGGCAAAATCGCTCCCCTGTGGTGCAACAACCTTACACTTGGCAGAAAAATGGGCGGTGAAACTGCAAGAATTAAAAACTATGCAGAAATTGTTGCCGCCGCAGAAGCAGAAGACCTTACTTTCGAGTTTCAGGTTTACGACTACACAGCAGAATAATCTTAAGGCAGGGTGAATTCTTCGGGGTTCACCCTTATCTATTCAAAAAACTATATTCTTATTAACTGGAGGAATTCTATTATGGCATTCAAACCTTATCAGAAAGAAACAACTATTTATGGAAAAAAATATGTAGGTCAGTGTAACGGACTTTCAGCAGGTCTTGACGCTCTTGATGAGAGCTATGTTGACGGTACAGGTAACCTTTCAATCAAAAAGCTCGGCAAATATATTCTTGAACACGTAATCGTTGAACCTGCAGGTCTTACTATTGACGATTTCGAGGATATGGACGAATTCAGAGAAGTTATCCAGTGGGGACAGCAGGTAATGCTCGGCAAGTTTCGAGACAAGAAGTAAAGCTGAGAAAAAGCATAAAGTCAGAGAACAATGGTATCTATGGCGGTTGGTAATGTCAGGCTATTTTGACTACAATACAGTGTTTCATCAAATGACTTATGAAGAAGCAGAAGAAGCAAACATAGCACTCGATTTACAGATAGCCGCCGATAAAAAAGCAATGCAGAAAAACAAGTGAGCCGTGACAGAAGTGTCACGGTTTTATCTTTATATTAGGGGGTGAGAGTATGGCTAAGGAAGTAGTCAGACAAGACGTTGTGCAGATTAGCTTCGACATAATCGACAATCCTCTAAAAGACTTGCTCAAAGAATTAGAGGACTTGAAGAAAACGGCAAACGGAAGTGTTGAGGGTGTTGAAGATTCTTTCAAAGACCTCAAAGACACAACTAAATCTGTGCGTAAAGGCTTTTCTGACATTGCCAAAGAAAAATTTACTTCCCTAAAAAATTCTCTAAAGAATACCAAAGACAATCTTATGGATATAGCCAAAAATGCAACCACGAAAGCGGTGGCAGGGCTTAAGAAAATAGCTCAGACAAGTTTAGCAAAGCTTAAGGCAGGGTTAGCGGCTGTCAAAACCAAATTGACGGAGATAGCTCAAAAAGCAGGTGGAGCGGCTTGGCAAGGGTTAAAGCGGTTAGCAGGTATATCGTTCAGAGCTTTAGCTGTTGGTATAGGTGCGGCGACAACGGCAGTCGGTTTTCTCGTTAAATCGTCTGTACAGGCGTATGCAGACTATGAACAGCTCAAAGGCGGTGTTGAAACCTTATTCAAAGGTAGTGCAGGAACGGTTGAGAAGTATGCGAACAACGCATATAAAACCGCAGGTCTTTCAGCTAATCAGTATATGGAAACCGTAACAGGCTTCTCAGCTTCGTTGTTACAGAGTTTAGACGGAGACACAGCAAAAGCGGCTAAGTACGCTGATATGGCGATTTCCGATATGTCCGATAACGCAAATAAAATGGGTACATCAATGGAACTCATACAAAATGCGTATCAAGGTTTTGCAAAACAAAACTACACGATGCTTGACAACTTAAAACTCGGTTATGGTGGCACTAAATCCGAAATGGAACGCCTTGTAAAAGATGCTGCCAAGATTGATGAAAGCATTAACGCAAATAGTCTTTCATTTGAAAACATAGTTGCGGCAATCAACGTTATGCAAACGGAAATGGGCATAGCGGGAACAACCGCACAAGAAGCGGCGTCTACAATAAGCGGTTCTATCGGAATGATGCAGTCGGCTTGGAGTAATTTAATAACTGGAATAGCAAACGACAACGCAGATTTTGACACTTTGATAAGCCAGTTTGTAGAGAGCGTTGGAACTGTTGGAGAAAATATTTTACCTCGGATTGAGGTTGCACTTAATGGCGTAGTAAAACTGATTTCTGAATTATTCCCAAAAATTGCAGCGGAATTGCCCGGACTAATAAAGACGCTTTTGCCGTCATTGTTGAGCGGAATAGTCGATGTGATAGGTGCTATTGTGGACAATTTGCCCGAAATTATTGATAGCATTTTGTCTATTTTGCCAGATTTGATAGACCAACTTGTTGAAGCTTTGGTGGAATTGACACCGAAATTAACCG
>JBGVFK010000072.1:0-17452 GCA_045121075.1 Acutalibacteraceae bacterium | reverse complement strand
TGAGCCATCTCTGTTTTCATTTACATTAAACCCATTGATATATATACCATTTTGATTATATAAATGGGTTAAAATATCATCTTGCTCTTTTGCTGAATCATCAAATTCATACAATGTTAAAGCTTTAATTTTATTATCAGCTTTCAGTTTAACAGTAACATACGCACCTGTAACATTATCGCTGATTGTCATATTGGTTGTACCTGGCTTCATTGCTATCAACTTAATATACATTGAATCCGTCGAGCGTTTGATTTGACTAACTTCAAAAACACCCTGAACATCAAAGGACACAGCATAAGGTCTTTCACAGTCAAGATACTTACCGTTTTCAAGAAGATAAACATCAAAGCCGATTGATTCACCAACAGCTATTGAGTCACTGTATGCACCGTCTGACCAAAGCTTAAGTTTGTAGCCGTCGGGTTTGGGTTCGTCGGGAGAGTCGGGTTCGTCATCATCTTCGCCTAAAAAGTGGATAGTTGCATTAAGGAGTGGTTCGTTGCCATAACTTATATAGAATTTCTTCCATTGTTCTTCTGTGCCATTATAGTAAACATCTGTGAGGCTGTCGCAATCAGCGAAAGCTTCATCACCTATAGTCGTTACACTGTCACCTATAGTTACACTTGTGAGGCTGTCACAAGAATAGAAAGCATACTCACCTATAGTCGTTACACTGTCCGGGATTGTTATACTTGTGAGGCTGTGGCAATGATCGAAAGCTCTTACACCGATTGTTGTTACACTGTCACCTATAGTTACACTTGTGAGGCTGACGCAATAATAGAAAGCATAAGTACCTATAGTCGTTACACTGTCACCTATTGTTATACTCGTGAGGCTGCTACAATCAGCGAAAGCATAAGCACCTATAGTCGTTACACTGTCTGGGATTGTTATACTTGTGAGGCTGTCGCAACCAGAGAAAGCAAAATCACCTATAGTCGCTACACTGTCTGGGATTGAGTATGATGAATTTGTGTTACCAATGGGATATTGAATAAGAATAGTTTTATTCTTATCAAAAAGAGCTCCTCTGCTGTCACTTGAGTATGCAGAATTATCAGCATCTACAACTATACTTGTGAGGCTGTAGCAATCATAAAAAGCATCATCACCTATAGTCGTTACACTGTCCGGGATTGTTACACTTGCGAGGCTGTAGCAATAACAGAAAGCTCCTAAGCCGATTGTTATTACACTGTCCGGGATTGTTATACTTGTGAGGCTGTCGCAATAATAGAAAGCTTCCTGATCTATAGTCGTTACACTGTCCGGGATTGTTATACTTGTGAGGCTGTAGCAATAAGCAAAAGCATTATCACCTATAGTAGTTACACTGTAACCACCCAACATTGAAGGAATAGAGATGTCTCCCTCAATTGCTATATCAACATCAGTAATAGTTGCTTTGCCGTTTCTTACGGTGTAGGTATAGTAACCCTCTGTTGCCGCACTCGCCTTCCAATTCCACTGGGGCAGTTCAAGTCCAACAAACCCACCAAGTGGCGCACTTGTCAGACACAGCACCACAACAAGCACTGTACACAGTATTTTCTTCATAATCTTCATAAAATTTTCCCCCTTTAGGTTTATATGCCTATATTACTCCTTTAAAAGAAAAAAGTCAACGTCAACAAAAGACTTTTACCGCCCCACCCCCACCACAAATATTAAAAAGTTTTAAGAAAAACCTTGCAAATCTACTTTCCTTTTTGGTATAATATTCTTGCAGGATAGAAAAGCTCCTGTAAAATTTAATCGAAGGAGTTGTTATTATGCTTTTCACATTCGTTAGTACAACAATCATCGCAGCCCTTACAAGAGCCTTCACAAGAGCTTGGTTACACATCATTTTCTGATAAGCTTTATTAAACTTAAAGGAGCAGTTCACCGAGAACTGCTCCTTATTTTTGTCTTATTTCTTCTTAATCTTGTTAAGCTTAGCGTTGATTGAAAGAAGATCTTCCTTTGTGAAGATGCCCTTAACCATTGATGAAGCTCTCTTGAATGAGAAGCCTGAAATCATACCGAAGAGGCTCTTGATCATGTCAGGCTTAACCTTGATACCGTCAAGTGAGAAGCCCATAACGTCTCCGCCCTTGCCGTCCTTCTTTTTCTTGTTCTTCATCTTCATTGCAAGGTCGAATACAACCTTAAGAAGAACAATCTTACCCTTGGTTGTTGCCCAGATTGCACCGAATTCGTCGTTGATTGAGAAGTAACCGTCGGGTGTGTTGATTTCAAACCAGTTGATTACATCGCCCTCATCCTTGAGAATGTAAGCCTCGTTGGGTGTGTCAACCTTACGGATTGTGCTTTCGTCTGAAAGCTCACCTGCAACTGCCTTAAGTGTTGTTTCGCCTTCATTCTTAACATCGAAGTAGAAGAAGGGATACTGACCTTTCTTCTGTTTGCCAACGCTTACACCGTTTGCAAAAAGCTCAACCTCATCGCAGTTTGAGTAAACTGTTACCTTTGTAACGTCTTCAACTCTGTCGATATATCTCTTTGAGCAAAGGTGAACCATAGGCTCGGGATTGAGCCATGCCTTGTAAGCATAGAAGGAGTCCTTCTTGTACTTTCTGTCGAAGGTTACAAGACCCTTGTGGTTCATACCGTCCTCGCCGCCTTCGCTTCTTGCGTCAGCTGCAAAGTCGAACATATTCCATACATGAGTTGCCCAGATGTAAGGTCTTTCAGCGATCTGCTTAATGAGCTCTTCGTGGTAGTATGACTGATATTCTTCAGTGTAGTCGCCCTGCATGGGAGTTGATGTGTGCCAGTTAAGAGCTTCACAGCCGTACTCACTGAGACCGATAGCCTTCTTGGGATACTTAGCGTGGAAGTTGTCGAACCAGGGACCGTTCATTTCAGTTTTACCGCCGTACCAGCCGAAGTAGTGGTTGTATGAAACGATGTCGCTGATGTGAACATATTCTTCGTCAATACCGCACATTGATACAACTGCAACAGTTGTAAGACGGGTCTTGTCCATATCGTGGCAGAGATCGTTAAGCATCTTATGGTTGTTAATAAGGCTTTCATCACCTGCGCCTGCGATTGAAATTTCGTTTGAAAGACCCCAGAAGAAAATTGAGGGATGGTTGTAGTTCTGAGCAACAAGCTCCTTCATCTGTGTCTTTGTGTTTTCAAAGCCGTTGGGCATATGTCTTGAAATATAGGGAATTTCAGCCCAGAGAACCATACCGTACTCGTCGCAGAGGTCGTAGAATACCTGTGAATGCTGATAGTGTGCAAGACGGATTGTGTTTGCACCTACCTCCTTGATAAGCTCAATGTCTTCCTTGTGATGCTCAGGAAGAAGAGCGTTACCGATATCGTTTCTGTCCTGGTGGCGTGATACACCGCGAAGAGGATAAGCCTTACCGTTAAGGAAGAAGCCCTTTTCAGGATCTACTTCAAAGTAGCGGCAGCCGAAGCGTGTGCTGAGTTCATCAATTTCCTTGCCGTCATCAAGAAGAACAGCACGGAGAGTGTAAAGATAAGGGTCAGCAAGACCGTTCCAGAGGTGAACATTTTCAATTGTCATCTTTGCTTCAGGATTTTCACCTTCAGCCTCAGCTGAAAGAATAACCTTACCGTCTTCGATAATTTCAAAGCGAACCTTACCGTCGCAGTATGCCTTAGCAGTAACCTCAGCATTGTCACCCTTTACAACAGGAGTAACGCTGATACCGGGTGCACCGTAATAATCAAGGTCAAAGTGCTTCTTGGGCACACCGATTACATTTACATCACGGTAGATACCACCGTAGAATGTGAAGTCAGCCATCTGGGGATAAACAAAATCATTTGCTGTGTTGTCTGCTGAAACAACAAGAAGGTTTTCGTCCTTGATGTCACTGAGCTTTACTCTGAAGGTTGAGTAACCGCCGTGGTGAACAATAAGGCTCTTGCCGTTGAAGAAAACCTCGGCTGTTGAGTTTACACCGTCAAACTGAAGATAGATTTCTTCGCCTTCGGGAAGGTCAGCCTTTGAAAGTGACTTTGCGAAAAAGCACTTGCCTCTGTAGTAGTCGTTACCGCCGTCCTGACCGTCTTTTTCATTCCATGTGTAGGGAAGATTCTTCTGCTCCCAATCTGTGGGAAGCACAGCAGGTGCAGCTTTTGCTTCTTTTGAGAAAAGCCAGTTGTCATTAATTATTTTAATGTTGCGCATAGGTATCTCCTCCTGAAAAATATAATGGTTTTCAACTATATATTTTAGCAATAAATTTACTTACTTCTGTTAATAAGTTGTTAATTCACAAGCAAATCTGATTATCTTTTTTACAGCATCATTTTTTTATCCGCTAACAATTGACATTTATATACTCTTGTGATATTATTATGTGGATAAAAAATACCTTTTAACGGAGGAAAAAGCAATGAACAGAATCAAGACTATCGAAACAAAAGATATCAAGAACACTGTTAAGAACGGTGGCTGCGGCGAATGCCAGACATCATGCCAGTCAGCTTGCAAGACATCATGCGGTGTTGCAAACCAGCAGTGCGAAAACAACAAATAAGTCGATTGTCACATTAAGCGCAGAACAAAAAGCAGAACAGGTATTTTCAATTGTTTTTTGCATTGAAAGTACCTGTCTTGTAATTTCTGAACACTTGTTCTGCTTTTTTAGACGTTTTTTCGCCCGCTCGGAGTATCGGTATACGCCTTCGGGGACGCAAAAACGCCTTCTGCATCTTAATGAGCCAATCTTAAAAATCAACTTCTGAAAAGGATAGTAATACTATGGTTCATCAGTATAAATTAAACGGCTACAACATTGTTCTTGACACCTGCAGCGGCAGTGTGCACACAGTTGACGAGGTAGCTTATGATATTATTGAAATGTACAAAACTCACACCGAGGAGGAAATCGTTTCAGTTATTCTCGAAAGATACTCTCACCTTCCCGATGTAACAAGAGAAGAAATTCTCCTCTGCCTTGAGGATGTAAAGGCTCTTGAAGAAGCAGGAAAGCTCTTTTCTGAGGATAAGTTTGAGGAGCTTGCTTATAATTTCAAGAACAACTCAAAAGTAATCAAGGCTCTTTGCCTTCATGTTGCACATTCATGCAACCTTGCCTGCTCATACTGCTTTGCAGGTCAGGGCAAGTATCACGGCAAGGATGCTCTTATGAGCTTTGAAACCGGTAAGCGTGCCTTCGATTTTCTTATTGAAAACTCAGGCACAAGACGCAACCTTGAGGTTGACTTTTTCGGCGGTGAGCCTCTTTTAAACTGGGAGGTTGTCAAGCAGCTTGTTGAATATGCAAGAAGCATCGAAAAGGAAAAGAACAAAAACTTCCGTTTCACTCTCACCACAAACGGTGTGCTTATTGACGACGAGGTAATTGAATTTGCAAACAAGGAAATGAGCAACGTTGTTCTCAGCCTTGACGGCAGAAAAGATGTTCACGATAAATTCAGAGTAGACTACGCAGGTAAGGGCAGCTACGATAAGATTCTTCCCAAATTCAAAAAGCTTGTGGACAGCCGTGACGGCAAAAACTACTATATGCGTGGCACCTTTACTCACTTCAACACAGACTTCACTGAAGACATTTTCCATATGGCTGACCTTGGCTTCAAGGAGCTCAGCATGGAGCCCGTTGTCTGCTCACCTGACAGCCCTTCAGCTCTTACCGATGAGGATTTACCTGTACTTTTCGAGCAGTACGAAATTCTTGCAAAAGAGATGATCAGACGCAGAAAGGCCGGTGACGGCTTCACCTTCTACCACTATATGCTTGACCTTAAAAACGGACCTTGCATCTATAAGAGAATCAGCGGCTGCGGTTCAGGCACTGAATATATGGCAGTTACTCCCAAGGGTGAGCTTTACCCCTGCCATCAGTTCGTAGGTGAAGAGGAATATTGTCTCGGCAATATCTGGGACGGCGTACAGAAGCCTGAGGTTCAGGATAAGTTCCGTCTTTGCAACGCATATTCAAGAGAAGAATGCCGTGACTGTTGGGCAAAGCTTTACTGCTCAGGCGGTTGTGCTGCAAACTCATATCACGCAACAGGCAGTGTAAACGGAATTTACAAATACGGCTGCGAGCTTTTCAAGAAGAGAATCGAATGCGCAATTATGATGAATATCGCTGAGGCTGAGGAAGAATGAAAACTCCCATAGTTGACTTTGTAAAAGGTTATGAAGATAAAAAAGCCATAAGGGCTCATATGCCCGGACATAAGGGCAAAAGCTTTCTCGGTGCTGAAAAGTACGACATAACCGAAATTGACGGTGCAGATGTGCTCTACTCACCTGATGGCATAATTGAAGAAAGCGAAAACAATGCTTCCTCTCTTTTCGGCACAAGGCACACCTTCTACAGTACGGAGGGCTCCTCACTTTGTATCCGAGCTATGGTTTATCTTGCTTGTCTCGGCAAGGAAAAGCCTCTTATTCTTGCCCAGAGAAATGTGCATAAGGCTTTCATTTATGCTGCAGCACTTTCCGACTGTGAGGTAAGGTGGATTTTTGAGGAAGGCTCTTCTCACCTTTGTTCCTGCAGAATAACTACCAAAGATGTAAAAAGTGCCATAGACAAAGCAGACAGAAAACCTTGTGCAGTTTATCTCACCTCTCCCGATTATCTTGGCAATATGCTCGATATAGAGAGTATAAGTGAGGTCTGCAAGGCTTACGATATACCCTTGCTTGTAGATAACGCTCACGGTGCTTATCTCAACTTTCTTCCCGAAAGCAAGCATCCCATAAACCTTGGTGCTTCAATGTGCTGCGATTCGGCACATAAAACCCTTCCCGTTCTTACAGGCGGTGCTTATCTGCACATTTCAGAGAATGCACCTGACAGCTTTTTTGAAAATGCCCGTGCAGCACTTTCACTTTTCGCTTCAACAAGTCCGTCTTATCTGATTCTTCAATCCCTTGACCTTTGCAATAATTATCTTAGTTCTGATTACAGAGAAAGGCTCCTTAAGGCTATCAGCAAAACCGATGAATTAAAGGGCTTTCTTACTGAAAAAGGATTCACTCTTGAAGGAAGCGAAAAACTGAAAATAACCCTATCTCCGCTTTCTTACGGATACACAGGCTATGAGCTTTCTGACTTACTTAAAAAGCACAATATTTTCTGCGAATTTTACGACAGAGATTATCTTGTAATGATGTTCTCAGCTGAATCGGAAGACAGTGACTTTGACAAAATAAAAAAAGCCTTCTCCTTTGTTGAAAGAAGAAAGGCTATTGAAGAAAACTCTGTTCAAATTGAAAAAGCACCCACACAAGCAGTTTCAATCCGAAAGGCAGTTTTTTCACCTACAGAAGAGATTGCAGTAAGCGAAGCAATCGGCAGAATCTGTGCTGTGCCTACAGTTTCCTGCCCTCCTGCAATTCCCGTTGCAGTAAGCGGTGAAATTATTACAGAAAAAACCGCAAGGGCATTCAGCCATTACGGAATTGAAAAAATCATGGTTATAAAATAAGAAATCTGCCCTCAGGATTTTTCCCGAGGGCAGTAATTTTTTGGGTGTTCCGCCAGAAAATCAGAAGGTGTGAAAAAGCTGATTATAAAACTCCGGCGGTTTATATCATTCTAATATATATGACTTATTTTTTCAATTGCTTCACAAAAAGATTTTTTAATGCAACACTTCAGCAACATAAAACATTATTCCTGATAATCAATAATCAAGGGAAACAATTCGATTGCTGATATAACTCAGTGCAACCTCTTTAGGATAAATGAAGTCACCGCGATCAAGATAATCGAAAAAGCTTCTGAAGCTTTCAACAAGTGATTTATCATCCACCACAACAAGGAAGGGCTTTTCTGTGTTTTCGCCCTCGTGGAAAATGTACCCGTAAACAAGCGCTCCGTTTGCAGTAATTTCAATTTGAAGATTTGTGGGGACATTCAGCTTTTTGGTGTCAAGAATGCGCGCATCGTTTGTTTTTACAGCTTCATAAAGTCTTTCATAAAGCTTTTTCAAAGTTTCCTTAGGAATTCTGTCAGCATATTCAGCAGGCATCTCCAGACATTCTCTCTCTTTAAAAAGAAAATCAAGGCCTTCAACAGTCATATACTGGTTATACTTTATGGTATTTCTGATATTTGAATAGTGCTCATTTGCAACGTTTACAAGAAATTCCCTGTTTGGAAGATCGGGCTTACTGATTGCATAAAAGAAATCCAGGTCTGTATAGCACATAAGACAAGGAATAGGACAAATCTCGTAAATTTCAGCACCGTTCATAACGGCCGCCACATAGGTATCCTTAAGATCAAATATATCCGGCAGATGATCACCAAGCTGAATACATTCACCAAGCATCTTCTCTGCTCTTTTTCTGATATCCTCAGTTGCATCTTCGTCATCAATGAAAATTCCGTTTTTCTCATTGAAAAGCACAGCACAGTTATGACCCGCAACAAAATAGGGATAAAGAGTTTTAGCTTCTGCTTCAAGGTCTGAATAATAACAGTGCAGAAAATGTTTTTCATAGAAAAATTTCAACGCTGAGAACAGCACCTTGAGATTATCAATATTGCTGCTGTCAGCACCAAGCGTTACAATATGCTCAAGCTTTGTGATTTTGCCTTGTCTGCAGCAATTGTAAATAAGTGTATCCATCTTCTTGTTTTCAAAAGGATAGTTGGTAACAATATCCTCTTCACCGTTTTCACAGCAGATGTATTTTACTGCTGAAAGAATTTCATTCTTATCGGCAAGAGCAGTCTTTTTATCAAATGATGCTATTTTTAATTCTTTTATTTTAAGGCTGTCACTGAAAGAGTTCAGGCTTTCAATGATATATTCCATTCTTTCAAAGTTCTTTTCACCGTAAAAAGAAGAAAAGAACAGTTTGGTCAACTTTCTTTTCTCTTCCGCGCTGAAACCGATTGTTTCAATAAGAGTCTTAAAGGCTTCAGGCTTCAGCTTGCGCTTTGAATCAATTATATGATAAAGGTCACCTCTGTTGAGACCAAGCATATTAGCTGCTGAATTGAGACTTATGTCGTGGCTTTTAAGACACTTTTCAAGATATTTACCAAAGTTCAAAACGATATTCTCTCCTTTTTTCTCCTTCATCGTTTAACTTGTTGAAGTTTACATATTGCTTAAGATGTTAACATATTTTACATTTTAAATCAATAGTTTTTTCGATTTTTTTATTCTTTAAAAGCTTTAAACCAAAAAAAGTGCTGCAGAAAGCTTAGTTTCTGCAGCAACATAATTTTTAATTATCAGAATAAATCTCTTGCTTCGTAGTGAACTGCACCGCATCCGCAGGTTGCACCAATCTTAAAGAGGCTGAGGAAGAAAATTGCAATATCAAATAATACCTTACGGATACCGCTCTTCTGGTGGCAAGGACAATCGCAGCCTTCGGGCATTTCCTCAGTGATGTAAAGATCACATGAATCGCAGTAATTATCGTTGTCGCTGTCAACGTGTTTCTTCTTGCTGAGTGTTGAGCCGGGAATTACGTCACCACAGTTGTTGCAAGCCTTCTTAGCTGTGCTGCCTTCTTCCTTACATGTAGGAGTCTTACCTGCATCAACAATAACATAATTATGGCCGGGAGCCTTATTTACCTTTTCTTCAGTTCTGAGACAATTGCTGCATCTGCGTGTTTCAACACCGTCAAGAGTACATGTGCCAACAACCTGAGTTTCCCAGTTCTTCCATACGTGTTCTCTTACTTCTGCAGGCTGTGTAACCTTGTCACCGCAAACTGAACATGTCTTGTAAACCGTACCTACAACATCGCAGTAGGGTTGATCAGTTTTATCAGTCTTGTAGTTGTGTTCAACAATTGTCTTTCTATCTGCAACTTCAACACCACAGCTCTTGCATTTTTTAACCATTACATAGCCATCAGTACAATTTGTAGGTACTTTACCATCAAGATATTCCCATTCACCGGGAACATGAGCAGCTTTTACAACCTGAGGCTCAATAATCCAAACGACTTTGAGCTGTGGTCCTTCACAAGCTATACATTTAACGCCTTCTGTGCTACCATCTGTACAAGTTGTTGCAGCTACTGCAGGTACAACTTGTATTAAATGATTTTCATGACCAGGATAACTTGTTGCAGCAAAACTTACAGTTGAGAAACATGAAGCTAATGTAAGCACTGCAAGAACAAGTGCCATAACTTTTTTGAAATTTCTGTTCATTTTCAAAACTCCTTTTTAAAAAATATTAACTGTATTAATGTACTGTTATATACTAACACCTAAAAACATTTTTGTCAATAATTCTGATGTGAACTCTTTGTGTGATTTTTGGTTTTAATGTTAACTTTTTTTGCCATATTAATTAAATAATCTTAACAGGCTTAAAGATTGAATTTTTGAAAGATATATGTTAATATGCAATTATAAACAACAAGGAGAAAATATTATGACACAATTTATGAAATCGCTTATTGCATCAATTGCAGCAGTGCTTGCCTTTTTAGGACTTTTCAATCCCAGCGAATACGATAAGCCCATTGACCCCGACAATGGCGGTGACCCCTTTATAGTTGAGGCTGAGGGTGAGTTTTATTACACCTACACCACCGGTGGCGGAATCGACATCAAGCAGATTGAAAGCTTTGATGATGCTACAGTTAAAAAGGCTAAAACTGTTTTCTGGGCAGGTGAACACGGCACAAAGGGTGACATCTGGGCACCTGAAATCCACAAGATTGATGACAGATGGTATATCATTTCCTGCGCACTGTTTGATGAAAACGCAGTGCCGAAGGGCTCAATGCCCGAGGGGAAGGATAGTGACATTCTTTCCGACTACTACCGCTACTCATTTATACTGAGAAGTAAAACCGAGGATATTTACGGTGATTATGAGTTTATGGGCATCATCGCACCAAACGGACTTAACACAATTGACGGCACCTACCTTAAGAAGGACGGTAAGCTTTACTTTGTTTATTCCGCATATATGTACACCGGCTATCAGAATCTGCAGATTTGCGAAATGGAAAACCCCTACACACTCAAAGCCGATGAAAACGGCAACCACAACTGCACAATTCTTTCAAAGCCCACTCTCCCCTTTGAAAAGAAGGGCTGGTCAGTAAACGAGGCTCCTGCAGTGCTCTATAACGGTGACGATATTTTCATCCTCTATTCCGCAAGCGGCTTCAGCTCAGACAACTACTGCCTCGGTATGCTCACCCTTAAGGGCGACGATGTGATGAACAAAAAGAGCTGGTCAAAGAGCCTTACAAGCGTAATGAAGCAAGACCCACTCAGAGAGATTTACTCTCCCGGTCACTGTAGCTTTCTTTACAGAGAAAACGGAGACATCTATATGGTTTACCACGCAAACACAACAAAGGAATTTGACGATTCACCCAGACTCACATACATTAAGCCTGTTGAATTTAGATGTTCAAAACCTGTGTTTTAACAGCAAATATTTAAGGCTGTCGGATAAAACCGACAGCCTTTATCATAATGTTTATTTCCTGCAAAGCTGTACCACCGTCTCCACATGAATCGTTCTCGGAAACATATCAACAGCTGTCACTTTTGTAACCTCATAGCCAACCTCACGGAAAAGTGCACAGTCCCTAGAGAGTGAAGCCGCATCACAAGAAACATAAACTATTCTCTGTGGGTTCATGCCAGCAACTGCGTCAATAACATCCTTTGAGCAGCCCTTTCTCGGAGGGTCAAGCACAACAACATCGGGCTTTATGCCCTCTGAAAGCAGCTCCTTTGCTGCACCTGAAGCATCTGCACAGATGAATCGGGTGTTTTCTATGCCGTTGAGTGAAGCGTTTTCCTTTGCATTTTCAATTGCCTCGGAAATAATCTCCACACCGATAATTTCCTTTGCCTTATCTGCCATTGAAAGACCGATTGTACCTGCACCGCAGTACATATCAAGAAGAATGTCGCCATCCTTAAGCTCAGCATAATCCTTAGCTCTTCTGTAAAGAAGCTCTGTGCCCTCGGGATTTACCTGATAGAAGGAAAGAGGTGAAATTCTGAATCTGAGACCGCAGAGAATGTCCTCAATTGTGTCCTCACCCCAGAGAGTAATTGTCCTCGTGCCAAGCACAACATTGGTCTTTTCACGGTTTACATTGAGCACAATTGACTTTATGTTGCTGTCTGCTTCAATAAGAAGGTCAATAAGCTTCTGCTTTGAGGGAATGTTGTCACCGTTAACAACAAGACACACCATAATATCTCCCGTGTTTCTGCCTCGTCTGAGATAAATGTGTCGGATAAGACCCTTGTGAGTCTCCTCGTTATAAATTGTTACGGGATTTTCAAGAATATATCTTTTAACAGCCTTTATGATAGGAGAAAACTCCTCCATCTGTAATTTGCAGTTGTCACAGTCAATAATTCTGTGGGTTTTTCTTGAATAAAAGCCTGTTACCACATTACCATTTTCGTCGAGACCAACAGGTATAAGAGCCTTGTTGCGGTAGGCCTCAGGCTTTTCAATTGAAAGAATTTCTTCAGGCTGAATATCAACTCCGCCGATTCGCTGAAGCACATCGCCCACATACTTCTTCTTTTCAAGAAGCTCTGCTTCGTACTTCATATGTCTGTATGCGCAGCCGCCACAACGGGTGCTTACATCACAGTCGCTGACAATGCGGTCCTTTGAAGGCTTGATAACCTTGTTGATTTTGCCGATGGCGTAATTTTTGCTGACCTTGATTATGTGCACATCAAGTGTATCACCCGGCACCGCCGAGTCAACAAAAACCACCTCGTCGTTATATCGTCCGAGACCGCTGCCCTGATTTGTCAGAGTTGTTATTTCGAGCCTTATGTCGTCATTCTTTTTAAGTGTCATTTTCCCCTCATTCCCTGGGAAGCTCAATGCAAACTGCAAGACCTCCCATATCTGATTTTTCAGCATAAATTATGCCGTTATGCACTTCAACAATTTCACGGCAGATTGCAAGACCGAGACCGGCTACCTTTCTGCCCTCATCAGAGGTGTAAAGGGGCTCAAAAATCATACCCATTTTTTCTTCGGGCACACCCTCACCGTTATCGCTGAATTTAAATCTGACTGTTTCATAGTCTGAGGTAATTAAGAGTCTGATTTTCTTTTCTTCACCCTTGAAATGCTTTATGCTGTTTGTAATAATGTTATTGCAAACTCTCTTTAATCTCTGAGAGTCAGCAAGAATTTCTGCATCTTTATCTGCACGATTTATAATTTTAAAATCAATTCCTGCCTGTACGAAGTCGTCAGAGTAATCCTTCATTATACATTGTTCAATTTTATCAACACTGATAACCGTCTTATTGATACCGTAGGCAATGTTAGATTCAAGATACTCGTCAAATTCATCAACAAGATTGTGAATATCAACAGCCTTATCATAAACTGTACTGAGATATCTCTGTCTTCTTTCCTCAGAAAGGTTACCCTTCTTAAGCTGCTCACTGTAGCCCATAATGGAGGTGAGCGGTGTTTTTATATCGTGAGAAATTGAAGCAATTATTCTTCGCTGATTCATCTGCTGTCCTTCAACCTTTTTTGCCATTATGTAAAAGCGACGGTAAACTCTGCCTGCAAAACCCTTAAGCTTAAGCTCCATTATCGTGCCGTTATGGTCATATTCTTCAATTGCATTATATATCATACGGAACGGTCTGACGAGAAAGCCGTAAACAATGAGCACGAAAATAGTCAGTGCCATAAGCACAAGCAAAATTTCAACAATAACAAAGAGCGTAACGCCCTTCGGGTTTTTTATATAATCACGAAGCAGATAAACAGAGCTTCGGATAAGATAAGCCTCACCCTTATACTCAAAGGGTGTTCTTACCTTTGAATCTATCGGAGAAAATTTGCTGCTTTCCGACTTTGCAACAACCTGTCCGAACTTATCGAAAATCATAATATTTTCCTGGTATTCACCCAATATGCTTTCCCAGGAGGACATATCCTTTTCTGCCTTCAGTCTGTCGATAATAATATCATTCTGACTCTGAAGTGAAATATAGTCATTGTGCGCCACCTGAGCAACCACACGTCTTACTGATGTATTGTAAAAATAAGCAAAAAGAATATTCACTGCAATCAGCACAGCAACAACCAGAAAGTTCAATCTACCTTTTTTTCTTATCATCTTGTTACCTTCACAAACTTATAGCCTACACCCCACACGGTTTTGATGTATTCGTTGTTGGGGTCAATTTTGTCTCTTATGCTTTTGATGTTAACTGCAACAGTACCCATATCACCGAATTCAGTATTCCAGACCTGGTCGAAAATCTGCTCTCTTGTAAGCACCTTGCCTGCGTTTTCCATAAGGTACTGAAGAAGCTGAAACTCTCTTGTTGAAAGATAAACTATTTCACCGTTTTTATAAACCTCAAAGGATCCGGTGTTAAGCTCAATATCGCCAACCTTGATTACACCGTCTTCAACCTCTCTGATGTTTCTCATTTCTCGTCTGAGATGAGCCTTTACTCTTGCAACAAGCTCTTCAACAACAAAAGGCTTTGCAATATAGTCATCGCCGCCTGCTTCAAGACCTGCCATAGCGTCAGCTGACTCACCCTTTGCGGAAATAAAGATAATGGGACAACTTACTCTGTTTCTGATGTATCTGCAAAGATCCATACCTGAAAGCTCGGGCATCATAATATCAAGGGTAATAAGAGAAATGCTGCTGCCTTCATTCATAATATAGTCAAACGCACTTTTGGAATCATTTTTAACAATAGTTTCAAAGCCCTCATCCTCAAGAGCATCTGAAAGAAGCTGAGCGATAGATACATCATCATCGACAATAAGAATTTTACTCATAACCGCACCGTCCTTTAATTTATGTTTAAACCTTCTCATATTACATAATAATACAAAATTCCAAGAAAATAAAGCCTTTTAAGATTTATTAATATTTTTATTACACTCTTTACCTAAGATTCGGCCAATATCTTAAGATAATCTTAAGAATTGAAATCTTTAAAACGCATTTTATTTGTGGTATACTTTCCTTGAGGTGAAAAAAATCAATGAAAGTTCTTATTGTAGACGACGAAAAAGAAATTGCCGACCTCATTGAGGTTTATCTTATGAATGAAGGCTTCTCTGTTGTTAAAGCAAACAGCGGAAAGGAAGCCTATGATTATATTGAAGCCGAAGATTTTGATTTAGCCATTCTCGATGTTATGCTGCCTGATATTGACGGCTTTGCTCTTTGCTCAAAAATCCGCCACAGCAAAACCTATCCCGTAATTATGCTTACAGCAAAAACAGGCTTTACCGACAGAATTTCAGGTCTCAGCCTTGGCGCTGACGATTATGTAACAAAGCCCTTTAACCCTCTTGAACTTGTTGCAAGGGTAAAGGCTCAGCTAAGGCGCTATCATCAGTATAACGAAGCCGAAAGCGAAAACAGCGATATTATTGAAATTCCCGGTGGTCTTGAAATCAACCGCACTACCCACACCTGCACCCTTTACGGTGAAAAGCTTAACCTTACACCTCTTGAATTCGGAATTGTGCTTCTTCTTTGCGAAAATGCAGGTAAGGTCGTTTCCACAAAGGAGGTTTTTGAAAAGGTTTGGGGCGAAGAATATCTTGACAGCAACAACACAGTTATGGTACATATAAGGCGAATAAGAGAAAAAATGCACGAGCGTCCGAGAGAGCCGAAGTTCATTAAAACCGTCTGGGGAGTTGGATATAAAATTGAAAAGTAAAACTGAAAAAACGGCCATAAAGAAAAAGCCGTCGCGAAAAAAGAAGCCTGCCTTAAGCAGCGTTGCCAACAAGGTTGTAACCGATTTTCTGAGAAACAACCTCATCGGTCTCGGTGCAATAACCGTATGCTACATAATCAGCTACCTTTATTTCAGCGGAAACGCCAAGCATTATAAGCTTCTGTTTGAGTTTCTTGAAGGTAAGCTGAACACTGCTCTTGCTGAATTTATAACAGACAATAGCTTTATTCTCATCTTCATCTGTTTCTTCTTTGTTTTTATTTTTAACTGCTTTTTCTTTTCTGTCACTACACTTATTAACTTTAACAAAACATATAAAAGCCTTAACGCTTTTCTTGACAGTGGAACAAATGTCGCATCTTTTTCAAAAAGCTACTCTGAGGTAGAGCTGAAGCTTAAGGATATTCAGCTTGAAATTGCTCAGAGCAAGAGCATTGCAGCACAGCTTGAAAGCAAGAAAAACGACCTTGTTATGTATCTTGCCCACGACCTTAAAACACCGCTAACAAGCGTTATCGGCTACCTCACACTTCTTGAAGAGTGCCCTGAGCTCACTCAGAGTCAGAGAGCAAAATTTACAGGCATTGCCCTTGACAAGGCTTACCGTCTTGAACAGCTTATAACAGAGTTTTTTGAAATCACACGATTCAACATCAACACCGTTCAGCTGCAGAAAAACCGCATTGATCTTGGTATGATGATGGAGCAGATTGCTGACGAGTTTTATCCTATGCTTTCCGAAAAGGACCTTCAGATTGACATTGATATACCCGAAAAGATTCTTATGTATGCCGACTCCGACAAGCTTGCAAGGGTTATTGATAATCTTCTCAAAAACGCTGTAAATTACTCTTACGAAAGCTCAACCATACTTGTTGGTTCAAGAGTCAGAAACGGCAGAGTTATTATCAAATTCCGCAATCAGTGCGACGAAATTCCGAGAGATAAGCTTGAAAAGATTTTTGACAAATTCTACCGTGCCGACTCTTCACGAAGCTCTGAAACAGGCGGATCAGGTCTTGGTCTTGCAATTGCAAAGCAGATTGTTGAGCTTCACGGAGGCACAATAAGAGCCTCAAGCAATACGGATTATACCGATTTCACTGTTGTTCTGCCGTTTATCAGTGCAGAACAGCTCACCGAAAAGCAGCTTGAATTTTAAGGGACTTTCGAGAAATGTGCTCACCTGTCCGGTGGGCACTTTGTTTTTATTGGCAAGTTGATTTTTCCCACCTTTATGTTCTACGATGCTTTTATGCGGTGCTCACCTGTGCGGTGGGCACTTACTTTTGCCGATTGTGGCAAAAGTAAGCAAAAGCACGCTTGGGGCGGTGGAATTAGCCGTAGGGCAAAAATTATCGCCACACCTACTTTATCTCTTTTACTCGGTATTCCTTTCTGCTCACCGTGGTTGAAGAAGCAAGGCTTTATCTTACGATAATTTTTGCATTACTACAGATATTCCATTAGATAGTCGGCAGTGTAAAGCTCAATTTAAAACAACCTTTCATAAAATCAGTCGCTTGACCTACGGACGAGTTCGCAGGTCTTTATCACTCTGTTAGTTTTTACTAAAGTTCTACCGTACATAGTACAAATTTAAATACACAAATATTTTTCGGTAAGGCTCCACTTAACTACTACTAAACAACATAAAGAGGGATTCTTTGCTTTTAATTTTACCTGTAGCGGACTATGTGGGCTGCTGACTGTAAATTGGTGACCTAATGAGTGCGAGA
>JBGVFK010000071.1:0-66607 GCA_045121075.1 Acutalibacteraceae bacterium | reverse complement strand
TGATTACAGCGAATACGGCAAAAAGAACGGACTTTTTCAGAAAAACGGCAGAAAATGGAGCTACGACGGCTTTGACCACGAGCAGAGCCTTGTGATTGATACCGAAAAGGGTCTCGTAATTTTCAACAGCTGTTGTCACGGTGGTGCAGATAACATTATAAAAGAGGTTGCTTCAACCTTCCCTCAGAAGAAAATATACGCTCTTATCGGTGGCTTTCATCTTTATCAGTCCTCTGACAGTGAGGTGCTTTCTCTTGCAAAGAGAATTGAAGAAACAGGCATAGAGCTGATTTACACAGGACACTGTACAGGTAAAAAAGCCTTTGAGATTCTCTCGGGAGCTCTCGGTGAAAAGTGCCGTCAGCTTAAGGTTGGTCTGGTGATTGAAGCATGAACGAAATAAGAGAAAAACTGTTTTCATTAAAGGACGAAGGCTACAAAAAGTTTCAGTGCGCTCTTATGCCTACGGTAAATACAAATAAGGTTATAGGTGTTCGTACACCTGAGCTTCGTAAACTTTCAGCAAGGCTTTGGAAAGAGGGCAGGGCGGAGGAGTTTATGAAAAATCTGCCGCATATCTACTATGAGGAGGATAACCTTCACGCAGCCTTTATTGAAAAAATAACCGACTTCGATAAATGCATAGAGGAGCTTGACCGCTTTCTGCCTTTTGTGGATAATTGGGCAACCTGTGATATGATGAACCCTGAGGTGCTCAGAAGTGAGCCGGAAAAGCTTCTCATAAAGGCTTATCAGTGGATAGAAAGCAAAGACACCTACACCGTAAGATACGGCATAGGTGTGCTTATGAGGCACTTTCTCGGTGATAAATTCTCTTCAGAGTATCCCAAAAGGGTTGCAGAAATCAGAAGCGATGAGTATTATGTGAAAATGATGGTTGCCTGGTATTTTGCTGAAGCCTTAAGTAAGCAATATGACGCCATTCTGCCCTTTATAAAAGAAAGGCGACTCAGTTTATGGGTTCACAGAAAAGCCATTCAGAAGGCTGTAGAAAGCAGAAAAATAAGCCCCTCACAAAAAGAGGAGCTGAAGAAATACAGATGAAGCTTAATCTGTAAACGAACAAGGTGCAGAGTTGTTACATCTTGACAAAACTAATTGATTTATCTATAATGGTGGCGATATAATCGTGAGGCGATACAAGGCGGTTGGCTGATTCACTTCCTGAAAGGAGGTGGAGATTATGCCCGTTACATTGACGTTCCATATAGGTAAATTTACTTTTACCATACATATTAAAACGAAAAGTAACAACCGCCACTCGGCAAAGTGACGGTTGTTCAAATAATTTTTTGAATAACAACAACGGCTAACCGCTTTAATCGGTTACCTTGTGATTATATTATATACCACTTGGCTGTCAGTGTCAAGTGGTATTTTTGTTGGATTTTACGGTAATAAAAAAAGCAGGTACATAACCTGCTTTTTGTTTTGTTATTCTTAGTCTGTGAAGCCTGATTCAACAAGCTTAACAAGTTCTTCAACAGCCTGTTCTTCGTCGGGACCGCCAGCGATGATGCGGATATCTGTGCCACCCATAATGCCGAGTGAAAGAACACCGAGAAGGCTCTTAGCGTTTACTCTTCTTTCTTCCTTCTCAACCCAGATTGATGACTTGAATTCGTTAGCCTTCTGGATAAAGAAAGTAGCAGGACGAGCGTGAAGACCTACCTGATTCTGAACTTTTACATCTTTAACAAACATATCTGTAATCTCCCACATTGTTTAGTTTAGTAGATTTTTGCCTATTGGTTTACCTACATATTATACCACAAAACTTTTCTTCGTCAATGAAAAAAAATCACTTTGCTTGATTTCGTTTACAACCCTAAACATTACTAATTTTTGCATATTGTTTTTGTGCAATTTAACTATAATTTGTTTTAAGGTAAGAGCACACTGCACAAGATAAGGGATAATTTTATGGTTGAATCTACAATTATTGTGCCATTCTGGCTGTTATTCGGATTCCTTAAGTGATTTTTTGAACGCTGAAAGAAAAGCAATATCCTTCTTTGAAAGCTCCGCCTTGCTTAAAAGCTCAGGACGTCTGAGATAGGTTCTTTTAAGGCTTTCCTCACGGCGGAATTTATTTATGTTTTCATGGTGTCCTGATATCAGTATATCCGGAACAGCCTTTCCGTGCCACTCAAAGGGTCTTGTGTACTGAGGATATTCAAGAAGAGAGTTGTAGTGGCTTTCTTCGGTGTAGGCTTCATCATTTTTAAGCACACCGGGAAGCATTCTCGAAATGCTGTCGGCAACAATAAGTGCAGGCAGCTCACCGCCTGTAAGAACATAGTCACCGACGGAAATTTCTTCGTCAACAATTTCCTCAATAACTCTTTCATCAACACCCTCGTAGTGACCGCAGAGAATTGCAACATTCTCCATCTGAGCGAGCTCTTTAACCCTTTTCTGGGTAAGCACCTTGCCCTGAGGTGACATAAAAATAAGGTGTGGCTTCTTGCCGATATCCTGGCAAAGACTCATATAGCAGTCGTAAATGGGCTGCACCTGCATAACCATACCCATACCGCCACCGTAAGGAGTATCGTCAACTCTGTGGTGCTTGTCGGTGCTGTAATCGCGGATTTGTCTGCAGTTTATTTCAACCTTGCCCTCACTTCGTGCTCTGCCGATAATGCTTTCAGAGAGTACGGTTTCGCACATTTCGGGAAAAAGAGTAAGTATGTCAATTCTCATCTTCAAAAATACCTTTCAGGGGTCTGATTTTAATTACGCCTTCCTCAACATCTGTTGAAATAACAACGGGAGGAATAGCGGGAATAAGATACTCTTTGCCGTCTTCAGATCTGATATGCCATACATCATTGGCACCTGTTTCCGAAACATCGCTGAGTACACCGTAAGCTTTTTCTTCGTTGTCTGCATCAATAACCTTGCAGTCAATAAGCTCTGCAATAAAGTATTTGCCCTTGGGAAGCTTAGCATCACTGCGCTTCATATAAAGCACCTTATTACGGAGTTTTGAAGCCTCTTCTATATTATCAACGCCTTCAATTTTTGCAATAGCCATATGACCGTGAGGGCGTGATGCAATTTTTAAAGGCTTTTCACCGTTTTTGTCATAATAGAGCACCTTGAATTTTTTAAGAAATTCAGGGCTGTCGCACCAGGGCTCAATTCTTACCTCGCCTCTGATGCCGTGAGTGCTTGTTATTTTGCCTATTTCAAGATATTCTTTAATCATATCAGTCACCTTATAAGAAATGGCTGTCTCATTAAGAAACAGCCAAAGCTTTTTTGATTTTATTTAACGATAAGCTCTTCGTCTACTTTTTCATCCCATAAGTTGCAAAGGAAAACGTAGAAGTAATTCCAAAGGTCTGTGAAAATCATTTCAATCTGCTTAAAAAAGTCTGCCATAATCAATTCCTCCTTTTTTTGGTAACTCAATTATATACCATCGGAAATTAAAATTCAATAAGTTTGTGAATATTTTTTAAGAATGTAATAAAACCGTAAGTTTATTTTCTAAGTTGGCAGTTTAATTCTTGTTTTTTCTTAAGAGTTATGATAGAATTATAAAAAACATTTAAGGAGATAAACTTATGACAAAGCTTACCTTTATGCGATACCTGACAGCATTTGTTATGCTGCCCCTTACACTCTTCAACTATATTTTTAACGATTACACAATTCCTGCTATCAGCAGAGAGGGTGCGTATCTTTTCTGTTACTTTGTGGGTAACGAGGTTGATGAGCAGACAATTCACCTTGCAGTAAGCACAGACGGCTACAACTTTGAAGCTCTCAACAACAACGAGGCAATTATTGACCAGACAATGGGCACAGGCTGTGTGCGTGACCCTTACATTCTTTCAGGTAAGGACGAAAACGGCAAGGACTGCTATTTTATTATTGCAACAGATATGAATGCCCTTGAAGGCTGGACCTCAAACCACGCACTTATTACCTGGAAATCCTATGACCTTGTTAATTGGATTGACGAAACTGTTATTGACATCCGTCAGTTTGAGGGCTTTGAAACAACAACAAGAGCCTGGGCTCCTCAGGCTATCTGGGACAGCGAAAAAGAGATGTATATGGTATACTGGGCAAACTCAACTCTTGAAAACGACTGCGCAGGTCACTACTATGCATACACAAAGGATTTCAAAACCTTTGAAACCGAGCCTCAGGTGCTTTTCGGCAGATGGAATGAGCTTGACGAAGAAACAGGCGAAACAAGAAATGTTCAGTGCATTGACGGCGACATTATCTATAATGAAAAGGATGGCTACTACTATCTTTATTTCAAAGAGGATCTTACACAGAAAATCGCTTATGTAAAGTCAAAGAATCTCACCGGCCCTTACAATCAGGATTACACAATCTGCTCACTTAACTGGTGGGGCGTTGAAGGCAGCACAATGTACAGAATCAACGGTACAGATGCGTGGATGATGATTATGGATGAATACGGTGAAGGCACCTTCTTCGGCCAGATGACAAGAGATTTCAAGAGCTTCAGAAGAGTTCAGCGCTCACGCTACGGACTTGACCATTTAAGACCCCGTCACGGCTCAGTTGTTTCAATAACTGAGGACGAGTATTACCGTCTTGTTGACCACTACGGTGTGCAGAAGATTGAGAAGTAAAACCGCATAGCAAACAACAACCCCACCGATTGATTTCGGTGGGGAAATTTTTATTCTTCTGTAACTTCTTCGTCCTCTTCCTCTTCAAGAATAACTTCCTGATTTGTAAAGAACTTGATTTTGTTGATGGGTGTGCCGAGTACCTTTTCGCAGCTTGCGCTGAGAAGACCCATCATCTTTGATTCGATTACTGTGTTGATCATAGCGAAATCAATAAGAATCTGAACCTGTGCCTTGATGAAGTCAAGGTCCTTGTCATCGAAGAAGCTGTCCTCAACCTCGTCAACAACAACGCCTGCAAGAGACATATCCTGGTCGTAGATTTTCTTGTTCTTTTCATAGCACTTCTGCATAAGTGCGAGAAGCTGCTCTCTCTTGCCTGATTTGAGTGCATTCTGAAGAGAGGTTGTTTTCATCTGAAATCTGAATGTAAGCTTGCAGCTTTTTACAACTGCTGTTGCAAGCTTTACAAGGTCGGGATTGATTTTTTCGGGAATAAAAATTTCGCCGTCTTTTTTGTAAAAGTAAGTCATTTGTCCTGCTCCGTTTCTTTAAGATTTTATCAACGGCTTATTTTAGCAAGTTTTAATGAGTTTGTCAATAAACATAAGAGTATAAAACTTACTAAAACATTATAATTTAGTTGACAGTGTAAAAAATTGGATATATAATACAAGATGGAATTAAATTGATATATAAGGAAAGGTGACGGTAATGAAAAAAATAATTACACTTTTTGCAACCTTGTTTTTACTTTCTGTTTTTGCAGTGACCTCTTTTGCTGCAGATGAATTTAAAATAATGAAGGCCTTCGACGCAAACTCAACCGAAGCGTTTTACCAGTACCGCGATTCAATTGTTGAGGTTGTTTTCAAGGATACTCTTGACACAGACGGTAAGGTTATAAAGGGCTGGAATATAGGCGAAGTGCCAAGTATGGATGTTGCCGCATGGATAGAGCTTAACAGCGAAGAAACCGCAAAGGCTTCAGCAGACAGATATAATCTTTATCTCGGTGCCGAAGGCGGCTTTTATATGAACAGCAATATAGCGTATCTGTTCAAGGATTTTGTTAACCTTAAGAAGGTAAGCGGCTTTGAAAATGTAAGCACTGAGCTTCTTACAAATGCCGAGGGTGTGTTCAGCGGCTGTATAAGCCTTCAGAGTGTTGACCTTACAACATGGAACACCTCAAAGGTTATAACTATGAGCAGAATGTTCTATCAGTGCTATGAGCTCACTGAGCTTGACCTTTCTTCTTTCAGTGCAGAATCTGTTACCTCAATGCACTATATGTTTGCTAACTGCTATAACCTTAAAACTATTTTTGTAAGTGACAGCTGGAGCCTCAGAGAGGATGTTACAGGTCTTAACACCTTCCTTAACTGCACAGAGCTCAGCGGTAATGTTGACTACAACGAGAAAAATGTAAGCTGCCTTTATGCAACAGTTCACGGCTATATGACCACCAAAATAAACGAGGACGAGCCCGATGTAAAGCCTGACGCAAAGCTCGATAAAACTATAAAGTCATACGGCCCCGGTGATGAAACTGATTTCCACGCATATAAGGACAGCATTGTAAGCGTTACCTTCCTTGATTCAATTGACTATATCTCACTTGGCGGCTCAATCGAAAACTGGGATGTATCAACTAAAGAAGACGGCTCAGTAAAAGCCTGGATCAGATATGTAGTGGGCGGATATGATCTTTATATCGCGGCTGAGGGTGGCGTAAACGCAAACCCTGAATCAGGCTATATGTTCTACGGCTACAAAAACCTCAAGGAGGTTAACGGTCTTCAGAATTTTAAAACTGCTCAGGCAACTGATATGAAGTATATGTTCTACGGCTGTGAAGCTCTTGAAAGCATTGATATCAGCAGCCTTGACACAGAAAATGTAACTGATATGAGCTATATGTTCGGCTTCTGCAGTAAGCTCAGAACAGCTGATCTCAGCTCAATTGATACAAGAAAAGTAAGCAATATGGGTAATCTCTTCTACTACTGTACTTCTCTTGAAGAGGTTGATTTAAGCGGCATTGATTTCACAGCTCTTACAGCTGCTCCGGTAATTTTCGTTGACTGTCCCGTAAAGAAAATCGTTGCAGATAATGTTGTTCTCAGCGATAAAGCAACAGGCATTTTCAAGAGTACTCAGAACGGTGTGAGCACTGTAGAGGAAATCAGCCTTGCAGGTGCCGATACAAAAAATGTTACCGATATGAGCAGAATGTTTGAAAATTCTTCTGCACTTATTTCTCTCGATTTAAGCTCATTTGACCTTTCAAAGGTTAAGAATATGTCATATATGTTTAATGGCTGCAGTGCTCTTGAAAGTGTAATTTTCGGTGAAACAGAGGCGCTTAATGTAAGCGATATGAGTTATATGTTCAAGGACTGCCGAAAGCTTAAAACAGCAGAATTCGGTGGCGTTTCAGTGGGCAGCATCAAGGATATGAGCTATATGTTCACCGGCTGTATAAGCCTTCAGAGACTTAACTTCGGCAAGTTCAACACAGCTCTTCTTCAGAGCCTTGAGCATACCTTCAGAGGCTGTATGAATCTTGAAAGAATCTATGTTGGTGAAAAGTGGTCAATCAAGGCAGTTGATTCAGGCAACAGTACCTTTGCAGGCTGTGAAAAGCTTGTCGGCTCAGTGTCATACGCAGCAATCGGTGACACCTCATATAAGGCTGCTACCCTCAACGGATACCTTACTCCCGTTGATCCTTCAGTAAAAATTCCTCCCGTTGAAGAGGAGGAAAAAAAGGAAGATAACACAGAAACCGAGCCCGAAAAGCTCAACTTCTTCCAGAGAATCATTCAGTGGTTCAAAAACCTCTTTGCAAGATTTTTCGGTAAATAATTAAATAACAGAGCCTCCGGTTTGCTGATGCTTACCGGAGGCTTTTCTTGTGCTTTTATAATCTTATAATCTGCTGTATTTTTTTGCCCATTTTCTGACCTTTTCCTTGCTGTATTTCTCAGGAATGCTGCTGCATACAACAGCCATAATCGGAAAATCCTTAAGCACATCTGCAAGAGGGAAGGAGAGATACCAGACTCTCCAGCAGGTTTTCATAACAGTAGTAATAAATTCCTTGTCTATGGGAAGACCTGTTCTGAAGGCAAGCTGCTTTGCTGTAAGAATTTTCTTCTCCAGGAAAAAGTCAACATTCTTGCCTGAAATATATGAGAAGAATTTTTTGAAAATTGCTATTATAAGAAGCTTTTTGCCGTGAAGCTGAAAGTAGTTGTACTCGTAATTCCAGAGTGCTTCAGCCGTAATTTCACCGCTGCCGATATCAATTACGCTGTCTGCAAGAAGCTTTCCGGCTTTCATACTGAGAGTAATTCCGCAGCCGTTAAGAGGAATTGTCATACCGGCACTGTCACCCACAGCGGCATAACCGTCGCATACAAGTAAGGGAAGCATGCTTCTCAGAGGAATAACACCCTGCTGACCGCCACGGATAATTTTTTCGCCCATAAAGGGATAAAGCTTGCGGAAGTCCTCAATGCTTTCATCAATTTCCTTCTGTGTAAGCTTTCCGCTTGATCCGAATTTACCTACAAGGATATCGCAGCGGTCCTTTTCGGTTACAAACCAGTCAAGACCCGGTCTGTTGTTGTGGAAAAGGTGAATGCTGTATGGCGGATTAAGCTTTTCTCCCGTTGTGTTTTCAAAGTAAGCTCTGTATACATAAAAGGCATCGGAGTCTTTGATTTCCTTCTGAATGCCGAATGAGGAAGGCAGATTTTTTCTTATGGGCGACAGCATACCTGCAGCATCAATTACAAGGTCTGCAATAGCCGAAACTGTTTTTCCGTCTTTACGGTAACGAAGACCGATTACCTTGCTGTTAGATGTCAGAGGTGAAATAATAGTGGTTGAAAACATAAATTTTACGCCCACATTTTCACAGCAATCTACAAGGTAGTTTATAAGCACCCTTCTGTCCATCATAAATCCGTCTCTTTCATCAAAGGGCAGAGGGATTTTAACTGTTGCTTTGGGGTTAGTAAAAACCTGAGGTATGTTAGGCTCATACATATTTTCTGACGGACAGGGTATACCTGATTCAATAAAGGCCGACATTTCAAGTGCATCGTGCCAATCGTAGCCCAGGTTTTCACGGCTTTTTGCTTCAATTACTGTTACATCATAGCCGTTTTTGGCAAGGTTGTATGCGGCAGTAAGTCCACCGTGACCTGCACCGGCAACAAGGATTCGTTTCATAAATCAAAACTCCTTTCTTTAATATTATTATTGTAAAAAAGAGCAGAGGGCAAACGTCCTCTGCTCTTAAAGTTTTTATTCAGCGTTTCTCTTAGCGTTAAGAGTGTCAAGAATTTCCTTCTGCTTCTTGTTTGAAATTTCATACTTGAGCATAGGAAGAACTGAAAGTGCACAAGTAACTGCTGCGGGAACAGATACAAGGAAGAACATACCGAAGCGGTAAGGCTCAAACTCAGGAGCAGTTGCAAACATAAAGTCTGTCTTGGGTGATGCTGCAAGCATATCGTTACAGATCTGAACGTTGTCACCGCTGAAGCCTACTGCTGCGAATACAATACCCTGAATGAATGATGAGATACCTGCACCGAGCTTAACGATAAATGACTGACCTGAGAAGAATACACCGTCGGGACGGTAGCCTGTTCTGAGCTCGTCGTAGTCAACGCAGTCTGCAATCATAATTGACTGAAGTACCATAGTGATACCCATACCTGCACCAGAAACTGCAAAGAGAACTGCCATAATAGCAACCCAGTGCCACTGATAAAGGTGTGTGCCGTCAATAAGATAAATTACAAAGAAGAGTGCGAAGGGGATAGCACTGATAAGACAGCACCAGTTGAAGATTGTCTTCTTTTCAAACTTTTCGCAAAGCTTGGGAACAACAATATTTGCAACGAACTGAGCACCGAAGAGTGAGCCGCCAAGGATAACCATATAAATAATATAGTTCTGACCGTCACCGCCGTTGTCTCCGAAGTAGTAGGAGAGAAGAGTCATTGCAACGATTGAAAGAATGTTCATCGGAGCACGGATAACGCCTGAAATGAGAATGCGTCTGAAGGGAACACAGTTCCACATAATTTTAACATTCTGAATGAAGCCCTTGTGTTCGTCTGAGGGCTGCTGAACTCTTTCCTTTGCATAAGCTGCACACTGGAAGAGAAGTGAGCCGATAAGAGTGAGAATACCGCATACTACAATAAAGCCCCACTGCTGACCGTCCTTGTTGCTCATGCCGTTTGCTGTGAACATATTACCTACAGCCTGTGAAGCAGGAAGAACAGCAACAAGAGCAACACCGCCGCCTACGCCTGCAACGATTCTTGCAAGACCCATAAGCTTTTCACGGTCTGAAGCCTTTTCTGTCATAAGTGCTGTAATGCCCCAGATGGGGATGTCACCTGCAGTGTAGGTCATACCCCAGAGGATGTATGAAACTGCTGCCCAGCCGATAATGAGAGCATTCTTGGTGGCTGAGTTGTCACCAGAATACTGGCCGTTAACGAAGGTCAGGAAGGTTGTAACCATTACGATTGAGGGAACGAAGAAGAGATAAGGACGGCATTTGCCCCACTTGCTTCTTGTTCTGTCTACGATTGTACCCATCATGGGGTCGTTGATTGCGTCCCAGATTCTTGCAACACCCATAATAACGCTGATTGCTGCTGCAGGGATAAAGATAACGCTCTGGAAATAGAAGGTCATACCTGTTGCGATAATGTTGTAAATAACATTCTGGCCCATAAGACCTAACAGATACATATTCCTTTCTTTGTTGGTATAAGTATTCATTTTCTTTTTCTCCTTTCTTTCAGAAAATTCTTGTATACTTATCAAACTTAATTATATCATACTTTCTACGGTTTGGAGTATAGAAAATTAAGGCTCTTATTTGTGCGTTTTGACGAAAAAAGTTAAAAAAATTCAGCAAAACCACTTGACTTTTTTTGAAAAAGGAGTATTATATAGTATGTTGGTTAGTTATGACTAACCGTTTTTAAATAAATTATCAGTTAGTTAAGACTAATCAGTTGATTGTATTTGGAGGAGGATTTTCTGTGAAAACTCTCAAAGATGTAAAAATAGGCGAGACCGTAAAGGTAGTGAAGCTTCACGGTGAAGGCCCTATAAAAAGAAGAATTATGGATATGGGCATCACAAAGAATGTAACAATTTTTGTGCGTAAGGCAGCACCCTTAGGCGACCCCATTGAAATTAAAGTGCGTGGCTACGAGCTTTCTCTCAGAAAAGCTGACGCTCAGATGATTGAGGTTGAATAAATTTAAGTGTGGAGAGTGAAGAGTGGAGTGTGGAGTTAAGGTCACACCTTTATGTTTCTGCATTTTGTAAGATGAGGTCTGCGAAAGCAAAATGCTTGTGAAGGGTAAAGAGCAGATTATATCCGCTTTTAGAAAAGTGCAATGATTAAAAATCTACCCGCCGAATTTATCTTTCTTCTTTGGCGGTCAGGGTGTGAAGTATATAACAGCACTGATACGGATATAATCGGAGCGAAGCGACCCGCAACTTCACACTTCACACCTCACACTTCACACTTTAAACGTGTTTTCGGAGGTAAAAAATGAGCTTAAAAATAGCACTTGCAGGTAACCCCAACAGCGGTAAGACAACCCTTTTCAATGCACTTACAGGCTCCAATCAGTATGTGGGCAACTGGCCCGGTGTTACTGTTGAAAAAAAGGAAGGCAAGCTTAAAAGAGACGGTGATGTAATCATTACTGACCTTCCCGGTATTTATTCGCTTTCACCCTATACCCTTGAAGAGGTTGTTGCGAGAAATTATCTTATTTATGAAAGACCTGATGCAATTCTCAATATTGTTGACGGCACAAATCTTGAAAGAAATCTCTATCTTACAACTCAGCTTATCGAAATCGGTGTGCCCGTTGTAATTGCCATCAATATGATGGATATTGTAAGAAAAAACGGGGATGAAATTGACATCGAAAAGCTCAGCAAGGAGCTTGGCTGTCCTATAGTTGAAATTTCAGCCCTTAAATCAGACGGCATTGATGTTGCGGCAGTTGTGGCTGTTGAAAAGGCAAAAGAGGGTAAGGCTGTGCCTCCTGTACTTTTCAGCGGTGCTGTTGAGCACGCACTCGGTCACATTGAAGAGGTAACCGTTCATCATATGCCTGAGGATCAGCAGAGATGGTACTCAGTTAAAATTTTTGAAAGAGATCAGAGAGTACTTGAAAAGCTTCAGCTTGATAATGCAATTCTTGAGCATATAGAAGAGGACATCAGACGAGTTGAAGAAAAGCTTGACGATGACGCTGAAAGCATTATCACCAACGACAGATATGTTTACATAGAAGGTCTTATGAAGCTTTGCTACAAGAGAAAGCACAACGGACTTTCAATCTCTGACAGAATCGATAATATTGTAACAAACAAATTCCTTGCACTTCCTATTTTTGCGGGACTTATGTGGTTTGTTTATTACCTTTCAATCGGCTCAATCGGTGACTGGACAGTAGGCTTTATGAACGACACACTTTTCGGTGAAATTATTATTCCTGCCGCAACTAATTTCCTTACCTCAATCGGCTGTGCAGACTGGCTTATAGGTCTCGTGGCTGACGGTATTATCGGCGGTATGGGTGCTGTTCTTGGCTTTGTGCCTCAGATGATGATTCTTTTCTTCCTTCTTTCAATTCTTGAGGACTGCGGATATATGTCAAGAATCGCATTCATTATGGACAGACTTTTCAGAAAGCTTGGTCTTTCAGGTAAAAGCTTTATTCCTCTTCTTGTTGCAACAGGCTGCGGTGTGCCGGGCATTATGGCTTCCCGTACAATTGAGCAGGACCGTGACCGCAGAATGACAGTTATGACAACAGGCTTTATTCCTTGCGGTGCAAAAATGCCTATCGTAAGCCTTATTGCAGGCTCACTTTTCGGTGGCAGTGCCTGGGTTGCAACCTCAGCCTACTTCATCGGTATCAGTGCGGTTATTCTTTCAGGTCTTATTCTCAAAAAGACAAAGCCCTTTAAGGGTGAATCAGCTCCCTTTGTAATGGAGCTTCCCTCATACCACGCACCGGTTATGAGCAACATTTTCAGAACAACCTGGGAAAGAGGCTGGTCATTTGTTAAGCGTGCAGGTTCAGTTATTCTTGCCGCAAGTGTAATTATCTGGATTCTCAACAGCCTTTCCTTTGACGGTGGCTTCCACTTTATTACAGAGACAAATGGCGGCAAATCAATCCTCGAATTCCTCGGTAGCCTTATTGCATGGATTTTCAAGCCCGTTGGCTTCGGTACATGGCAGGCTGCAGTTGCAACACTCTTAGGTCTTGTTGCTAAGGAAGAAATTGCAGGTGTGTTCGGTTCACTTACATCAATGGCTGATGCTGACCTTGCTTTTGAGCTTATTGAATCAATGAATTCAGAAAGACTTGCCCTTATCGGTCAGGAAATCTTCGGTGGCAGCAAGCTTGCAGGCTTCTCATTTATGGTGTTCAATCTTCTTTGTGCTCCTTGCTTTGCAGCTATGGGTGCAATCAGAAGAGAAATGAACGATGCAAAGTGGACTATCGGCACAATCGGTTATATGTGCATTTTCGCTTATTCAATGTCACTTATGATTTATCAGTTCGGCTCATGGTTCGTTGGCTCAGGAAGCATTATCGGAACAATTGCGGCAACAGCTGTTCTTCTTACCTTCCTTTATCTGCTTTTCAGAAAGGATAAGAACGATAACAAAATAGCATCATCAAGACGCTTTGCCGTTGACAAATAATAAAGACAGGAGGTATAATATGAACCCACCCACAATAATTGTAGCACTCATAATTTTTGCCGTTGTTGCAGGAATTATTGTAAACGAAATCAAAAAGAAAAAGCGCGGGGAGAGTTCATGCTCCTGCGGATGCGGTGGCTGTGCCTTTAAGGATACATGCCATAAGACAAATAAAGCTGACTGAGGTGTATTATGATTAAGCTCACCTGTCCGGTATGCTCAGAAAGTCTTGAGCTGACGGACAAAACCTACAGATGTGTAAATAATCACTGCTTTGATAAGGCTAAGGAGGGTTATGTAAACCTTCTTACAGGTAAGCACAAGGATGGCTCACTTATCGGTGACAACAGAGAAATGGCGCAGTCAAGAAAAGCCTTTCTTGAAAAGGGCTACTTCGATTCTCTTAAGAATTATCTGTCCTCTTACATAAAGGAAAACACTGCTGAAAATGCAGTTGTTGCCGACATCTGCTGCGGTGAGGGCTATTATTCCCACTGCATAAAGGCGGAGACAGGCAGAGAAATCTGCGGATTCGATATTTCAAAGGAAATGGTGAGACTTGCCGCAAAGAGAAAAAATGGTAATACCTACTTTGTTTCCAATCTTTCAAAAATCACTCTCGCTGAGGGCAGTGTTGACCTTGCTTTTCACCTTTTTGCTCCCTTTCACGAAAAGGAGATAAGCCGTATACTTAAGGATGAAGGCACTGTAATTACCGTTGTTTCAGGCGAAAATCATCTGTTTGAGCTTAAGGAAATCCTTTATGATACACCCTATAAAAATGACGGCAGACCGCCTGAAACAGAAAATCTGAAGCTTATACATAAGGAAAATATTGTAACAAAGGTTATGCTTCAGAGTGCTGAGGATATTGACGCACTTTTCAGAATGACACCTTATTACTACCACACAAAGCCCGAGGATAAAGCAAAGCTCAGCGGTGTGGAAAAATTAGAGGTTACACTTGATTTTGCAGCGTATTGCTTTAAGAAATAACTCAAATGAAAAAGACTACCGAAATCAATCGGTAGTCTTAATTTTTATTTACTTAAAATCTTGAAAGCTTACCTGAAACAACATCAGGGAAGTCTGTGATGATTCCGTCAACACCAAGCTCAATCATCTTATCAATCTGCTTTTCGCTGTTTACTGTCCAGGGGTTAACCATAAGACCCATTTCATGAGCTTTCTTTACATAAGCCTTTGTTACGAATGAAAAGTGGGGATGAACAGCGTCAGCACCGATTTCTTTACAGAACTTAAGGGGCTTCCAACCCATCTGAAGAAGAGTTTTGCTGTTGGGAGCATAAAGGAAACCTGTCTTACAGTTTTTGTCGATTCTCTTTGCTTCCATAAGAATCTTGGGATCAAAGGAGGAAATAAGAAGCTTATCAAAAAGACCGTACTCCTTAACTGCTTTGATTGTTTCGCTTACAATGGGTGTGCCTTCTTCCTTGGGACTCTTGATTTCAATGTTGAGCACTGAAATGTCAGTTGTTTTTACAAATGAGAGGAATTCATCAATTGTAGGAATTTCTGTACCTCTGAACTTTTCTGAAAAGTATTTACCGAAGTCGTATTCCTTAAGGTCAGCGAGAGTTTTCTTAGCAACCTCACCGCAACCGTCTGAAGTTTCATCAATTGTATAGTTGTGGCAAAGAACAATTTTGCCGTCTTTTGTGATGTGTACGTCGGTTTCAAAACCGTCTGCACCAAGCTCAAAACCCTTCTTAAAAGCAGGGAGGGTGTTCTGGGGAGCGTATCTGTTGGCACCTCTGTGAGAAATTACAAGACTTTTAGCCATATAGTTCACCTTTTTCTCTCAAAATTTTTTCATATCTTCTCTAATATATCACTAATTGGAATAAAAATCAATAAAAATTTTTTTGAGTTTACAAGTGGGTAATAATTCTTAATATAGGAAAAACAGTTGCCGTTTTTTGAAAAGTGTGATAAAATAGATTAAATATAATCTATTTACGGGAGAATGAAAAATGAAAGACAGAACAACGTTTATTCAAAAATCAATTTACCGCGGCACGCTTATTATTTACATAATGGCTACCATTGCAGGCTGGTTTGGAATTTCACCGGCAAATACAAGAATCAAATTTGACAAGCTTTCCGTTGAACAGGAAATCACCGGTTGGGGTACTTCATCCTGCTGGTGGGGACAGATTGCAGGCGCAAGCGAAAACGCAGAAGAAATCACAAAGCTCCTTTTCAGTGAGGAGGGCTTAGGTCTCAATGTGTTCCGTTATAATGTTGGTGCAGGCGAAAGAGAAAACCCAAATTCAAGACTCGATAAAAAATCCTGGAGAAGCAGCGAAAGCTTCCTTGTTTATAACGAAGAAACCGATGAATATGAGTATGACTGGAATCAGGATGCGGCGGCAAGAAAAATTCTTGAGCTTGCTCTCAGCTACGGTTGTGTAGATACCGTTGTTCTTTTTGCTAACTCACCCCACTATTCAATGACCGTTTCCGGTCAGGCTTCAGGCGGCTTTACAGATAACCAAAGCAATCTCAGAAAGGATTGCTACGATGATTTTGTAGATTACTTCCTTGATATTACCGAACACTTTATTGAAATGGGTGTACCTGTAAAATACATCAGCCCCATTAACGAGCCTCAGTGGGCATGGGGCGGCTCATGGGTAGGTCAGGAGGGCTGTCACTACGAAATTCCCGAAGTGATTGAGCTTGCAAAGATGTTCGCTGCCGAAATTAAGGAAAGAGACCTTGATGTAAAGCTTTCAATGGCAGAAAGCGGACAGGTAGGCGACCACGCAATGGATTGTGCAGACTTACTTATGGCTGAAGACGATGTTGCTGAGGTAATGGGCACTTATGCTTACCATAGCTACTGGACAAATGACGTTCACCTTAAAAAAGCTTTCGGCGATTATCTTCAGAAACAGTATCCTCTTATGGAGGTTGAAATGAGCGAATGGTGCGAGCTTCCCTGTGAGCACACAATTGATTCAATTGAAGCAGGTCTTATTATGGCTCGTACAATCAGCGAGGATATGGCACTTACAGGCTGTAACTCATGGAGCAGCTGGGTAGGTGTAAACGAAGGCGGCGAATATGCCGACTCAATGATTGGTGCTAACTTTGATTGCAGCGAATATGAAATCTCAAAGAGATACTACGCAATGGGTCACTACTCAAAGTTTATTCCTGTAGGCAGCCATATGGTTGATTTTGATATCAGTGTTGCTGATGTCAAGTCTGAAAAAGCCTGGTGGACACAGTGGATTGATGACGAGGAATATGATGTTTATCTCACCACAAATAATATGAATGTTTCCTGCTACAAAACTCCCGACGGTGACTATGTTGCTGTTATTGTAAACGAGGGCTGCGACAAAAAGGTAAGCTTCAATATGCTCGGCTATGATATGACAGCATATACAACCGACAGCGAAAAGAATCTTGAGCTTACAACCGAAAGCAAGGGACACAAGAAATTAAGCATTGGTGAAAACAGCATTACAACAGTTGTTTTCTCAAAATAATTAAGAAACTCAGAGGTGAAAAAAATTGAAAAAGCATATGCAGAATGCAGTGATTTTTCTGCTTGTCGTTTTAATATTCATAATGACAGCTATTGTGTCACTGCTTTGCTATATCTGCTTTTTTGAAAATGACACTCCTGATACGGGTATAGAGCTTCAGAAGCAGCAATATGCCGAATATACAGAGTATGACCCCACAGATTTTAATGTAAAGCCCTTAGGCAGAACAACCTACAGCTACGGTAAAAGATACATTTCCTATTCAGGCGCTGGTGTGGAGTTTTTCTGCAAGGGTGATTATGTAACCTTTGATCTGTGCGGTGTTTACAGCGACTATCAGACCTCTGCCCAGAAGGCGAGGGTCGGCGTTTATCTTGATGGTATTATGGTTATGGATGAGCTTGTTGACTACGAAAGAGTCAAGCACCGTCTTGATATAAGAGCCTATGAAAAGGGTGTAACCGTAAGAATTATGAAGCTTTCCGAAGCTCAGTTTTCGAGCTTTGCCGTTGGTAAAATCGGTGTTTACAGTGAATACAACATTGTGCCAACAGCTGAAAAAAGGCTGAAAATTGAATTTATCGGTGACTCAATTACCTGTGGCTACGGTCTTGATGAAACTTATGAGTACCCTTATTTCACAACGGCAACAGAGAATTTTTCTGAAACCTATGCATATTACACTGCCGAGCAATTCGGTGCAGATTTTTCTGCAATCTGTTTTTCAGGCTTCGGTGTGTATTCGGGCTTTACTCAGGGTGGAAGAAACAGCAAGGATATTATTTCAAACTACTATCATAAGGCGACAACAGTGCCTTACGAGGAGCATAACTGGGATTTCACAAGGGTGCAGAATGACCTTGTTGTAATAAATCTCGGAACAAATGATGCATCTTATTGCAGCAGAAGCTACACGGGCAGACAGAATTTTACCTCAGCCTATGTTGAGCTTCTTAAAACAGTAAGAGCGAATAACCCCACAGCTTACATTCTCTGCATTTTAGGTGATATGAATAATTCCCTTTATCCGTGCATTGAAGAGGCTGTGAGAATATATTCAAACGAAATGTGGGACAGTCTTGTTTCTGCAAGCACTGTTACATTTGATATGGCTAACACAGATATAGTTGTAGACGGTCACCCGGGTATACTTGCAAACCGCAGAGCTGCAAGTGACCTTACGGAAATAATCAGAAATCTTATTAACGAAGATAAAATAACAATTCGCTGAAGTGGCAGAAGGGAGTAGTAAATATGAAAGAAATTTTTATGTTTTCTTTTAATGCGGTAATGCCAATACTTCTTATGATGCTGCTTGGATATTTTCTTAAAGAAATTAAATTTGCAGACGAAGCCTTTTTCAAAAAAGCAAACACTCTTGTTTTCAAGGTGTTTCTGCCGACCCTTCTTTTTGTTAATGTTTATGACATTGAAAGCCTTTCGGCAGTTAACTGGAGAGCAGTGATATACACCCTTATTATTGTTCTTGTGCTGTGCCTTACAGGGCTTATTCTTACAAAGCTTCTTTTCAGAACAAGAAGTAAAATCGGTCCTCTTTGTCAGTGCAGCTTCCGTTCAAATTATGCAATTATAGGCATACCTCTTGCTGAAACTCTCGGTGGCAGTGCAGGTGTAGGCTTTGCATGTGTGCTTTCTGCTGTGGCAATTCCGCTTTTCAATGTTCTTGCAGTTATAATTCTTTCTCACTATTCAGGTGAAAAGCAGGCAGGCTCAGTAAAGGCAACCATTAAAAAGACAGCCACCAACCCTCTTATTATCGGTGTGCTTCTGGGAGTTATTGTTCTTGCAATCCGTTCAGTTATGCCTCTTAATGCAGACGGCGAAATCGTTTTTTCAATTGCGAGAGATATTCCGTCATTCTATTCAGCACTGAAAACCGTTGCTAAGGGCACAACTGCTCTTGCTCTTATTGTTCTCGGTGCAAGGTTTGACTTTTCAAGAGTATCCTCACTTTTGGGTGAAATCACCTTCGGTACCTCAATGCGACTTCTTGTTGCACCTCTTGTGGGCATCGGTATAGGCATTCTTCTTTCAGAAAACACCTCGCTGATTAATCTTACTGCAACGGAATATCCTGCTTTGATTTCACTTTTCGCAAGCCCTATTGCGGTTTCAAGTGCCGTTATGGTTGGTGAAATCGGTGGCGATGAACAGCTTGCAGGTCAGCTTGTTGTATGGACAAGCGTATTTTCAATGTTTACAATGTTCGGAACAATCTTCATTATGAAGAGCTTCGGGCTGATATAAATGCAAAATGCAAAGTGCAAAATAACTGACGAAAACTATAGGCGTTGTTACAGTAGGGACACGGCTCGCCGTGTCCGCTTTTTCCACCTCTCCGTCACTTCGTGCCACCTCTCCTTTCAGGCGAGGCTTTAAGAACCCTCTGTCTAAATCGTTTAGGCGATTTTGACATTTCCCCTTTCAGGGACGACAAGACTGACGAAAACTTGAGGTAATCCGTAGGGGCGGCCATTGGCCGTCCACCTGACAAACACAGCAAAATAAAAATATATTATCTCTATAGATCAGAAAAAGGAGAATAGATATGAACTTTATCAAGAAAACAGCAATTTCAACTGCTGCAGCACTTACAGCAACTGCAGCAACAGTAGCAGCCAAGGCCGCTAAGGATAAGGACTACTGTCCCTTATGTGAAGCAAAAAAGCTTATCAATAAGGCTTATCTTAACGAGGGCAGCGACTATGCCTATAACAACGGTGTTGCACTTACACCTCCTATGGGTTGGTCAAGCTGGAATCTTTTCAGACACAGAATCAACGAGGATATTATAAAGAGCATCGGTGACGCAATGGCTAACAGCGGGCTTAAGGATGCTGGCTATACCTATGTTAATATTGACGACTGCTGGCAGGCTTCAGAAAGAGATGCAAACGGCAGACTTCAGTGCGATAAGCTCAACTTCAGAAGCGGTATCAAGAGCCTTTCAGACTATATGAATGAAAGAGGTCTTAAGCTTGGTATCTATTCTTCAAACGGTACACTTACCTGTGAGGACTATCCTGCATCACTCCGTCACGAAAGAATCGACGCAGAAACCTTTGCAGAATGGGGCGTTGAATACTTTAAGTATGACTTCTGCCACAATGTGAAAATTCCCGAAATTGCACCGAAGATTTTCGGCCTTTCATTTGCAGACAGCAAAACAGGTGAGGAATTTGCAACCTTTGCACCCGGTGATTTTGAGCTTAAGGGCAGAGCAAGAATTATTCCCGACGAGGAAGTGTTTGAAAGCGCTTATGTTGCAGGTCTTGATAGCCGTAACGGTTCATTCAGCGTAACAGTAAATGCACCTTATGAGGGCGATTTTATTCTCACTCTTCACATCAAGAAGGAAAGCAGAAAAGAAAAGTTCGTTATGATTGAAATCGGTGCAGACGAATATCACGTTTACGCACCCGGCACAAAGAGTCCCACACCTGAAGGAAAGGCTCAGACCACCGTAAGACTTAAAGAGGGCGAAAACAAGCTTACCTTCAGCAACCCTGTAGGCTCAAGAATGGACAGCGCTGCAATTCAGTATAAGCTTATGGGCAGAGAGCTCAAGAGAGCAACAAAGAAGTATGCAGAGGAAAACGGAGTAGAAGAAAAGCCTATCGTTTTCTCAATCTGTGAATGGGGTTTAAATCAGCCCTGGAAGTGGGGTAAGCAGGCAGGTAACCTCTGGAGAACAACAGGTGACATTCAGCCTAAGTGGGCTTCAGTTCTTGCTATTTATGAATTCACAGTAAGACTTCAGAAGTATTCATCAAAGGGTGGCTGGAACGACCCGGACATGCTTGAGGTTGGTAACGGTGACCTTACCCACGAGGAAAACAGAAGCCACTTCAGTCTCTGGTGTATGATGAATGCACCGCTTATTCTCGGCAACGATATCCGTCAGTTTATTAAGGAAGACGGCACAGTTGACACCGACAACAAGGTTTATCAGATTCTCACCAACAAGGCTATGATAGGCATTAATCAGGATAAGCTTGGTATCTCATGTAAGAGAGTGAAGTCAGGCATTGTTGATGTACTCATTAAGCCTCTTGAAGGCTCAAGAATGGCTCTTTGCATTCTCAATAAGGGCACAAAGGAAGTCGATAAGGAAATCGTTCTCAGCAAGTTTGCAAACGAGGGTATACTTAATCTTCCCAAAAAGAACGGCTACAAGGTTTACGATGTGTGGGAGGACACAACTGCTGAAAATGTAAGCACACTTAAGGCTTCTGTTGCGTCACACGGTGTAAAGGTTTATATTGTGGAATAATAAAAGAATAACTATACAGAAAAACAGCCTGAGCAATTGTCTCAGGCTGTTTTTACTTGCACTTCGGGTGACTATTTATTCACCTTTTCTGCATAGTGAAAAAATAGCGTTTTTGGTGCTGATTTTTTGTTGTACCAATTAGCTCAGGGTTTTGATATTGTTTTTGTGCAAGTAGACGAAATCACAAAATCTTGTTGCGGTCAATTGACAAAACACACTATATATTGTATTATATTAGAGCTTCACTATTTTTGAAAAAAGGAGGATAAAAAGAATGACAGTTATCAAAAGAGACGGAACAAATGTGGACTATGACCGCAGTAAAATCGTTATAGCTCTTCAGAAGGCTAACGATGCCGTAGAGGAAAACGAAAGAATCACAGATGCACAGATTGAAGAAATTGCTGACTTTATTACAGACAAGAAAAAGCAGAGAATCCTCGTAGAAGACATTCAGGATATGGTTGAATGTAAGCTTATGGAATTAGGCAAATATGCTCTCGCAAAGGCTTATATCATCTACCGTTACAACAGAGCTCTTGTAAGAAAGGCTAACACAACCGACGACTCAATCCTCAGTCTTATCAAAAACTCAAACAAGGACGTAATGGAAGAAAACTCAAACAAGGACGCAGTAATGGCGGCTACTCAGCGTGACCTTATTGCAGGTGAGGTAAGTAAGGACCTTACAAGAAGAATTCTTCTTCCTGAACATATTTCAAAGGCACACGACGAAGGCACAATCCACTTCCACGATGCGGACTACTTCCTTCAGCCTATTTTCAACTGCTGCCTTATCAATATCGGTGATATGCTGGACAACGGCACAGTTATGAATGCAAAGCTTATTGAAAGCCCTAAGAGCTTCCAGGTTGCATGTAACGTAATGACACAGATTATCGCTTCTGTTGCTTCAAGTCAGTATGGCGGTCAGTCAGTTGACATCAGCCACCTCGGTAAGTATCTCCGTAAGAGCCGTGACAAGTTCACTAAGCAGATTACTGAAAAGCTTGGCAATCAGCTTAATGCAGACCAGATTAAGGCTGTTGTTGACCACCGTCTTAACGATGAGCTTCGTTCAGGTGTTCAGACAATTCAGTATCAGATTAACACACTTATGACCACCAACGGTCAGTCACCCTTCGTTACAATTTTCCTCAACCTTAAAAAGGACGATGAATACATTGAAGAAAATGCAATGATTATCGAGGAAATCCTTCGTCAGAGATATGAGGGCATCAAAAATGAAAAGGGTGTATATGTAACTCCCGCATTCCCCAAGCTTGTTTATGTTCTTGACGAACACAACTGCCTCAAGGGCGGAAAGTACGACTATATCACAAAGCTCGCAGTTAAATGCTCAGCTAAGAGACTTTATCCCGACTATATTTCAGCAAAGAAAATGCGTGAAAACTACGAAGGTAATGTGTTCTCACCTATGGGCTGCCGTTCATTCCTTTCACCCTGGAAGGACGAAAACGGTAACTATAAGTTTGAAGGCCGCTTCAATCAGGGCGTTGTTTCACTTAACCTTCCTCAGATTGGTATTCTCGCAAAGGGCGACGAAGAAAAGTTCTGGGAGCTTCTTGAAGAAAGACTTGAGCTCTGCTATGAAGCTCTTATGTGCAGACACCATGCACTTCATAATGTAATTTCAGATACAAGCCCCGTGCATTGGCGCTATGGTGCAATCGCAAGACTCGGTCACGGCGAAACAATTGAAAAGTTCCTCCACGACGGTTACTCAACAATTTCTCTCGGTTACATCGGTCTTTACGAGCTTACAAAGCTTGTTAAGGGTGTAAGCCACACTGATCCCGAGGGTACAGAGTTTGCTCTTAAGGTAATGAAGACTCTTCGCAGTCACTGTGAGCAGTGGAAGAAGGAAACAGGTCTTGGCTTTGGCCTTTACGGCACACCTGCAGAATCACTCTGCTACCGTTTTGCACGCATAGACAAGGAACGCTTCGGCACAATTGAAGATGTAACCGATAAGGGCTATTACACCAACTCATACCACGTTGATGTACGCGAAGATATAGATGCTTTCACAAAGTTTACCTTTGAAAGCCAGTTCCAGGTAATTTCATCAGGCGGTGCAATTTCCTATGTTGAAATTCCCAATATGCGCCACAATCTTGAAGCACTTGAAGAGCTTGTAAAGTTCATTTACGACAACATTCAGTATGCTGAGTTCAACACAAAGAGTGACTACTGTCACGTTTGCGGCTTTGACGGTGAAATCAAAATCAACGACGACCTGGGCTGGGAATGTCCTTCCTGCGGTAACAAGGATCAGAGAAAGATGAATGTTACAAGAAGAACCTGCGGTTACCTTGGCGAAAACTTCTGGAATGTTGGTAAGACCAAGGAAATCAAGGCAAGAGTTCTCCATCTGTAAGGTGACAATATGAACTACGCAGCAATTAAACCCTTTGACGTGGCTAACGGCCCGGGTGTGAGAGTGTCGCTTTTTGTGAGCGGATGTACTCACAGATGTAAAAATTGCTTCAACCAGGAAGCGTGGGATTTCAATTACGGTGATCCTTTTACTGAAAAGGAAGAACAGAGAATCCTCGAAGCACTGAAGCCCGATTATATAAAAGGCTTTTCGCTTCTTGGCGGTGAGCCTTTTGAAAAGAGCAATCAGATTGTGCTGTCTGAATTCCTGCCTAAAATAAAAGAAGCCTACCCCGAAAAGACAATCTGGTGCTATACGGGCTACGACTTCGAAAAGGATCTCATTACGGGCAGAATCTACGACAAGGCGATTACAGACAAAATGCTTTCATGCATAGATATTCTCGTTGACGGAAAGTTTGTTGAAGAGCTGAAAAATCTGAAGCTTCGTTTCAAGGGCTCAGAAAATCAGCGCATAATTGACGTTAAGAAATCTCTCAGTGAAAACAAAATTATCCTTTGGGAGGGTGACACAAATGCAGTATGATGTAAGAATAAAAAAGCTTAAAGAAAATGCAGTGGTGCCTACATACGGCTCAGAATTTGCCGCAGGTGCTGACCTTTATGCAGCTGTTGAGGAGAGCGTTACAATCGCACCCTCAGAGACAAAGCTTATCCCTACAGGCATCGCAATGGAAATTCCCGTAGGCTATGCAGGTTTTATTTATGCAAGAAGCGGACTTGCTTCAAAAAAGGGACTTGCACCCGCAAACAAGGTTGGCGTTGTTGATGCCGACTACAGAGGCGAGGTTATGGTTGCCCTTCACAATCACGGCACAGCAGAGCAGACAATTGAAGCAGGGGAGAGAATCGCACAGATGGTGATTGCTCCTTTTATCACTGCGAAATTCATTGTAAGCGACAGCCTTGAAGACACTGTAAGAGGTGCAGGCGGCTTCGGCTCAACAGGTAGTAAATAAAGTTAAAGACAGAGATTTCGGTCTCTGTCTTTTTTGCTGGGAGTTGCTCCCTCAGTCACTTCGTGACAGCTCCCTCGACAGGGAGCCTTTTTGCCTCCAACACCGAGGGAGGTGGATTTTTTGCTTGCAAAAAAGACGGAGGGAGCAATGCCGTCCCTTTTAATGGAAGGTGGCACACGAAGTGTGACGGAAGGGTCAAACTCGCAAAACCTATTGATTTTTATTTTTAAAAGTGGTAGAGTTAACCTATAAAATCTAAGGAGGAAATTAAAATGAAAAGAACTAAAAAAATCGCTTTGATTATAGCTACAGTTGCACTTATGGCTGTCTGCTTTGTTTTCGGAGCAAGTGCGGAAAGAACTATTGTTGCCTCAGGCAACTGCGGCGCAGATGGCGATAATATTAAATGGGAACTTTATGATAATGGTGACCTTGTTTTTGTTGGAGAAGGAGATATGTGGGATTATAAACGAAAACCACATGAAACAACTGCTCCGACAAAGCCTAAAGATGAGAGCTCGCCTTGGATTTCAATGAATGTAAAAAGAGTTTTATTTAGTGATAAGATTACTCATATTGGCAATTATTCTTTTGACAAAATGAAAACAATTGAAGAAGTAAAATTTCCAACGGCACTAAATTCTATTGGAACTTCAGCTTTTAATGAATGCATTAATTTGAAGGAACTGAATTTTCCTGAAGAGTTAACAGTAATAGGATCTTCGGCTTTTTGTGGTATCGATAGTTTGATCAAAATAGATTTTCCTGAAAACTTGCAAGAAATCGGAAGTTTTGCGTTTTGTCGTTCTATGAAAAATATTAAGAGTATTAGAATACCAGAAAATGCAAAAAAAATTGGAGGAAGTGCATTTTACAGTTATGATACTGATGCACTAGAAAGTATAATTATTGAGAGCAGATTTGAGGTAAGTGATTATACTAGGATTTTTCCAAGCTGTCCTTCAAAATGTAGTATTTATATTGTTTATAGCGAAGAAGAATTATATAGTTTTATTAGACAGTATAATTTAGAAAGTGTATTTGGTAATGCAAAAGTGTATTTTGATTATAATAAAAATACTATACCTATAGCAGTATGTGAAATTTCGGGTATATCAGATCAAGAATATGATGGTTATATTGATGAACAGCCAATTTTAATCGTTGATAAAGAAAGAAATTATACATTAAAAAAAGGTATTGATTATATAGTACATTATGAGGGCGTCCAATATGGGAATATTGCAAGTTTGATTGTAGAAGGAGTGGGGTGTTATTCTACATCGATAAGTTATGAGTATAAAATAATTCCTAAAATAATTCTCAGCAATACAACAAATGGAGTAAAAGTAAAGTGGTATTTTTTAGATAATAATGAAGCAACTAATTATCAAGTTTATCGAAAAGAGGAGAATGGTAGTTTTAAAGTATGCTTGGCAAAATATAAGTATGATAGTGATAAAGAAACTATATATCTGATAGATAAAGATGCAAAAGAAAATGGGAAAAAATATACGTATAAAGTAGTGGCTTCTTACTATACTATTGGTAGCGAACAAGATTCTTATGAATCTAATAAAAAATTTATTTTTAAGATTAATGCACCAATAGGTGTAGTGATAAAAAAAGGATATAAAGCTTTAACTATTAATTATGATAAAAATACAAAAGCAACAGGTTATGAGATTTATAGGTCAGCTACTAAAAACGGAACATATAAGAAAATTAAAACAACAACAAGTACATCTTATAAAAATTCAAACTTAACAATTGGAGATAAACACTATTATAAAGTAAGAGCATACTATGTTGTTAAAGGTATAAAATACTATTCAGCCTTTTCTAAGGTGGTTGGGGCAACTGTTCCAAGTGCAACGCTAAATTATACTAAAAAAACGCTTTATAAAGGTGAAATACTTACAGTTAAACTGTTATATACTAAAGATGCTAAAGGTCTCAAATGGTCAAGTTCGGACACAAATGTTGCAACTATTAGCTCTAAAGGAAAAATAACTGCTAAAAATTATGGGTCATGTTATATTTATGCTAAATATAATGGAAAAACTTATAGTTGCAAAATAACGGTGAAAAGAATTGTACCTAAAAATATTATTGTTGTTTATAATGGATATGTAACGAGAGATAACTATTTTATTGTACGATTTGATAACGAAGAAAAGAAACCAATAACTATATATTCTTCTGGTGCATATTCTCAAGATTTTGATTATGCCTACTATGATAGAAATCTGAAATTATATAACGGTAAAAGTTCAATTACAATAAAACCTGGTGAGTCACAATATATCTATTTTAAAGTTGTTGGTTCTCAAACATGGCCAATTGATGATGATCATACAATTTATTTTAAAATGTATTTAGATGAAAAAACATATTGGGTGCGCACGAACAAAAATGGATTTGAAGTAAAAATGAATGGTGTTTGGACTGAGCTTTACTAATTAATTGAAAAAAAGCTACCGAAAAATCGGTAGCTTTTTCTATTAAAACATCGAGTGAGTCTGTAAGCCGAGTTTTGTCATTTAAGGCAATCATCTGTCTAGACCCTGAATTGCTCCGGGGTTCAAGCCACCCGTCTGTCTTTTGTGCCCAGCTGACAGCTGACAAGTCGGTGTTGCTTCGGGTAGGGTTTACATGGCCGCACAGTCTCCTGTGCGCCGGTGAGCTCTTACCTCGCCTTTCCATCCTTACCGTAAAAACGGCGGTTTATTTCTGTTGCACTGTCCCTAAGGTTGCCCTCGGCGGCCGTTAGCCGTTACCCTGCTGTGTGAAGCTCGGACTTTCCTCACGCCCGTAAAACGAGCCCGCAATTGCCCAACTCACTCGAAAAGTATTTTACCATAGCTTTCTTCCAATGTCAAATTGTGTGCGAAAACTTAACATTATCTTAACTGTTGTAAAAAATACTTGTCTTTTTGAGCGTTTTGAGGTAGAATACAAGTGATATATAAACTTATATGAAAGGATGTGCCTGTTTTTTCAGGTGCAAAACTTTATTATGGACGATATATATTTCTCAGATAAAAATAAAAAAGATAAAAAGGGAAATAAGCAGCAGCGTGAGCGAATTTCCGCAGATAAAACAAGCTCTAAAAAAGAGGATGCGGTAAGCTCAAAGCAAGGAAAAATCTCCTCAGGAAAAGAAGAGAAAAAGAAAAGCTTTGCTGATACCGACTACTCCGATGAGCAGTTCAGCCTTGACTTTAAAAAGAAGGCTAAGGAAATTGCAAGAAAAAATGCCGCTGAGGTTCCCGAATATAAGCCCTACGAGGTGAAAAAGCCGGAGATTATTTCATCAGGCAGAGAGCCTATGGGCAGAAGAATTATTGCAGAGAACAGAACTCCTCAGGGTCAGCGGGTGACAGGTAAGCCTGCGGCAGTACGCACACCTAAGGGTCAGAAAAAGAAACGCTCAGCTAAGGGTAAGATTTTTGTAGCACTTGCTTCCCTTCTTACGGTGCTTGTGCTTTGCCTCGGTGTTTACGGTCTTACAGTGCTTTCAGGTATCGACTATCAGGAAATCAGCAGCAATCAATATGTAACCGAAAGCGAGCTTGCAACTTCACCCTCAGTTAAAAATGTGCTTCTCATAGGCTGTGATGCAAGAGGTAATGTGCAGGGTAACCGTTCTGATACAATGATTCTGCTTTCAATTGACACCGCTCACAGAAAGCTGAAGCTTACCTCCTTCCTTCGCGACAGTTATGTTTATATTCCTCAGAAGGGCTATAGCGACAAGCTTAATGCTTCCTTCAGCTACGGAGGTCAGCAGTGCCTTATAGACACTCTTGAGTACAATTTCGGCATAAATATCGATAACTATGTAATGGTTAACTTCAATGCCTTCAGACAGCTTGTAAATCTCCTTGGCGGAATTACCGTTGACGGAGTAACAGAAAGAGAAGCCAAGTATATGCGTGAGGAAGTTAAGATTCCTTCCGTTAAGGCCGGTAAGAACAAAATGGACGGCAAAACTGCTCTGTGGTACTGCCGTATCAGATATATCGATAACGATTTCCGACGCACCGAAAGACAGAGAAAGGTAATTTCCGCGATTATCGATAAGGTTATCAAGACAGATATCTTCACCCTTATGAATATCTGTAAGGAAGTGCTTCCCAATGTTTCAACAGATATTAACACTGTGGAGCTTCTTGGACTTGGCGTTAATGCGGTGCTGAGATATCTGAGATACGATATTGTTCAGCAGCAGATTCCTGCAGACGGTGAATGGGCTGACAGATGGGTAGGCTCACAGCAGGTTGTTGCACTTGACTTTGAGGCGAACAAGAGAATACTTAAAGAGTTTATTTATGAATAAGATTACGGGACTGCTTTTGGCAGTCCCTTTTCTTGTGCTCTGAAGAATATTTTACATTCTTGTACTTGTAAAATTCTTTGAAATAGTATATTCTTAAAGATAGATTAATTTAAAGGAATGAGAAAATGACCGACCCAATTATAATTGAGGGCACAATTGAAGGAATTGTATATTCCAATCCCGAAAACGGATACAGTGTAATAGACCTCAGTGCAGACGGTGCGCTTGTAACTGCGGTTGGTATTATGCCGTCCTGCTGTGTGGGTGAGAAGATTAGACTCAAGGGTGAGTGGACAACTCATCCCACCTTCGGAAAGCAGTTCAAGGCAAGTGAATGTGAACGCTCAATGCCCAAAAGTGCGGCAGATATGCTGAAGTATCTTTCTAGCGGTACTATCAAGGGCATAGGCCCTTCAACTGCTGCAAAAATTGTTGAGCGCTTTGGCGACAGAACCTTTGAGGTTATGGAAAATGAGCCTGAGTTACTTTCTTCCATCAAGGGCATTTCAAGGCAGAAGGCAGAGGAAATCGGTGAAAGATTCAAAAGTCAGTTCGCTGTAAGAGAGGTTATTATCGCCCTTGAAAAATACAATATGAACTCGGCTGAGTGTCTTAATGCGTATAAGGCCTTCGGTGCCAATGCGATAGAAAGAATAACGGAAAATCCGTATATTCTCTGCACGAGAAAAGTAGGTATGCGCTTTGAAAGAGTTGACGAAATTGCTGAAAGCTTTCCCGTTGCAGTTAAATCACTCTACCGCTACAGAGCAGGCATATTGCACATTTTAAGACATAATCTTTCTAACGGTCACACTTGCCTGCCCAGAGAAAAGCTGATTATTCCTGCTCTTGAGCTTCTTGGCACAGAAAGAGCAGAAACTCAGGAGATAATTGATGACCTCATTGAGGATAAAGAAATTGTTGAGGTTTTCCACGGAGACAAGAGCTATCTGTTTCTGCCTGAGGAATACTATGACGAAAAAACAATTGCCGACCGAATTAAGGTGATGCTTCAGTTTCCGCCTGCAGGTGCAAGAACACTTGATGCCGACATTGAAAAAATTGAAGAGAAACGCGGAATAAAATTTGAAGATAAACAGCGTGAAGCAATTAAAACTGCTGTAACAAAGGGTCTACTTGTGCTTACAGGCGGTCCGGGTACGGGTAAAACTACTACCATAAACGGTATTCTTGAGCTTTACGAAAAGCAGAAGCTTCGTGTGCTTCTTGCAGCGCCTACGGGCAGAGCGGCTATGAGAATGAGTGAGGTTACAGGCAGAAAAGCAAAGACTATTCACCGACTTTTAGAGGTTGAATGGGGTGAGGGAGACCGACAGATTTTCACCCGAAATCTTGAAAATCCCCTTGAAGCCGATGCGGTAATTGTTGATGAGCTTTCAATGGTAGATACCCATCTTTTCGCTTGTCTTCTCAATGCGCTTCCCTTAGGCTGCCGACTTATTATGGTTGGCGACGCTGTTCAGCTTCCACCCGTTGGTCCAGGTAATCTGCTTCAGGATATTATCGTTTCAGGTCTTCTCCCTACAGTGCCACTGACAGAGATTTTCCGTCAGTCAATGGAAAGTCTGATTGTAACCAATGCACACAGCATTGTAAAGGGTGAGTATCCCGACCTTTCAAGAACAGATAAGGACTTCTTCTTTATGCAAAGAGGCGGTGTTGCATCGACTGCCGAAACGGTAACTGAGCTTTACTGTAACCGTCTGCCCAAGGCCTACGGCTACAACCCTATGGATGATATTCAGATAATCTGTCCCTCGAAAAAAGGCGAGTCGGGTACTGTCAGCCTTAACAGAAGGCTTCAGGAAATGCTTAACCCACCAAGCAAGGATAAGGAAACCTACCAGAGCGGAATGAGAATTTTCCGTGAGGGTGACAAGGTTATGCAGATAAAGAATAACTATGACATAATCTGGAAAAAGGGCGACGAAACCTCTGCCGGAATTTTCAACGGAGATATCGGCAGAATTGAAACAATAAACCATAATGCAGGCTTTATGAAAATTGACTTTGACGGCAGAATGGCTCTTTATCCCTTTGACAATATCGCAGAGCTTGAGCTTGCTTATGCAATTACGGTGCACAAAAGTCAGGGCAGTGAATTTGAAGCGGTGATTATGCCCGTTTGCGGTGTGGTGCCTCAGCTTTGCTACAGAAATCTTCTTTATACTGCCGTTACACGAGCAAAAAGCAGGCTGATTCTTGTGGGCTCAAAATCTCAGATTCAGCAGATGGTTGATAACGACAAGAAAACAAGAAGATATTCCTTTTTGAAATATCTTCTTACAACTGAATAAGATAATCGGCACAGAGTACAATATTCTGTGCTGATATTTTTTTATTTACATTTAAAGTCTTATAGTGTATAATATTATTAATCTATTAATATCGGAGGTAGAAAATATGTTAGTATGGATTATTTTAGGTGTTGTTGTTATTGTTATCGGTGGTTGGCTTGTTTCAACTCAGAGAAGCCTTGCAACTCTTGACGAAAACATCAACAATGCAATGAGTCAGATCGGCGTGCTTCTTTCAAGCCGTTTCGATGCTCTTACTGCTCTTCTTGACCTTACAAAGGGCTATGCTGAGCACGAGTACAAGACAATTACTGACACAATTAAATCAAGAAGAACAATGATTACTGCAGATTCAACAGCCGCTGAGGCTAAGGCTCAGGAAAACCTTATTACTGAAGCTCTCGGCAGAATCAACGCAGTTGCCGAAGCTTATCCCGAGCTTAAGGCTAACGAAAACTACAAGGAAACAATGAACGCAGTTAATCAGTATGAGCAGTCAGTTCGTCAGGGCAGACTTGTTTATAACGACAGCGTTACAAAGCTCAACAGAAAAATCAGAATGTTCCCAACAAGCCTCGTTGCAGGTATGTTCGGCTTTTCTAAGAGAGATTATCTTGAATCTGACGACAGCAAGGCTCAGATGCCAAGCATGAAATAAAGGGAATAATGGGGAAGAAAATATGAAAAAGGGAAAAGTATTAATTAAAATCTTTTTTGTGCTTTCAATGCTTTTTGCGTTCGCTTTTTCTGTTAGTGCTGCCAACAACGTAGAGAATATCAGAATTGATGTTACTCTCAACAAGGACGGTTCTGCTCTTATTGAGCAGGAGTGGAGCGGCACATTCTACGAGGGCACAGAATGTTACTATAACTTTACTTGTGACGAATTTCTTGAAATTCAGGATTTCACCGTGTCAAAGGACGGTCGTGAATACACCACACTTGACCGTTGGGATGTTTCAGGAAACTTGCGTGACAAAGCGTATAAATGCGGTCTTAATTATGTGGGCAGCAATACCTATGAGGTTTGCTGGGGCCTTTCAGAGTACGGCAGTAACACCTATAAGCTGTCATATACAGTTAAAAATGTTCTGCTGGGTTATGAAGATTCAGACGGCTTCAATTTCCGTTTTATCAACCCGGGTATGAACACAGGACCTACCTATGCCTATGTAACCTTCAGAATGGCTGACGGCACACCTATTGTTGATGAAACCTGTAATATCTGGGCCTTCGGTTATGACGGCACTATCAATTTTGCTGGTGGAAATGTTGTTGCCTCAACCCAAAGCGGTATCGGATACAGAAACCACCTTACAGTAATGATGCAGTTCAATAAGGGCATTTTCACTCCTGAAAACACTGTAAGCGGTAACTTTGAGGATGCTGTTAAAGAGCCTGCCTTTGACGGAAGCTACTACGAAAACTATGACACTGAGGTTGATATCTTTTTCATTATCACTGTAATTATAGCGATTTTTGTTCCCGTTGCTTTTGCTGCTGTGGGCATCTGGACGCTTATTCAGAAAATAAAGAGAAAGAAAATAGAGAAAAATGCTCAGTATGTCCGCGATGTACCCAAGGAGGATATCAATGTAAGCTATTCGCTTCTCAATTCTCTTAAGGTGTGCGAGGAGGGAGATATTATCTCTGCAAGAATTCTCCGTCTTATCTCAAAGGGCGTAATTACTCCTATTGATGACGGTGAAAAGAGCTTCTTCTCAGGCAAGAAGGTAAGCTTTAAAATCAATCCGGTTTCAGAGGATGAAATTGAGCATTGGGATAAAAAGCTTTATGAAATTCTTAAGGCTTCAGCAGGCAGCGACGGTATTCTTGAGCCTCTTGAAATGAAGCTTTACTGCAGAGATCATCCCTCAGTATTAAGAGCCTTCTTAAGACGCTGTCAGCTTAGCGGTGAAGAAAGACTTGACGAGCTTAAGTGCAGTAAAAAGGGCAAGTATACCTATGTGGACTACCTTTCAGAGGAAGGCATAAAAATGCTTTCAGAGCTTTACGGCTTAAAGAAGTATCTTAAGGAGTTTTCACTTATTGATGAAAGAAGTGTAAGTGATACATACATCTGGCAGGAATATCTTATTTATGCAACTCTTTTCGGAATTGCAGATGAGGTTGCAGACCAGCTTGTAAAGGTTAATCCTCAGATTGAAACTCAGGTTAATGTTTACAGAAGAGATATCTACTTTGCACGCACTTGCAGACATTATATGTATTCAAATATGATGAGAACTGAGCAGGCTGCAAGAACAAGAGCAGCGTCAGGCTCAGGCGGTCGTGCATCCTTCGGCGGAGGCGGAGGCTTCCGTGGTGGCGGCTTCGGTGGCGGCACAAGATAAATTAATACAAAAATACCACCCGATTTGCAGTGATGCTTCGGGTGGTAAGCTTTTATTCGTTGTTGGCAGAGAATACATCTGCAACCTCACTCATTATAATGTATGCCTTAGGGTCAAGGTCGTGTACAATAGAGGTCATTCTTGTAACCTGAAAACGGTTGAGTACAAAGTATACCATAGTTTTCTTTGCTCCGGAGTAGCCTCCCTGAGCCTCAACCTTTGTAATTCCGCTGCCGAATTCTTCGGTTAATGAATTGCAGATTTCAGTTGGTCTTGTTGTAATAATAATTGCACATTTTGCTCTGTCAAAGCCGTCAACAACAAAGTCAACAGTCTTCAGTGAAGCGGTGTAGGTAACAATTGAATAAAGAGGAAGTATCCAGCTCTGAAGAATGATTCCGCAGATAATGTAAAGAATGACATTGTAAATCATAACAAAGGAGCCCACACTAAGACCTAATTTTTTTGCAAAGATTACTGCAAGCACCTCAATGCCGTCCATCGCTCCGCCAAAGCGGATTGCAAGACCACTGCCAAGACCTGAAATAACACCGCCGAAAAGAGCACATAAAAGCAAATCTGTGCCTGCAAGGGGAGAAGCCATACTAACATCTACAGGAAGCACATCTGTTATAAGCCAGGCTGAAAGAGAGTAAATTCCAACAGAGTAGATAGCGTAAAGGGTGAAAAGCCAGCCCTGCTTTTTAAGCCCGAAAAGAAACAGCGGAATGTTAAGAATAAGAAGAAAAACAGAAAGGGTCATCCACGAAGGCGTGATTTGAGAAAGAAGCATTGATGTACCTGAAATACCGCTGTCATAAAGCTTTACTGGTGCAAGAAAAAGAGTTACACCGAAGGCGTTGATTATGCCGGCAACGGTGAGCATAAGAAAATTAAAGGGCTTTATCTTTTTTAAATATTTCAATAAAATAGCCTCCTTATGTTATTGATTTTACTTTTTTCATTTGCTATAATACACGAAAAAGGTGACCTATCTATTAAAAGTATGAAAAAATAACTGAAATTTTTATTAAGGAGAAAAATATGTCTGAAAGAAAAAACTATCTTTTCTGTTACTTTACAGGAAATGAGCCTGAGCGTGAATCCATAAACTACGCACTCAGCCGTGACGGTTATCACTTTACACCTGTCAATGACAATAAGCCCTTTCTTTTCAATATGAAGGGTACAAGAGGTATCCGCGACCCCTTTATTTTCAGAGCTGAGGACGGCACATTCTACATTATCGGCACTGATATGAGAAGTGACAACGGTTGGGCTTCAAACCACGCACTTTGCGTATGGCACAGCGATGACCTTGTAAACTTCGAGCAGTATGAGCTTATTGATATGAATGATTACGGTCTTCCCGGTAGCGTACGCACCTGGGCTCCTGAGGTTTTTTATGACAAGGAAAAAGAGATGTATATGATTTACTGGGCAAATGCTCAGCACTTCAGAGAAACAGACGAGTGGACAAAAACTGTAATGTGGTATGCTTACACAAAGGATTTCCGTACACTTGAAACTGCTCCGCAGATTCTTTATGCACCTCCTTGTGAGAAGGATGCAATTGACGGTGACATTATTGAAAAGGACGGAGTTTTCTATCTTTACTATAAGGACGAAAACGAAAAGAGAATCTGCTATGTTTATTCCTCCTTCCTTGAAGGTCCTTACAAAGAGCCTCAAAATAAGGATATAACAGCTTTCAAAGAAAACACAGAGGGCTGCTGTACCTATAAGGAGTACGGCACAGACAATTACCTTATGATTATGGACTCATACGTTAAGGGTGGCTACCTTATGCAGAAAACCACCGATATGGTAAATTTTGAGCCTGTAAATGAGAATGAGTACGACCTTGATTTTTCACCCAGACACGGCTCAATGCTCAGCATAACCGATGAGGAATACGAGAGAATAGAAAAGTTCTTCAACTGATTTTTAAATAGGATGAAACACAGCTTGTTGAAAAAACACTGTGTTTCTTTTTTTGCAATTTATAATTCCTTCTAGAAATATAGATGCCTAAATTATACATTTGTTTAATAAAAGTATGAATATACTGTAATAATGCCTCGAGAAACACTACAAACACCCTATAATGTGTTGCATTAAAAACAGAAATTATTAAAATATCTCAAAACAATCAAAATGTTTTTTTAGTGTATCATTGTTTCAAAAAGCATTGACCACAGATTTAAATGGGTATAAAATAAGCAAGATTTATATTGGTACAATGTGTATTAAAAAGCACCTGAAAAAACAGGAGGATTAATAAAATGATGTCAAAGAAAAGCAAAAAAGACAAGTATATTTTTATGGATGTCCCCGATTTTAAAACTGTTAGAGAAATGATCGAATACGGTCATATCAAAGGCGGCGACAACAAGCAGTATGTTTATCTTGAAACACGTACCAAGGAAAGAGTGAAGAGCTTTAATGAAGTATGGCACGACACTGTAGGTCTTGGTCAGTATCTTTTCAAAAACGGTCTTGAAGGCAAAAAGGTTGCTATCCTCAGCGAAAACAGCTACTACTGGATTGCGTGCTTCTATGCACTTATGACAGGTCGTTATGTTACTATTCCTCTTGATGCAAAGCTTACCGATGCTGACCTTGTCAGCATTATGGTAAAGAGTAAGTGCGATGCAATTTTCTATTCAGACGATTTTGCAGGCACAATTGAAAAGATGAAGGCTGACGAAAATGTAAAGATTACAAACTACATTAAAATCAGCGATTTCTACAGCCTTATTGAAGAGGGTCACGAAGACCTTAAAAAGGGTAACGCAAGCTACCTTGATAATCCTCCTCAGCCTGAGGACCTTGCAACAATTGTGTTCACATCAGGCACAACAGGTAAGAGCAAGGGCGTTATGCTCAGCCACAAGAACATCACTGCAAGTGCTGTTGCTTCAGCTAAGGTTATCCAGGGCACAAACGCAATCGGCTTCCTTCCTATGAACCATCTTTTTGCGTGGGCAAGTGCTCTCTTCCTCAGTAATGTATTCCAGGCATGGGGCTATATCTGCCGCAGCCTTAAGGATATTCCTAATGATATGAAAAAGTACAGCCCCCAGAATATGGCAGGCGTTCCTATGCTTGTTGAAACAATCTACAAGACAATCTGGAGAACTGCTGAACAGAAGGGCAGTGCTGACAAGCTGAGAAAGGGTCTTAAAATCAGTAACTTCCTTCTCAAGTACGGCATTGACGTAAGAAGAAAGCTCTTTAAAGAGGTTATTGCCGGTGTTGGCGGCAGCCTTGAATACATCGTTTGTGGTGGTGCTTACCTTGATCCCAAGTACGAAAAGGGTATGACAGAGCTTGGCATTGACATTCTCTGTGCTTACGGTACAACTGAATGCTCACCCGGTGTTACAATCAACACTCAGTATGAGCATCGCTCTGGCTCCTGCGGTAAGCCTATGCTTTGCTGTCAGGTTAAAATCAACAATCCCGATGAAGACGGTGTTGGTGAAATCTTCGTAAGAGGCGACAACGTAATGATGGGCTACTTTGAAGATGAAGAAGCAACTGCTTCTGTATTCGATGGCGACTGGTTTATGACCGGTGACTACGGTTATATGGATAAAGACGGTTTCCTCTACTTCGTAGGCAGAAAGAAGAACCTTATCGTTCTTTCAAACGGTAAGAACGTTGCTCCCGAAGAGCTTGAAGATCAGCTTATGAAGATTGAATATGTTAAGGAAGTGCTTGTTTACGGAGAAAACGATGTAATCAATGCAGAATTCTTCCTTGACGAAACTCTTTGCGAAAACGCAAAAGAGCAGATTAAGAAGGACGTTGACGAATTTAACCGTACACTTCCTCTTTATAAGAGAATCAGAGTTGTTAAAACAAGAGATACAGAATTCCCCAAAACTACTACTCTTAAGATTAAACGAGAATACAAGGACGAGGTTAAAGCATGAGCGAATTTAAAAGCGTAAAGCAGATAGTTGAATATGCTGCAAAAACTTATGGTGATAAGGATTTTTGCAGATACTATCTTGGTACATACGCCCATAAGAAAAGCTACAATGAATTTTATGAGGATGCACTTGCAGTTGCAAGATATATCCGCCACATAAACCCTAAAAGAATGCATATCGCATTCATCGGAAAAACAAACTACGAATATATCGCTTGTCTTACAGGTATGATTTTCAGCGGCAATGTGGTCGTTCCCTTTGCTCCGGATATCACAGCTGAGGAAGCAACAACTCTTTTTGACGATGCAGATATTGAAATGCTCTTCTGCGAAGAGGAAATGATGGCAACTGCTATTGAAATTCAGAAGAGAACACCTGCACTTAAGAAGATTGTTTCTCTCGGTGATGTAAAGTGGTTTGCAGATGTGTTTCAGAAGTACAACTCAGAGAGCGAATATGCAGGGCTTGAAAATGTTGAAATTGACATTGATGCCTGCGCACTCATTATTTACACTTCAGGTACAACGGGCGACAGAAAGGGTGTAATGCTCTCTAATCACAACATTGCGGCAAACACCTGCTACAACGAATACAATATGGATAACGATGACGTAAGCTTGTCTGTTCTTCCTATGCACCATGTGTTCTGCTATAACTGTGATGTTCTCAAAACTGTTTATGATGGCGGTACTCTCTGCCTTAACGGCCCTATGAGTAACCTTTATAAAAGCTTTCTCAGATTTGAGCCTACAATTATGAGAATTGTTCCCTCGCTCTGCAAGTCAATTCTCACGAGAATCAAGGTTACAGAAAGAAATAACCCTGACCTTACTCCAAGAGAGGCTGCAGAAAAGGTTGTAGGCAGAAACTTCAGAAGAATGATTAACGGCAGTGCTTATCTCAGCAGTGCACTTATTGATGAATTTGAAAAGTACGGCATCACAGCTCGTCAGGGCTACGGAATGAGCGAATGCAGTCCGAGAATTACTACATCAGACTTCTCAGATATCAACAAGTATTCAACAGGTAAGGTGCTTTCAGTTAACGAGGTAAGGGTCAAGGACGGTGAAATTCAGGTCAAGGGACCCTCGGTAATGCTCGGTTACTATAAGCGACCCGAAGCAACAGCGGCAGCCTTTACAGAGGACGGCTATCTTCATACAGGTGACCTTGGTTATCTTGAGGGTAATCATCTTTTCCTTGTGGGCAGAAAGAAGAATCTTATCATTCTTTCAAATGGTGAAAATGTTTCGCCTGAGGAAATTGAAAATCTTTTTGCAGATGAGTCAATTGTCAAGGAAGTTGTTGTATACGGTGAAAATGACAGAATTATTTGCGAAGCTTTCCCGGACAGAGAATTCTGTGATGAAATGACAGATGAAGAGATTGAAAAGAAGATTCACGAAATCGTGGATGAAATCAATCTGAACTCACCTCAGACAAGACAGATTGCTGCTCTCAGAATAAGAAACACACCTTTCCCGAGAACATCTTCGGGAAAGATTAAAAGAACAGCATTTTATTTTTAATAGAAACAGAAAGGACAGGATAAAAATGGAAGAACTTATCAAAGTACTTGAAAACTACACAGAGGAAGAAATCACTGCAGCCTCAGGTTTCAAAACAGACCTTGCTCTCAGCTCATTTGATATTGCTTGTATCATTGATGAGGTTGAAGAAGCAATGGGCGTAAGAATCGAAATCAAGGATTTTGTTAACTACAAATCTGTTGGTGAAATGGCTGAGTATCTTGCAACTCTTAAATGATTTTACTTAAAATGAGACACCTCACCTGTTACTTTTAAAGTAGCAGGTGTTTTTTGTATATAAAAACTGCCCTCACGAAGAGAGCAGTTGATTTATCTTTAGCTTACGCCTTCTTAAATCTGATCACATTAAATGAAAGCGGCTTAAGAAGAGCAGTTGTAACCTTGCCGTCACAATCGGGAAGGGGATTGAGGTGCATTTTTACATCTTCTTTATCGAAGGTGTTTTCCTGCTTGATGTCGTAGCCGTCCATTGAGCTGAATTCAACAGCCTTGTAGCCCTCAAAGCCGAGAAGAGAAATGTCAAGCTCAATGCTGTCCTCCATTGAACGGTTAACGCAGAATACTGCAGCCTCTTCCTTTTCTTCATCAAAGGTAACAATGCTTTCAAGATAAGGCACATCAGTAAATTCCTTGCAGTCGTACTTATCGCAGGTAACAATAGGCTTGAGTGCGTTGCCGCGAGCGTATTTTGACATAATTTCAAAGGGATAGAAAATAGTCTGACGGAAAGCACCGCCACCTGTCTTAGTGAAGATAGGTGCAATTACATTTACAAGCTGAGCAAGGCAGGCAATCTTAACTCTATCTGCGTGACGCAGAAGAGTGATGAGCATACAAGCCACAACAAGAGCATCCTCAAAGTTGTAGATGTCCTCAAGCTGAGGAGGTGCAATACTCCATCTTTCAAAGGGTGCACCGTTTGAGTGATACCATACATTCCATTCATCAAAGGAGAGATTGATGGTTTTCTTGGTTCTCTTTATTGATTTCACATAGTCGGCAGCGCAGATTACACTGTAAATAAAGTCTTCCATTTCAAGGCTCTTTGCAAGGAATGAGGGTGTGTCGTCGCTGTGGTTGCCGTAGTACTGATGAAGGGAAATATAGTCCACATTGTCGTATGCAAGCTCAAGAGCTTCTGTTTCCCATTTGCCGAAGGTGTGCATACCTCTGCTTGATGAACCGCAGAGAACGGTTTCAATTGAAGGGTCAACCCACTTCATAAGCTTTGCAGCTTCGTTAGCAGTTCTGCCGTATTCAAAAGCAGTTTTCGCACCCATCTGCCAGGGTCCGTCCATTTCGTTACCAAGACACCAGAGCTTAACATCCCAGGGCTCCTTGTAGCCGTGCTTTATACGAAGGTCGGAATATTTTGAATCTGACTTGTGGTTGCAGTATTCAACAAGCTGTCTTGCCTCGTCAGGACCTCTTGTGCCGAGATTTACAGCCATCATAGGACTTGTTTTAGCTTTCTTGCACCAGCGCATAAATTCATTTGTGCCGAAAAGGTTAGGCTCTGTAACGCCCCATGCAAGCTCAAGGCGCTTAGGTCTTTCTTCCTTAGGACCTACACCGTCCTCCCAATTGTAGCCTGAAACAAAGTTGCCACCGGGATAGCGCACAATAGGTACATCCAGCTCGTTAATCATTTTAATAACGTCGGTTCTGAAGCCTTCTTCGTCAGCAAGAGGGTGACCGGGTTCATAAATGCCGCCATAAACTGCTCTGCCGAGATGCTCGATAAATGAGCCGAAGACTCTTCTGTCAATTTCGCCTACTTTCATTTCAGCTGCTACCGTGATTTTTGCTTTCATAAGTTTTCTCCTTAAATCATTATTGATTTGTTTCAGTTTATCATAAAGTATTTCACAAGTAAATAAGTGAAGCAAAAAAACTTTATTTTAAATAAAAAAACTGTCCGCATATATTTATACGGACAGTAAAAATTTTATTCAGCTTTTTCTTTCTTAGCGTTTTCCTTTTCTTCGTTACGCTTACGCCAGATTTCCTTGTAAATCTGTTCTGTTGCAAGTGAAACCTTTGTAACTGAGAATTCGCAGTTTTCAGGGAATACATACCATGTATCCTGAAGTGTGTTAAGGTCAATACAATCCTTGAAGTTACCGAAACGGTACTTGTATTCAACGTGAATTGTGTGCTGTGAAGCAGCCTCAAGCTTCATTGAGAACGGTTCACCGTCGTAATCACGGATACCCTGAAGGTTAAAGCCGTTCATATCGTGAATAAGCTTACCTCTGCCGAGACGAACAAAGCCCTTTGAGTTGGGAAGATCGTTTACGTGACAGTCACATTCAAAGTAGTACTTGCCTTCCTGAACCTCTTTCTTAACCTGTTCTCTTTCCCATGCGTACCAGTCTGAGGGAAATTTGAACTCTGTGTTACCGTCGGAAGCTTCAAGCTCACCGTAGTAGTTAAGCCACCAGCTCTTGCCGCAGTGCTCGCAGAAGATTGTGTCATTCTTTGAGTTCATCTTGTATTCTGTCATACAGTGAGGACACTGATAAAGAGGCTTGTGAAGACCCTCAGCACGCTTTTTGTACTTAAGAGTAACACGGTTTTCGCTCTGCCAACGCCAGTCGTCGTTGTAAAGGTATTCATTGATTTTTGCGTTGATTTCATCAACAGTTGCAGCTTCAACCTCTTCAGCTGTGAAAATCTGAGTCATAACGCATTCAACGCCCATAATGTCTCTCTTCATGTGGTTGCCCCAGAAGGGATCGTAAAGGTGGTGACCCTTGCAGTTAAGAACAACGCAGGGAACCTTCATCATCTTTACAAGCTGACCTAATGATTCTGTGTATGCATCATATTCTGTAACACCGCAGAGTGAATATCTTGCCTCTGCATAAATGCCGAAGGAGTGACCATTTTTGATAGCTTCCTGGCACTGTCTTACAGTGTTGAGGTCTGATGTGTACTTTCTCTTGGGAAGACCGCCTGCAAGTCTGAGAAGAAACTCTCTGCCGATGAAATCGTCAACTGCTGCAGGGAATACAGCGCTGTAAGGCTTAAGAACTGATTCAAGTACATAAAAATCATAGAAAGCATTGTGATTACATACGAGAATGAAGGGAGCATCAAGATTATCCATTCTTACCTTAGTAACCTTGCCCTTACGGATAACTCTTCTGAGTGTGCACATAGGCCACACGAGAGTTTTCAGAAGAAACTCCGGCTGATAAGTGATGGGCTTATACATATCGAACTTTTTGGTTTCGGGTGCGCCTGAACGGACATAAATGCCTAATTTCTCTTTCATTTGAATTACCACCAATCTATATATTTTTGCTAAGCAGCAATATCGTACAACGTACAATCGCCTAAAATTATAGCACAACATTGTTCATAAAACAATAATCAAAATATAAAGAATAATCGATATTTTTTTACGTTTTTGTAAATAATTCATGTAAACTGCAATTTATGAATTAGAAAAAACGGGTATCAACAGGTCATAAACTACCTTACGATTAATAAAATTGTAAGATTTTTAAACTTGAATAAGCAAATTCTGAATGTTATAATATAAGCGGAATATAGTGTCGGAAGGCGGTGAGTCAGAAATGAAGGAATACAGCTATCTTTTCAGTGTTATAATGCCCGTTTATAATGCAGAGGAATATCTCTCTGAAGCCTTTGATTCAATTGTTAATCAGAGTATCGGCTTTGAAAACATTCAGCTTATTCTTGTAAATGACGGCTCAACTGACAAAAGCGGAGAAATCTGCCGTGAGCTTCAGAAAAAGCACAGCGAAAATGTTATATACATCGAAAAGGAAAACGGCGGAGTAAGCTCAGCGAGAAATGCGGGAATTCCCTTTATAAAGGGTAAGTATCTTAATTTCCTTGACTCAGACGACAAGTGGGATATAAACGCCTTTAAGGCAGTGTACGACTTTTTTGAAGAGCACTATGATGAAGCCGATATAGTTTCATGCAGAGTTAAAAAGTTTGAAGCCTCTGACAACTGGCATATTCTCGATTTCAAATTCAGTAAGGGCAGCCGTGTGGTTGACCTCAGCGACGAAAAAAAGGCCTCTCTTGTGCAATCGCATGCTTGTACCGCTATAATAAAGGCAGAGGCTATAACAGAGGCTGACCGTTTTGCAGAGAATGTAAAATTCGGTGAAGACTCTATGTTTATAAACGGCATAATCATAAGAAGTCTTAAGCTTGGCATTGTGCCTGAGGCTGTATATTATTACCGTAAACGAAAAAATCAAAGCTCTGCAACGCAGACACAGACAGCTTCGGCAGATTATTACTCAGCCTCACCAAGGGCTTATTACGGCTTTCTTACGGAAAAATCAAGGGAGCTTTATAATGAAGTTGTGCCGTACATTCAGAATGTGCTTCTTTACGATATAGGCTGGAGAGTGCGTGAAGCACCCTCAGAGGCAGTGCTCAGCAGTAAGGAGCTTTATGAAAATTACTGTGAGCTTATGAAAAGCTATCTTAATTTAATAGATGAAAAATATATTGTGTCTAACCGTGTGCATAAAAGAATCGGCTATAAAACTGCTCTTATCCGCCTTCGTGACGGCACAGATTTGTTTTCAGAAACCCATTTTGATAAGGATGACAAGGCGGTATTTTATAAGGATATGAGGCTTCTGAGACTTCAGGGCAGCCACAAGCTTTGTTACATAAGCAAATGCAAAATAAGGGTGAATCCCGAAACGAAAAAATCAGTTCTCATTCTGGAGGGCCTTATTGCGAAATGGGTCTTTGATTGCTGCAAGGATGAAGAGGTTGATTTTGTTATCCGTGTAGGTAAAAAGAAAAAGTACAAGGCTGTCCGCAAGGATTACGAGCTTATAAAGGACGAAAACTTCTTCGGTGAGAATAACAGATATGACTTTTTCAGAAAGAAAATTGTTCTTGATGATTACCTTGCAAAAAAGGATAAGGTGAGGGCAGAGCTTTGTCTCAGCTTTTCGGGAAAGTCATATGCAATAACCGTAAATTACGGCGAAGGAGTCAATACCGACAAGGAAGGCAAATTATATAATAACCTTGCTGTTATATGCAAAAGCAGCGGAGTTTTAATCAGAAAAAAGGAAGTGGAAGCTTGATAAGTCTTAACCGTACACAGCTTAAATACATAGCTGTTTTTGCTATGCTTCTTGACCATATCGGTATGATGTTTATTCCTGTAACTACACCACTTGGTACTCTTTGCAGAGTAATCGGCAGACTCACTGCACCAATTATGTGTATGTTTCTTGCTGAGGGCTTCAGGTATACAAAATCGAAGGAAAAATATGCTGTAAGGCTGTTTATCTTTGCACTTATTTCTCAGCCCTTTTACGCCTTTGCTCACGGAAATACACTGATGACAGCTGACTTCAATATGATTTTCACCTTGTTTCTGTCCTTCGTGATGCTTTATTGCTTTGAAAAATTTGAAAGCGATTTTCTCAGAATACTGTCTGTAATAGTGATAGTTGCCCTTTCGCAGTTTGGCGATTGGGGTATAACTGCACCCTTGTGGGTGCTTGGTTTTTACTGCTTCAGAGATAACAAGAAAAAGCAGACAGTTTTCTTCCTTGCAGTTGCTGTTTTCTGGATGCTCAGGGCCACCCTTAACTGTATCGAGAAGGGCTATGTATGGTACGGAGAATACTGTCAGCTGGGTCTGTTTATCTTTCCGTTTATGCTGCTTTCCTATAACGGAGAAAAGGGCAGCAGCACTAAATTTTCAAAGTGGTTTTTCTATATCTTTTATCCCTTGCACCTTTTTGTGCTTAAGGTTATTAAGGAAGTTATATAAAGAGTGCAATTATTCGACAGTATTTAACTTTTTTTCTCTTGAAAATGACGCTTAACTGTGTTAGAATATATTAGTTAAATTATATAAAATTAAAGGTACAATAAAAAATATAAGAACGGAGTGAATTTATGAAGTGTAGTTATTGCGGTCACGAGCTTAGTGACGGTGCTGAATTCTGTGAAAAGTGCGGTATGATACTCGGCTTTGCTGACAACAAGAATGACAGCCCTGCTGATGCAGAAAACGAGTTTACACAAAATGTTTTCCAGGGCATTGATTTTGACGATGCAGAGCTTGATGTTGTTGCTATGGAGCTTCCTATTTCAGATTACGAGGAAACTGTTGAGGTGAGCCACAACATTCCCGAATATGTTTCATCACCCGAGGATGAAGCAGTTGATTATACAGCTGAGCCTGAAGAGGCTGCCGTAGAGGAAGTAGCAGAAGAAATTCCTGCAATTGAGGCTGAGTTTGAAGCTCCGGAATATACTCCGGTTCCCGATGTTGTTATTTCTGCTAAAAAGGCTTCAGATGCAATTAAGGAAAGCAACCATAAGAAAGAGGGCAGAAAGAAGAAAAAGCATAACAAGAAAATTTATGCTGAAACCTACGATATAGAAAATCTTTCTCTCGCTCACGATGAAGAAGAGCTTCAGAAGGAAAACGAAGAGGCATTCAAGGAAGCAGTAAAGGCTCCTGAGGTTATCGCAGTAGCTCCTGTGGCTGAAGTAATCGTTGAGGAAGCTGCAGAAGAGCCTGCAGTTGAAGAAATTCCTGAAGCAACCCAAGAACCTGTAGTTGAAGAGGTTCCCGAAGTAATCGAAGAACCCGTAGTTGAAGAGGTTCCCGAAGTAATCGAAGAACCCATAGTTGAAGAAATTCCCGAAGCAATCGAAGAACCCGTAGTTGAGGAAATTCCCGAAGCTATCGAAGAACCCGTAGTTGAAGAGGTTCCCGAAGTAATCGAGGAAGCAATCGAAGAAGAATACGAGGAAATTGTTGAGCCTACTGAAGAGCAGGTAGTTACCTTTGGTCTCTTTGACGATTCAGGTGCAGTAAGCGAAGAGGACGAAGCTTACGAGGAAGAGGAGGAATATGAGGATATTACTCCCGTAGAAGGCGATGATACAGGCAAGAAAAAGAGCGGCAAGGGACTTGCTGTTGCTGCTGCAATTTTCATTATCTGTGTAGTATGTGCAGGTGCTTATGCACTTAAGGATTACATTCCTGCAATTGCTCCGGCAACAACTTCACCCGTAGAGTCAACAGTTGCTCCTGCAGAAGAGACAACTGAAGAGGAAACAACCGAAGAAGAATCCACAGAGGAAACAACTGAGGAAGAAACATCAGAGGAGCTTACAACAGAGGAAACCACTGAGGCTGAAGAAACAACAACCGAAGAGGCTGTTACAACAGAGCCCACAAGTGAAAACGAGGCTGTTACAACAACTAAGCCCACAACCACAGCTCCCACAACAACAAGACCCACAACAACAAGACCCACTACAACAAAGCCCGCAACAACAAAGCCGGTTACTACAACAAAGCCTGCTACAACTAAGCCGAATACCACAACTGATCCCTACGGCATCAACGATGTAGAGGTTAAAAAGCCCACTGCAAACATCAAGTCATTTACCGGCTATGTAACAGCTGAAGGCGTTAATATGAGAGCTAAGCCCACAACAAGCTCAGACAGAGTGCTTTATCTCTCAAAGGGTGCAGATGTTAAGGTTATTTCAAAGGAAAACGGCTTCTACTATGTTTATTCAAACAGATACGGTGTTTCAGGTTGGGTAAGTGCAGCTTACATTTCAACCTCAAGACCTACAGAAACAACCTCAAAGCTTTATACAGGCACAGTTCAGCCCGATGTTAAAACAGAGGCTAAGACAATGCACACAACCTATTCACTTAACATCAGAAAGGGTCCCTCAACCTCATATCCCTCAGTTCAGATTATCGCAACAGGATATCCCGTTAAGGTTATCGGTTCAAAGAGCGGTGTTTCAGGCTGGGTATATGTAACAGACCTTACTTACGGTGTATCAGGCTGGGTATCAACAGCATATCTTAAGTAAAAAAATCGAAATAAAGGAGAAAAAAGCATGATGACTTTAGCAACACGTTGGGCAGAAGAGGCTATGTGTGACTTACCTCTTCCCGAATATCCCAGACCTCAGATGGTGAGAGAAAACTGGATTAACCTTAACGGTATGTTCGATTATGCAATCACTGACGAAAACACTAAATGGTGCGACGAATATAAAGAGCAGATCAGAGTTCCCTTTGCAGTTGAAAGCTGCCTTTCAGGTCTTTGCAAGAGAGTAAGCAAGAAGGACCGTATGTGGTACAGAAAAAAGGTTACTCTTCCCGATTCCTTCAAGGGCAAGAATGTAATTCTTCACTTCGGTGCAGTTGACTGGGAATGCAAGGTTTACGTTAACAAAAAGGAAGTAGGCGGCCACATCGGTGGCTACTGTCCCTTCAACTTTGATATTACAGATGCACTCGTTGACGGTGAAAACGAAATCACTGTATGGGTTTACGACCCCACAGATGAGGGCTGGCAGAACAGAGGTAAGCAGGCAAGTGAAAGCCACGGCTTCTGGTATACCTCAACCTCAGGTATCTGGCAGACAGTATGGATGGAAGCAGTAAACAAGAACTACATCAAGGGCTACAAGCTTCTTCCTGATATTGATAACGGCATACTTTCAATTAAGACAGATATAGCAGGTGAGGGAACACTTAAAATCAAGGTGCTTGACGGTGAAAAAGCAATTCTTGAAGAAGTAATTTCAGCTGATGCAAAAATCAGCATTCCTGATATGAAGCTCTGGAGTCCCGAAAATCCTTTCCTTTATGACTTCGTTCTTGAACTTGAAAATAATGGTGAGGTTGACTCAGTAAAGGGCTACTTCGCAATGAGAAAGTACAGCATCGGTCAGCACGCAGGCTATGCAAGACTTTTCCTCAATAATGAGCCTTATTTCCAGAGAGGTCTTCTTGACCAGGGCTATTGGAGTGACGGTGGTCTTACACCTCCCACAGATGAAGCTATGATTTACGACATCGCAAAGATGAAGGAGCTTGGCTTCAATATGCTTCGTAAGCACATCAAGGTTGAGCCTGCAAGATGGTACTACCACTGCGATAAGCTGGGTATGCTTGTATGGCAGGATATGGTAAGTGGCGGTAAGGCACTCAACACCTTCCACGCAGGTGTACTTCCCAACATTCAGGGTGTGCTCAATCCCATCGTAAACCTCAGCAAGAAGGACAACGCATACAAGACCTTCAACAGAGACAGAATTGAATGGAGAACACAGTTTGAAGAAGAGCTTTATGAAATGATTGACTCTCTTTACAACTATCCCTCAATCTGCTGCTGGGTACCATTCAACGAAGGTTGGGGACAGTTCGATGCTAAGCGTATCGGTGACGCAGTAAAGGCTTACGATCCCTCAAGATTTGTTGACCACGCAAGTGGCTGGTACGATCAGAAGGGCTGTGACTTCAGAAGTATGCATAAGTACATTCTTCCCGTAATTCTTCCCAAGTATGACGGCAGACCTATCGTTCTCAGTGAGTTCGGCGGATATAGCCAGAAGCTTCTGAACCATGTATGGAACTGGCAGAAGAGCTTCGGCTATCAGATGTATAATAGCAAGGAAGCACTTACAAAGGCTTATAAGAATCTTCACGAAAAGCAGATTATCCCTGCAATCAAGAAGGGTCTTTCAGCAACAGTTTATACTCAGGTTTCAGACGTTGAATTTGAAGTAAACGGTATGCTCACCTACGACCGTGAAATCGTAAAGCTTGATGAGGAAACCGTAAAGGGTCTCAACGCACAGATGACATATTAATAAAAAAGATAGGGCTGTCACAACGACGGCCCTATTTTAAAAAAAGGATGGATATTTATGGCAGACAAAGGCAGCACAAAGCTTAAAATGCTGTATATAAAAGAATATCTTGAAAAAAAGAGCGATGAGGATAATCCTGTTTCTGTTGAGGAGCTTATTGATTTTCTGCAGAAAAAGAAAATTGACTGCGAAAGAAAGTCTGTATACAGCGACGTGAAAACCCTTAAGGATTACGGTATGGACATCTCTTCTGTAAGAAGTCCAAGCACCGGTTATGCACTGCTCAGCCGTGATTTTGAAATACCTGAGCTTCGTTTACTTATTGACGCAGTGCAGGCGGCAAATTTCATTACTCCCAAAAAGTCCAAGGAGCTTATTGAAAAAATCGGTAATCTCTGCAGTGAATATCAGGCACATATTCTTGAAAAGCAGGTTTATATTGACAACAGAGTGAAGTGCGCCAACGAGGAAATATACTATAATATAGACATAGTAAACCGTGCAATTCAGCAGAATAAGCAGATTTCATTTGTATACAGAAAACGCCGCTTTGACGAAGAAGAGGGTACTATTGTAACCGATGAAAAGGAATTTACCGTAAGCCCTTATGCCCTTATCTGGAGCAACGACCATTACTATCTTGTTTCAAACAATTCAAGATACGATAACCTTATGCACACAAGAATTGACCGAATGAGAAAGGTTGAAATCTTCGATATGAAGGCAAGAAGCTTCTCAGAGGTTTCGCCTTACAAGGCCTTCTTTGATTCAGCAGACTATTCAGGTAAGATTTTCAATATGTTCAGCGGTGACACCCAGCGACTTGAAATCTGCTGTCACAACTCTATCGTAGAGGAGATTCTTGACCGTTTCGGACAGACCGGTGAAATAAGAAGCTCTGACGAAGAAAACCGTTTCAGGCTTGTTACAAAGTGCATTGTTAGTGACGGTCTTGTGTCCTGGATTATGCAGTTTGGCGATAACATCAGGGTTATTGCACCTGAAAGCCTAAGGAAGGATATCGCAGAAAAGGCGAGTAAGATATATAATTTGTACAGTAAGTGATTTAATTGGTAGGGGCGGCCATTGGCCGTCCGCCTTTTTTTCAGTGTGGAGTGTGAAGTGTGGAGTGTGGAGTTGCGGGTCACTTCGTTCCGATTGTAATTATTCTTTATTATTTATTCTTTGTTCTTTATTCTTTAAAAAGGCGGACGGTATTTAACCCCTCTGTCATACGGTGTATGACATCTCCACTTTCAGGGGCGATAAGACTGACGAAACCTGAAAACGACTTGTAGGGACCGGCGTCCTCGACGGTCCGACTAACCACCACTACTAAATTGGATGATGTGTTACTGTAGGGACACGGCTTGCCGTGTCCGCTTTCCCACCTCTCCATTAACCCACCAACAATAAACCCCAGCGATTTGTATCGCTGGGTTGCCGCTTTTCTGCTAAGATATAAAACTGTTGAGAAATGTGCAAGATGTCATTTTCTTTGCTCCGAAGGCGTACATAGGTACTCCGTGAGAGCAAAAAAATGGCAAAACAATGCTTAAAGCGTACAAGGCTCGATGCTTTGTACGCTTTTATAATATATAGTTATTAAAATTTATGTGTCATAATTTTATAAAGCATTGTTGTTCTTGTGCATTTATCGGCAGTTTTATTCGCCTCGTCTGTCCTTGTCAGGAGCAACTCTGGGCTTTTCAACCTTGGGGCTGATTTCGCCTGCCTTCATAAGAGCAATCTTTGTCATTGTGGGACCGAAGAGCTCATAAATAAGCACACCGAAGAGTACAATGTTTCTGATAATTACACCCTGCTCGCCAATGCTCATAGCTGTAATTGACATACCGAGAGCAACACCTGCCTGGGGCAGAAGAGTAATGCCGAGATACTTTTTGATTTTAGGCTCGCACTTTGAAGCCTTGGCACCGATAGAAGCACCGAAGTATTTACCAAGAGAACGGGTAATGATGTAGAGAATACCGATGCCGATAATTGAAAGGTCCTTGAATACTGTAAAGTCAAGCTCTGCACCGCTGAGCACGAAGAAGAGAATGAAAAGAGGTGCTGTCCACTTGTCGGTTTTTTCCATAAGCTCTGCTGAAAAATCACAAACATTACAGAAAATTGTGCCGAGCATCATACATACAAGAAGGGGTGAGAAGCCAACGTGTACAGGTCCGAGATTGAACTTGATTTTTGAAATTGCAACAGCAAAAATAATTGCAGTTACAACAAGTGCCTGACGCTTACTGTTTGACTTGAAGTACTTTTCAGCAAATGAAAGGAACCAACCGATAATTGCACCGATAACAAGTGAAATAATAATTTCAACAATGGGGTCAACGATAATTGAGTAAATGTTAACCTCACCGCTTACAAGCGTTCTTGCAACACCGAATGAAACCGCAAAGATAATAAGACCAACTGCGTCGTCAAGAGCAACGATAGGAAGCAGAAGTGAGGTGAGCTTACCCTTAGCCTTATACTGTCTTACAACCATAAGGGTTGCAGCAGGGGCTGTAGCTGAAGCAATTGCACCGAGAATAATTGCAACGGAAAGAGGGAATACTTCTTCACCGAGAGCAAAGTGAAGGCCGATAAGAGCAGCGTCTACAACAAGGGTTGTGAAAACAGCCTGAAAAATACCTATAATAGTTGCCTGCTTACCTGTTTTCTTAAGCTGAGAGAGTCTGAATTCATCACCGATTGCAAAAGCAATAAAGCCAAGAGCAATATCGTTGAGAATTGAAAGGTCAGCAACCTCCTCCACTGTTGTGAAACCGAGGCCCTTTACACCTAAGAGACCGAGACAGAAGGGTCCGATGAGAATACCTGCAACAAGGTAACCTGTAACTGCAGGAAGCTTAAGGGGTTTAACAACTCGTGACATAAGAAGACCAGCTGATAAAGCAATTGAAATTCCTAATAAAGTTTCCATTTTTACATCTTCTTTCTTTATCTTTTTACCGCTACAAATTATAGGACTATGTGTCACGAAAGTCAATTATGAGAATGACTAATTTGCACGAAAAATAAAATATTTTTTGGTTAATTTGCTAAAGGTATTACTTCCTGTCGTTATGGGTAAAAACACCGCAGAAACAAGAGGTATTTGTAGCCTTACGCATAATGCTGTAAAGGCTTATCGCAAAAGAAGATATCGTAAGTGAATGTGGGCTAATTTGACGAGCGAAAGGCACCCTTGACCTATTGACCGCAAGTGTATAAAGTGCTATGATTTTTATGCAAGAAAAAACTGCCGACAAAACAAAATCAAAATAATTTTGCCTGCTCATCACAAAGCCGTCGGCGAATAAACGGAAAACAGACCTTCGATTAAGAATGGGTCTGTTTTTTTGTAACCTCAGAAGCTACCTCAGCATAGGATGTTATGAGCTGTGAAAGTCCGGCTCAGAAATAACGAAGGAGAGATACCGTTGAACAATAATACTTACTGTCAGGGCGCAGAGCCGAGAAGCTGCCAGTGGGTCAGAAAGGCGGAGGTAATGTCTGCCTTTCCCGAAAATGTGTCTGTGGCAATGGCCTATGTACCCTTTCAGCGTTTTACTGAGGTCTATTCCTGCGAGAAGGCGCTTAAGCAGGGCACGATTTTTCCCTGTCTTGACAAGCCTTTTATGATGGGGTGTGCAAAATGCTGAACACAAAAAGTAGTCTTAAGCACAGAATAATGGCTGTACGTTTTGCAATCTGGGATCTGCATCTTTATCTTGACACTCACTGTGGTGACAGTGCAGCAGAGGAGCTTCTCAGAAAGTATGAGGAGCAGTACCAAGCACTCAAGGAAGAGTATGAATGTCAGTACGGCTGTATTTCGTCAATTAATTGCAAGTGCGAAAGCTGGCTGACAAAGCCCTTTCCCTGGGATAATATGGGAGGCGATTGCTGATGTTTAAATATGAAAAACTGCTTCAATACCCTATAAATATCAAAAATCCCAACCCCACCTATGCAAAGATCATAATTTCCCAATACGGTGGACCTGACGGAGAATTGGGTGCATCACTGAGATATCTCAGTCAGCGTTTTGCTATGCCGACACGGGAATTACAAGGCTTACTCACGGATATTGGTATTGAAGTTTTAAAATGGTTATGATATAATAGAATCAAGGAGTGATTTATATGACAACACAAGAAAATTTTTCAAATGACAACTTTACAAATGAATGTCCCCTAAATGAAAGCAATATTCAAGATGTCTGCCATTCAATTTGGGAAACCTTCAAGTTTAACGACAATATTTTTGATGAGTTATTGCCAGTGGTAAACGATGAAACTAAATTTATCGATAAATTATTTGAACTGATTGGTTTTGATATTATAGATGGTTTTGATGGGTTAATGTATTCTGTATTGCAGGAAGCTTTTAGAGTTGAAGTTAAAGAAAACCCTCAATTTTTAGATATACCCAGAGAACTTATGGCCTTGAGATGTGCAGATAGAATAAAGGTAGCAATTAACAAGTTTACACCAGAATATTACAATTTTCTCAATTACATAAACTACTACGATTATAGATTATTGGATTTGTTGAATGATACTGTTGGAAATCCAAGAGAATTAATAGAAAGTGTATTAAGAGAAAAAGCTATCAATTATATTTCTGATTTTATAGACGAGGTTTTCACGGAACTAGAATGTTTAGTCAAATATTTAGATGACGATATCATAAGTTTCATAATGCCCCAAATTTTGGAATACAATAGAACCACACGTTCAGATAGAGAAGTGGTTATGAAATTGATAACTAATCCAGAGGCATTATTCACATTAAAAACTGAAAATAATGAAATGTCTTATATTATCATACAAACATTGATGGATGCAATTAATAAGAAAAATGCGGAGGCCAATGCTCAAAAAAGGGACGATAATAAGTAGAATAGACCGTTAAAATAGAAGGAGATGAATAAATATGTTCATGCCATATATGATGCTTAATCCGGCAGATGGCAGTAAAAATATTTTAGAAGACAAAGAAACGGAATATAAAGTATTTGTTTATTGTCGTGTTAGTACGGATAAGGAAGATCAACAAAATAGTCTTCAATCACAAAAAGATTATTTCGATGATCAACACAAAAAGCATAAAAATTGGGTTACTTACAAATTATTCTATGATGAAGGAATTAGCGGCACTTCTTTAGAGCATCGTACTCAATTCAATGAGATGATTAGACGAGCCAAACGAGAAAAAGTGAACCTTATCTTGGCTAAAGAAGTTTCGAGATTTTCTAGAAATATTCGAGAAACTTTGAATACTGTGGAAGAATTAAAGGAAAAGGACGTGTATGTTTATTTTATAGCTGATGGTATATACACTAAAATTCCGGAGCATAGACATATTCTTGCTTATATAGCGGCAGCTGCAGAAGCTGAAAGTTACAAAACATCCAAAAGAGTTAAGTTTGGACAAGAGATCAAGATGAATAAAGGTGTGACTTTTGGTCGTAAGGAAATGTTTGGTTATGAGATAAAAAGAGATCCTGAAACAAATGAGCAAGTGTATGTAATAAATGAAGAAGAAGCCGAAATAATAAGAAAAATATATGAGTGGTATAGTCTTGGGGATGGGACATTTCGAATAGCTCGCAGATTAGAAGAACTAGGTATTCGCACAAAAAGATACGCAAATGGTTGGTCTAATACTGTTATTTTAAGAATTCTTAGAAACGAAAAATATGCTGGACATCTTTTTCAAGGAAAAACACATACTCCGGACATGCTAACACATAAAAAGAAATACCAAAAGGATGAAAATAAGTGGGTAAAGCTATATAATCATCATACTCCAATTGTGGATGTAGAGTTATGGAATAAAGTTCAAGCTATTCTCAAAGAAAAAGCTCCTTCAGAAGAACAAAAACTTAAACATTCCAATAAATACTGGTTAAGCGGTAAGTGTTTTTGTGGAGTTTGTAGGGGCAAAGCGGTCTCAAATGTAAAAAAGAAAAAAACTTGTACATATAAATCATGGATTTGTTTTGAAGCACATAATAGAGGGAAATACAGAGAAGATACAGTAGATGGAATACCACGTGGATGCAATTGCGGTGGTATGATTAATGATAGATTGCTTCAACTTGCAGTTCACGATTTGATTATTGAATACATTAGATATAATAAGGATAGATTAGTATCAGATATATTAAAAGAACAAGAAGAAAAGATAACTCCAAAGAAAAACAACAAAAGATTAATAACTAAACTTAAAAAGGAGATTGAATTAAAAAAACAGGGATTACTAAATTTATATGAAGATAAATTAATGGGACGTTGCCCACAGAAAATGTACGATCATTTTGAAGAAAAATTTAATAAGGAAATAGAGGCTCTTGAAGAACAGCTTGCTATTGAAACAGCAGATGAAACAGTAATTCATAATATAAAGGTTCAAACAGCGGAAAGAATGAAGCAGATTGAATATATGCTATCGTTAGAAGATAAAGATTTTAATGAGGATTTGTATGAAAGAATTACAAAGAAAATTGTTATATATCCTGAGCATATATTGGAAATTCATCTTAATACATATCCGGAACCATTTTTCTTGCATTTTACCGCTAAAGGCAAATTAGATAAATATGATGCTGTATTTACAGTATATAGCAGAGAAGATGCTATGGCTATAGTTGGAGATAAGATAAATAACTACGTCGCTAGCAAGGAAGACAAAGCAATTGATAATGTTTCTGAAGAATAACAAAAAACAGCCCTTACACTAAGGGCTGTTTTTTATTTGAGTTTTTTTTAGTTTTTTCTAAACCTATTTGATAAAGGCGATTAAAAGCAACGATAAACCATATTCTATTTTCTTTTGATAAAAGACTGTCACTAGACCAATGTGTAATATGTCTCCATTTTTTCAATATAATGGATCCCAATAATTGACTATTATTAATTTTGTCAATAACATTTATATCATTTAAACTATGTGTTGTTTCAAAAAACATTTCAATAAACCAATCCGCACCATTTAATGTATAGCCTAATTTGGTACATCGTTCAAAGAATTTATTTCGTAAAAATTGTTCTTCATCAGGTCTATTTCTACTATATAATCTGAGGTAATATCTTGAAAAGTTTGTTTCAGATATAGCGAAATCATCTAAACCTTTGTATATAAAAACACCTTCATTGTTTAAATAATAATCATATTCTTGAGCTTTCTTAAGAATTTCTTCTAAGCATTTTTTACCTAAATTCCTTACTCTCATCAGATCGTCTTCTGTTTTTTCAACGATGTTATCAAGAGTAAATATTTTTGCTCTTCGCAAACATTCGTAAGAGCGAACACTCAAATCAAGTTCATCAAGCGTAATTTCTTTGTAAAGATTTTTATTAAGTTCTAAATCTCTATTGTTACATTCGTCAATTATAGATTTTATAGTCTCTTTAACAGTTTCAGACTCCTCAACTTTAATTACCGTATTCAATGTATCTAATGAAAACATATGAAAAAATAAATTATCATTATAAAGAGTTTCTGTAATGATTAAATACGTATTAAATTCTGTTTTTTCAGAATAATACATGCTTAAAATATAATCAAAATCGATTATGGATGAAATACTCTCAATGATTTTCGTGTTATCAAATATATTGCTTAAATACCAACTTAATTTGTTCGTACTAATAACAGTATCATCTGGCCAAAAGGTAAAATCTTTAAGATATTTAGAACGAGAAGGATGTCTAAGTTTTCGAAGAGCTTTTTTATAATAACAATTTATAAAAGTTTTTTTTAGTAATTCATTATCAGCTGATATTCCAAGAGAGTCATATAAATCTTCTATAGTTAATGAATCTATAAAAATTTTTTTTATAATTGTTTGTTCATCTTCTGTTAAGGTCAAAAGAATCTTTTCTACTTCGATTTCTATGTTCTTTCTTTGATGTTTATAATAACACGACTCTCTTTCACCGAAAATAGCATTCAATAAATTGAAAGGATATTCAGCTTTGCTATCATTAGCTATTTCAATGCCGGTCTGATATTGAATTTTATATTCTGGTATGCCAATTAATTGAGGTAATTCATAACTGGAGCAAATTTCTGCATTATCGTTAATGTGCTTATGTGTTGAAAATGTAGGTTCTAGACGTTCTTTAACACTTTTTTTGCTAATAATCCAATCTAGATAGTTTTTTGCTTGCTGATACTCTATTCTATCTGTGAAATCATGTTCATCTTCGGCAAACCATGTTTTGGGTATTCTTTCGTATTCTGGAACTATTTTTTCATCTATAACAATTGTAATATTATATTTTTTTAGTTCCTTTAAAAGAGCTTCAACAGCTTTAATACTTAACTTGCACTCTTTTATATATTTTGTTAAAGTTTTCTTTATATTACTAATCGTATGAGGTTTAGGAAAATCATTTAGCGTCTGTATATTTAAAATTTCATATTCCTTCATGATATCATACTCAAAAATATCATACTCATATGTATTTATATCATAAAACTTAAAACTAGGTACAGGTGATATTATTGCGTTATCGCCAGTGTTACTAATTATATCATCGAAGGAACATTCTAGAACCCCACATATTTTACTTAAAACTTCAACCTGAACAGACTCGTTCTTCCCTAGTTTTGCAAGGGTGTTAGTTGTTATACCTGCTTTTTCGCATAAATCAACTCTTTTTAATCCTTTTTCAGCTAATAATTTCCAAAGATTTTCATAAGAAACAGACACGTGAATCACCTTCTTTGTTTTTATTTCTATATAATTATATCATAGATATTTAACGTTTTCAACAAGGTCTATTTCAACTATTATATAGAGTTTGTCAAAAAAACACACACCAAAAGGTGTGTGTTAGTATGTATTTCAATCAAATCTAAGCTTGCTGAAATCTAGGGCATTTATAGTGTCATAGGCGTATATTTTTAAAGCCTCTATGTAATATTTATCCCAGTTACTATAACCAAAGATTTTTAAAATAGTGCCTTTTTCTGGATTGGAATAGTAACCATTCCACATTGAGAAAATAAGAGCAGTTGTTCTTGAAGTTCCACCGGTTTGCCAGCAAGCATTGATACCGTCTGGTTTAATCTGATTTTTCTTGAAGTCAAAAACATCATCTTCATTTCCATCCATAAGGGCTAAAAGATACGCAATAGCTTTATGCATGTTTGACTTGCAATTCATTTTATTAAAAATCTCATTGTATCTGATCTCATGATCATTGTTTTCAAATATCACATTTGCCATATTATTTGTTCTCCTTTGTAAGATTTTGCAAATTTTATTGCTTCGTCGAGATTGTCGAACTGCTGAAATTTGCTAATTGTAATAACCTCGTGGGTTTCCCAATTATAACGATGTACGCTGAATAATTTTCTGGTTCTATAACAGTTATCTTCGCTTGTTACAAATGTATTGTTTTTATACATTCCAGCTTCAATTTTACTGTTAAAAAAATTCATATTGTTTTTTGAAAAAAAATAACTGCCATTGGCTAATGAGTCGGCTTTCATAAGTCGATTTTTAGTATGATTCACAAAAACCATCCTTTCATAATAAATTTTTATAATAAATAGTTCATTTTATTTCGTTCATTGTGGTTCTACTTTGAATTAAATCATATAATCGTCCTCCTTTATGCTTCTATACAGAAGTGATATTTTTTACATAGATTTTCTATGTTTTCGTAATGTCAGTTCTTTAATATTTTCAAACATCAAAAGCTTTAATCTGTTAAATCACTAGTTTTAGAATCTGATTTACTTTTTAGAGAAAAAAATAGAAGCTTACCCACCTAGAGCGTTTTTTAGCTCTTCAGGGGGGGAAGCTTCGGAAGTTTATGTTGGTGAACGAGCAAGTTCAACATTATTCCATTAAATTTTTCTCTTATTAACGAAGTGTGAGATTTGTGAATTTTATTTGTCCGTTTCTTCGTTATATTCATATTGTATTCACCTTTAGAGAAAAATCAAGAGCTTTTTTCAGAATTTACAAAATGTTAACAAAATATATGTAGACTTAAGTTTTTAAAATACATATAATAATAAACTTACAAAAAACGCTGACAATTTAAACAAGACGATTTGTTTAAATCTGATATATATTTATGGTAATTGGTTTATGAAAAATACTGGATTCAGCTGACTTCTGATCCAGTATTTTTTAATCTACTTATTTAGATTTTTTACTATTCAATTTCTTTAACAACTTCAAACATCTTTCGAGATATTTTAAATTTTTACAACTTGCGTTATACAACTTCTTTTCCTCTTTGGTGAGTTTCTCTTTTGAAGACAACTCTTCTTTTAAATCTGAGATTATCTTTTCTATTCTTTCTGAATATGAGTTAATAATTTCAATGTTAGCAGGATCTCTACGTAAAATTTCTGTACATGATGTTAGAAGTTTTGCACTTTCATTTAGTGTAAAATCTTTTGATGACAGAATGGCAACTGTTGAAGCGGAAGCTATTCCTGAGCTTGCGATTCCAAATAAAGCTCCACCGCCTGCAATTATAGCCGTTCCACCAGCTACGCCTAATCCTCCAGCAGCAACTGAACCAAATCCGATAGCAGCAAGACTTGCACTTGTTAAGGCTGCACCATGAAGACCAACGAAAGAACCTCCTGCTAAGAGTACTGCGATTTTTGGAGCGAAAACCCATGCCAATCCGCCTGTTGTTATCGTTGCTAATGCTGTTACAGCTGCTCCGGTAACAACTTTTTCTGTCATTTTGTTAAGTTTATTCTTGTAACTTTTAAGCGTTTTATCAATATCTTTTAAGTTTGATTCTGAAATTTCATTCTGTTGTTTGCAGAATACATCAATTTCATAATTTGCTGAATATTTTAATTTCTTAGATTTTACATCATCAAAAGGTTCTTGATAAGGAGTAAAAGTAATTAATTCAAGAGCGATTATATAAAGCCAAATAGAATCTTTGGTTTGTAAAAGTTCTGAATTTATGAACTCATATATATCGCTTTCGCTTTCTATGAAATAAGAAGAAATATCAGCTTCCTGAGTAGCGATGATACTATCCTTCCAACAATTCAACCACTTTTCTTTTTCTTCCTTTTCTTTCTCCTTTGAGGTTTGATTAATATCATATTTAATCTTTTGGTATTGGAGAGAATGCAGAGCTTGTGTTTTTATGTAATCTAGTTTAAGGTACTCTAATTCATAAAAATACGGGTTTTCTAAGTTGTATTTTTTAGAAATTTTATGACATAATGTTTTTATGTCTTCTGCTATGTATTTACCATCAGCCACAAGAGCAATAGCAAATCTACCGATTCCAAAATAATTAATATTAAGCAGGAAATGTTTGGTTGATTCCATACTAATACCACCGGTTTTAATAATTGCAGAAATACCAGCTTTTGATGTAACTATAGCTACAAAAGTACCTGATGATATAGTGAGCATACGATTTATGGTTCTGTTGTTTTTTGGTAGAACTCTTTGCCACTCAACATAATTAAGATTTGAAATTGAATGAATAGATTTTTCTTTGATTTCAAGGTAAAATCTTCTGATTGAATAGAAACATCTGACTATACATTCATTAAGCAATATAGGTATGGTTTGCTTAGATAGTTCTTTTATTGTTCCTATCTCTGTTCTTAAATCAAATCTAATTTTTTCGCCATCTATTTTAAAATAAGATCCGTTAAAAAGTTTAGAGACCAAAAGAGAAAGGCCGATATTATCGTCTTTGTATTTGACCTTAATATTTTTAAAGAGAGGTAAGGCAGATACTTCTTTCAAAAAAGAAAGAATGGGGCCTGGTATGCCGGTGCCTTTACCAGGGTTATCTTTTGAACCAGCCATATCGCTAATTAAATGGAAAATCCAAATAATAGTACCGTTATAAATTCTTTCGATGAAATCTTTACCTAAAACTGCATCTTCAGGCAAATCGTATCTTTTAAAATTCCCATCCTTATCTGTTCCGTAACCTTTTTTGGTAAATTGAGAAAGTATTGAACAGACTAAACCTAAGGGTGATGGATGATGGCTGAAATCACGTAAATGGTGTTGTAGGCCACCACCAAATTTTGAGGTTAATTTATCAGCTGGAATCGTAAAATCTTCTTCTAGTTTTCTTATTGCATCAGAAAGATCATCACATTTATAGCCACAAGCCTTTGCAACTTTAAAAACAAAATCGCTTGTTTTTTCATCACCCCAGGACTTAGCTTCAGCTAAGGAAAATTCTCCGATCCATAATACGTTAAGTGTTGCTGCAATCACACCGCTTGCACATGAAACCAAATAATCCCATTTGTCAGCTTCTGAAACATTTTTGTCAAACTTTGCATCGAAATCTAAAAAAGCATGACCGCTGGATGTTTCTGGTATAGCTTTTTTAAATCCGGATATTTCGCAGTTGATTTTTACATCGTTTTCTTTGTTGTGAATAAGAAACTGTTCCATGATTTTCTCCTTTGTATTTTTATGATAAAAGTATATACGATACATTTATCAATTACAAGATTTAATTTTATTGATAGATGCAAAAGATACTGTTCAGTACATATTTTTGGATATTAGTGTTAAGAATAATATAAAAGCAAGTCCCAATACACAATGTATTGGGATTAACAAACTTATATATTTTTTGCAAGATTAATTACGACCTTACCTTTCTTTTCAGCTAAGGTCTTATATTTATAAGCTCCACCAAATGAAGTTGTTACATAACATACTACATAATCAGAAGAATTAACTATCCATGTATTACGGTGGCTAATACTAAATTTCTTTGGTACAGATTCTAACCCTTCTGGATATATGGTGTTGCTATAATCATTATTATCTGAATTACTTGGCAAATATGCAAGTACAATTGAATAATCAATATCGTATGTATCCTTAAGCTCTTTTAACACTCTTGTAACCATATGATCAAAATTGCCATGATTACCAACATAAAAAGTATTGACATGATTTTCTGTAATAAGTTTTACTAATAAATCTTTTAATATAGGTTCAATATCAACAGGACTATCTTTATGCCCAAAAAATGCACAAGTCATTGTATCACCACACTACTAATTTGTTTATAGATTTAATAATACACTTCAGTGTAGTGTATGTCAATAGTTTACCACTATTCAATTGTGTATAAATGAGGTGGCTCCATAGTACAATTGTATATGGTGGTGATAACAATGGAGTTAAAAGAATTCGCTGAGAGAATTTCCAAATTAAGATATGCAAAAGGTGTGTCCGCTAGAAGTATGAGCCTAGATTTAGGACAAAGCGAGAACTATATAATAAATATTGAAAACGGCTTGAGCTATCCGTCCATGACTGCATTTTTTGATATATGCGATTATTTAGGAATAACACCTAAAGAGTTCTTTGATTTGGATTCTGTTAATCCATTAAAAGAAAACGAATTAGTCGCTGCATGTAAGGGTTTATCTAACGACCAACTTGAGCCGCTGATTAAATTAGCAAATGAATTAAAAGGCAAGCGTAATTAGTTGAAGTTTAAAATTTTCACTGATAAGATAAACCTATTAATGACAAAAGCTACAGGTGTAATACCTGTAGCTTTTTTATCAATAACCTAATTCAATTAAACGAGCTTCAATCTGTTTTGCGTAAGAGTCTTCAACTTCTTTGCTTTCATAGTACAGATCAAGTATATAACGTTCATCTTCATTTATATACAATTCATAAGAATCGGCTATTGCTTCCAAATAGGCAACTGGATCATCGTCATAATCGTCTATTCCTTCTCCTTCGTATTCGTCTATATCCCAAGCACCAAGAGTATAAACATCGCCACCTATATTTGTATAATCCCAAAAACCGATTTGACCATCAAGTATATTAGCTGATCCATACTTGAGAAAAGCTAAAGAACCACATCCAAATTCAATTTCTGAATCCTTCATAGTATGCCATGTTGGTATACTATCTAATGGGATGATCATAGATGAGTGTTCGGCATACGCATATATAAATCTAGTTATATAATCCTCACCATAATCGGAATCATATAAATCATTTAAGCATATAGCAAATTCATTGTAAAGCTTAAGCTTTTCGTAGCGTGTATATTCTCGTCCTAAATTTACAAGTCTACGACCATTATTTTCAGTGATAAAGCATCCATAATCGATGTAATTGGTGAATTCTTCTGGCAAGTTTGTTTCGAAAAAGAAATTGATGTTTTCTAAGTCTGAAAATCCGAGTTCCTTGACTTTGTCTTCAATTTCCTGTCTGCTTAAAGGAAGTGGAATGGTTATTTGATCCTTTAGCGTCTCCAGTTTTGCATTGATAAAAATTTTGTCCATAATTTTACTCCTTTTCTTTAATTAATATTTGTAATTAGGTTATGTTTGAATTTTCTCCAATCGTGAAGATTAACCTATAATAAATATGTAAGTTAAGGTTAGTTAATAATCAGAAATTTTATTATAGGTGTTTTTCTAGCAGTGTACTTATTTCAGTTTCTAAAATATCAAGATTTAAACTACGACTAATAAAATCAAATTTAATATTGTTATTCTTTAATACAGGTATAATTTTATAATAAAGACTATGTGACATGTTTGCAGTGTTGAATAAAACTAAGTCCGCAGTTTTCAGAATACTTTCATCAAAGTTAACATTGTGACCATCTAATGTTATTAAAGTTTTATATTTTTCTGAAAGCTTGTTTCGAAGATTGATATGTCCGCCTACCACAATAATTTTCTTGCTTTCGATGAGTTCTTCAATTGATTTTACAGAACTGGTTAGAGGAGAATCGGTTTCCAATGAGAAAGCAAGTTCTCTGAGCCTATGTAATTCGTGTGAATCTTTTTCCTTTTCTGCGAGTTGAGATTCTAGCATAGCTATTCGATCTTTTAAAGAATCTAATTCTGATTTAAAAGTTGAATATATCTCTTTTTCGCTTTTTTGTTTATTGCTTAAAACTTCATCTTGAAGAGACATGTAAAGTTTTATATATTTTTCTTTTTCGTAGGATTCAGCATTTAATTGTTCATGCAATTTTATAAGTTCTAAAGTTAATTCATCAATTTTCTTTGCTGACTCTTTCAAGGCGAAGAATTGAGTTTCAGAATTGTTTTCAAAGAAACAGTCTCTATCCTCTTTAATACTTTTAGCGGTATAATAAAGAAAAGTAGTTAAAATAATAAAATGGTAATTCAGGGAATTTAGCATGAGGATTAATCGCATAGGATTTTGCCGCAATTTTCAATATGTTTGCTCTATCTTCATCTGTTAAAGATATGGCTTGAAAATAACTTGTTGGAGATAATCCGAAATAGTTGAAAGTTCGTGTTAAAATATTTAAAAATCTATCTATATCAAATATGTTTTCAAAAGATTGTTCTGCATCATAAAAAGCTTTTAATTTGTTAGATAATTGAGAAATATCTATACCGTTATTTTTAATGTCCGTGTCAAGTATACTCAAAAAATCATTCAATGTATTAATACTTTTAAATGTCTTTCTATGCAATGGATTGAAAACTACATGATCAAAATAATTAATAGCATCAATATGATCTTTTGCAACATTATAAAACCCGGATAAACGAGTAGCACAGTTATTAAACTCAATTATAAGTATAGACTTATAGTGTTTTATTTCTGTGTCAAATCCAAAGTTGCAGTAGATGTAGTACAATGTTACCATTCTTGTTAAGCACATAAGGCTATTATCGCTGACATCCAATGAATTGATATAATCAAGATATTTATGGGAATTTCCTTTTTTTAAAATTTTGATCAAATTTTTTGTTTTTGAGAAACTTTCAATTGTTTTCCAAACAAAAGTCTTACTCTCTTCGTTTTCTTCGGCAGATAATAAAATTGCAAAAATTCTACGCATAGATATTTCTTGTGAAAGCTTCTTATCAGAAAAAATTGAGGCATTGTAGAATTCGGATTTAACCGCTTTTTCATAAAATTCAATTTTTTTAGTTTCATAATATGAGTTAAAAGCATCTATAAAATGATCATGATAAGACATATCGTTTGCTAGGTATACCAAAAGTTTTTCTGGACTATTATTTTTTACCAAGTAAGAAAAATTCAACTTATACTTATGGGATTTTCTAAGGTGTTATTTTTTCATTTGTACCTCTATCTGAAATGTCATAATATTAATGAAATAAGAAAATCGGAGTGTTGATAAAAACAACTTAAAAGAAAGGAAATATCAGATATTAATCAAACCGTAACCACAAAAGGTTATACATATCATGCGTAGCGTGGATGTATAACCATTTTGTGGGGGTGGTTAAGGAGAAAAGGTGTAGCAGTATGTCACGCTGTTAGCCTCCTAGCTCGGCACCATTTTGGTGAAAATAGAGCCATTGACAACTTTACCATAAATTTATTCAGAAAGGGGTTTTATATATGTCTAGGAAAAGAAAACCAACAATTACACAAACCATAATGAACCAAGTTAAAGAAAATCTTAAGGATATCAAATACGATAAAACAAAAAAGCAATACGAACGTCATGCAAAGAAATTCGTTGATTATTGTAGAATGAAATTTAATTGTAAAACATATGAAGAGTGTTTAGATTATGTCCAAATTTATGTGGATGATCTAATTAAAGAAGGATACACAGCTTCATCGGTTCATAGTTTCGCTGTTGCAGTTTCTCAGGGGTTCAAGGTTCCACTTGAATCTATTAAGAAACCAAAAAGAAAAATTTCAGAATATACACGTGGAAGGAATGTTGATCCGCTTAATATTACATCATCAAAGAACGATTTGTTTGATCCGAAATGGTCCTATTTAGTTGAATTTCAAAAAAGAGCCGGAATCAGAAGAAACGATTTGAAAAATATATGTGGGCGAAATCTTAAATACGATGAGAGCAATTCTCTCTGTTTGGAACTTGAAAAATCGAAGGGAAAAAAATATCATCTCCAAAAAATTTTGCCACAAGATCAAGAGTTTATCAAAAGCTATTTTGAAGGGGTTGGTCAAGATGAAAAAGTATTTAAAAGTGAGTTGTTTAATAATAATATTAATCTTCATTACTATAGAGCTCAACATGCAAAAGAATGTTATTTTTATTATTTAAAATTAGCAAGAACGGACCCTCAAGTTAGGGATAGAATGGAAAGAGAATTGAGAGCAAGGTGGGGAAAATATAATATTGACAAAAGAACTGGAAAACCAAAGAAGTTTAACGAAAATCTTATTCATGGATATTATTATTTAAGAGGCGATGTAAAAAAGCTAGCCCAGTCAAAAAATATGGATACCAAATTTGACAAGTTAGTATTAGCTTATGTTTCAATTTTTTTTCTTTCACATTGGAGGTTAGGGGTTTGTTTGCATTCGTATATTCTAGCATGATTTTTCATTTGTGTTATGGGGTAATCTTACATAATAATTTTAAAGAAGAGACGACAGGAGATAACCTTGTCGTCTTTCTTTATTTTGTTAAAAGAAAGGATTATCTAACATGAATATGACGCAGGTACGTATTGTTGAAGAATACGAAATTGCTCCAAATTTTTTCGCTTATATTAGGACACTTCATGAGCCTGATTCAGTACGGGTAGATTTGTCTCTGCTAGAAAAGTGGATCGATGGAAGAGATGAATTGCATGTGTATTCTAAAACATCAAGCAAAAAAATACCCGCCGATGCAATTGTTGAGATTTATACAATGATCTCAGATGTCAATTATTGCAAAAAAATGTGGCAAGAGGGAAAAACATACAAACAAAGATTGGAGGCGAAAGAATAAAACAGGTATCGGGGCTATTATCAAATGAAGACACTGAAAAATATGTAG
>JBGVFK010000070.1:0-6435 GCA_045121075.1 Acutalibacteraceae bacterium | reverse complement strand
GCAGAACAAGCAAAGCGGCTACAAAAAGCAGTGCCTTTGCTCATACAAGCTGATTTTTGATTTCACCACCGACGCAGAAGACCTCGCCTACCTCAACGGCAAGGAGTTTACAATTGATGATGTTTGGTTTAAAAATGAGTTTTTTGAGGGAAACCTTAAGAGATAAATGCAAAATGCAAAATTACTGACGAAACATTTAAAGTGTGGAGTGTGAAGAGTGGAGTGTGAAGTTAAGGGTCGCTTCGCTCCAATTATATCCGTGTCAGCTAATTACTGAACTTTTATATTCATACCGCCAAAGTAGATATATAAATTCGGCGGGTAGAGTTTTATTTACTAAGAATTGTAAAGACGGATAAAATCAACTCTTTACCCTATATAACTTAATTAGTTTTGCAGTCTGTATCTTACCGTCTGCAAAAATGTGAAAGTGCGACCTTAACTCCACACTCCACTCTTCACACTCCACACTATATAAACCAAGGAGAAAACCTATGACAGATTTTGAACTTATGAAAGTCCGCTCTGAAGAGCTCAGAGGCATAATTGAATATCACAACAAGAAATACTACGAAAACGACGAGCCTGAAATTGAGGACTTCGAGTATGACAGGCTTCTTCACGAGCTTATCGCAATAGAGGAGAAGTACCCTGAGCTTTTAACTGCTGACAGTCCTACCCACCGTGTTGGCGGAAAGGCAGACGGTCAGTTCACTCCCGTTGAGCATCTTGTACCTATGGAAAGCCTTCAGGACGGCTTCAGCTTTGAGGATGTAAGGGCATTTGACACGAGAGTGAAGGGTGCAGTAGAAAGCCCTTCTTATGTTGTTGAGCCTAAAATTGACGGGCTTTCAGTGTCACTTGAATATGAAAACGGTGTGCTTGTAAGAGCTTCAACCCGAGGTGACGGCAGGGTCGGTGAGGATGTTACGGCAAACATCAGAACAATCCGTAATGTACCCTTAAAAATAAAAACTCCCCTGCCCCTTTTAGAGGTCAGAGGTGAGGTTTATATGCCCAGAGAGGTTTTCATTGAGCTTACAACCGAGCAGGAATTAAACGGTGAAAAGACCTTTAAGAATCCGAGAAATGCGGCTGCAGGGTCACTTCGTCAGAAGAATCCTCAGATTACTGCAAAGAGAAAGCTCGACATTTTCGTGTTCAACATTCAGCGTATTGAGGGCAAAGAGCTTTCTTCACACAAAGAGTCACTTGACCTTCTTAAGGAGATTGGCTTTACTACAGTGCCCTTTTACAAGAGATGTGAGGACATTGAGGAAGCTATCGGTGAAATAAACCGCGTTGGTGAAAGCCGTGGCACACTGCCCTTTGACATTGACGGTGCTGTAATCAAGGTTGACGATTTCGCCTCAAGAGAAGCACTTGGCTCAACGGCAAAATTCCCCAAGTGGGCACTTGCATTCAAATATCCTCCCGAAGAAAAGGAAACTACTCTTTTAGATATAGAAATCGGTGTGGGCAGAACAGGTGTTCTTACTCCCACTGGCATCTTTGAGCCTACTCTTCTTGCCGGCACAACTGTTTCAAGAGCAACTCTTCACAACCAGGATTTCATTGATGAAAAAGGAATCTGCATCGGTGACAGAGTTATTATCCGTAAGGCAGGCGATATTATTCCTGAGGTGCTTTCAGTAGTCAGCCACAGCGAAAACGCAGTGCCTTACAAAATCCCCGACATCTGCCCATCATGTGGCGGAAAGGTTACAAGAGAAAAGGATGAGGCGGCACTTCGCTGCTGCAATCCCGACTGTCCAAGTCAGCTTCTTCGTAATCTCATTCACTTCTGTTCAAGAGACGCTATGGATATTGAGGGTATGGGTACGGCTGTGCTTGAAGCTCTTGTTAACGAAGGCTTAATTAAAACTGCTGCAGACATTTACACCCTAAAAAAAGAGGACATCGCATCAATTGAGCGTATGGGTGAAAAGAGTGCACAGAACCTTCTTGATGCAGCTGAAAAGAGTAAGGAGAACGACCTTGCAAAGCTGATTTTCGCCCTTGGTATAAGACACATCGGTCAGAAAACAGCAGCCCTTCTTTCAGAGAATTTCGGCACAATGGAAAAGCTTATGGATGCCACAACTGAGGAAATTGAAGCAATTGAGGGCTTCGGCAGAATTATGGCAGAGAGTGTAACGGACTTCTTCAGCCACGAGGAAAGCCGTGAGCTTATAAATAAGCTTCGTGAGCTTGGACTTAATATGGAAAGCCTGAAGGAGATTAAGGACAACCGCTTTGAAGGCAAGATCTTTGTTCTCACAGGAACCCTTTCACAGTTCACGCGCTCAGAGGCAACGGCAATTATTGAATCCTTTGGCGGCAAGGCTTCAGGCAGCGTTTCAAAAAAGACAAGCTATGTTCTTGCAGGCGAAGACGCAGGAAGCAAGCTGAAGAAAGCAAACGACCTTGGAGTTACGGTTATTTCCGAGGAAATGTTCGGTGAAATGATTAAGTAAAAAAGAGCCCGAGGGCTCTTTTTTTACTTAATGAATAATTGTGGGTCGCTACGCTCCAATTGTATACTGACGAAATATTTTCAGGTTTGATGTGGTAGTTTTTAGCCCCTTCCGTCTTCGTCTTCGACGAATCCACCTTTTCCCTGAAGTGGACGGCAAAGAATCTCCCTCTTTGAGGGAGCAACCACATAAAAAACAACGCTCAGAGCACAAAACCCTGAGCGTTTTATAATTCAATTCATTTTCAGTAGCCTTACAGAAGAATGATAAGGAACTGTGACACAATCACAACTGCAATAAGAGCAATGGGGTAGGTTGCCGCATAAGCAGCTGCAATGTCTTCTGTACCTGCTGTGTTGATAAGTGTACCAAGAGCAGGAGTTGATGTCATACCACCTGTGATTGAACCAAGGTTGTTGAGAAGGCTGAGCTTGAGAACATACTTTGCAAAAAGGAAGCCGATAATCATAGGAACGATTGTCATAATCATACCGTATACAAAGTACATAGCGTCGTAGTTTTCAACGAATTCAGCACCACCGGGAATACCTGCACCAGCAAGGAAGAACACAAGACCGAGCTCTCTGAAAAGCTGAAGTGTGCTCTTTTCAGGCATAATGTTGAGCTTGCCGATTCTCTGGAAGTGACCGAGAACAAGTGAAACAAGAAGGCAACCGCCTGTTGTTGTAAGTGAGAAGCATGTGCCTGAAAGACCAGCTGATGTGAGAGGGATTTTAATCTGTCCGATAACTGTACCGAGAATTGCTGCAAGTGAGAAAGCGGCAATACCCATATGGTCAATGTGGAAAAGCTTACCTGTGAAAGCTTTCTTTGAGCCTTCTTCTTTGATTACGAGCTTAGCTCTTTCTTCTTCCATGTTAGCCTTTGTGAGCTTCGGAATAAGCTGAACGAAGAGTACAACGCCGATAACACCGAAGATGTAAGCGATACCGTAGCCAACTGAAACAAGCGACTGGAACTCGGGAGCAACAGTAGCCTTAGCAGCTGAGAAAGCGGGAGTTGATGTGAGTGAGCCTGAAAGAAGACCAACAATCATAGCAACGAAGCCGTCCTGATCAGTGATTGAACCGCCGTAGCCTACTACTTCACCAAGACCGATACAGCCTGCAGCAGCAAGACCGCCTGCAAGGATGATGATTACACCTAAAAGTACATATGACTTGAAGTTTCTTTTGAAGTTGCCGAAGAATTTGGGACCTGCAATAAAGCCAACTGATGTTACAAAAAGAACAAGACCAAGGCTTTCGATAAGTGAAAGACCTGTATTGAAATCGTAGGGCTTTGATGAAAGAGCGAAGAGAAGTTCACCGCTTTCATTAACGCGGAAAGCAAGAGCACCCATAAGAAGAGCGATAATGAAAACGCCTGCGTCACCGAGAGAAATGCCTTTGATTGTGATTCTGCCGAGAGCGTAACCGCCAAGTAAAACGGCAAACAAAACAAAGAGAAGTGTTGAAATGTTACTGATGGAGATAACTCCGCCCAATAAACTCATGGTAAAAACCTCCTGTAATTAATTCATTTTTATATACCTTTTTTTACCCAAGAAATTTTATCATTAACTTGCAATAAACTCAAGTATTAAGATTAACAAACTTACCAAAAGTTTGAAGCTGGTTTTGTTTAGTTTGTACAGATATAAAATGAGGCATTAAAACATATTGACTTTTAATTTATTTTAATATATAATTCCTTGTGCAATCCGGATAAGTGGTGGAGTCTGTCATAGAACGGCAATAGCCGGTCTATTTGTTAGGATTGTATTTTCTTATGAAAATTAATCGGTTTACCGGTTATATATTTCAGAAAATCTGACAGAATCCGTTCCACTTGGGCGGGTTCTCTTTTTTTACCCTTGGACAACTCTACCCGACTTTTTACAAAAACAAAAAAGGAAGGTACAAAAAACATGAGCCCAATCACAATCACAGCTCTGGTTCTCTTTGCAATCACTTACGTGCTTATGCTGGCGTTCCAGAAAATCAGACCTCACATTACAGTAACCTCAGCAATTATCTTTGTTATCTTAGGTACAATTGCTACAATTAACCCAACCCTTTTGGGTGAAGGCTTTTTTGCAGTTGGTGACAGCACCTTTGCTTACGGTATCAAAGAGGCAATTTCCGAAATTGACTGGAATGTAATTATGATGATTGCCGGTACAATGGGTACGGTATATCTCTTCATTGAATCAAAAATGCCTCAGCTTATGAGCGACGTGCTTATTTCAAAAATGCCCAATATGAAATGGGTTGTAATTGCACTTTCACTTTTTGCAGGTATTGTTTCAGCCTTTGTTGACAACGTTGCAACAGTGCTTATGATCGCTCCTGTTGCTCTTGCTTTCTGCAAAAAGGTAGGCATTTCACCCGTTCCCTCTATTATATGTATTGCGGTTTCCTCAAATCTCCAGGGTGCAGCAACTCTTGTTGGTGACACAACCTCAATTCTTCTTGCAAAGGCAGCAAACCTTGACTTCTCTGATTTCTTTGTTGATAACGGTCACATCGGTATGTTCTGGGTAGTTCAGGCAGGTGCAATTGTAAGTGCACTCATTATTTACTTTATGTTCCGCAAGGAAAACAACAAAATTGAATTTGAAGGCAGAACAAAGGTAGAGGACAAGTTCCCCACATTCCTTCTTGTCGGCACAGTTCTTTCACTTATTGCAGTTTCATTTATTCCCTATAAGGATGCAGCAGCACCCGGTCAGTTTTATAAGCCTGACATCACAAACGGTATTCTTTGCATTGCATTCTTCCTCGTTGGCGTTGTAAGAGAGCTCTTCATTAAGAAGAACAAGGAAATCGTAAAGAACGCATTCAAGGAAATCGACTACTACACAATTGTGCTTCTTACAGGCCTTTTCATTGTAATCGGCGGTATCAAGAGTGCAGGTGTTGTTGACGTAATCGGTTCAGCAATCGGTTCACTTGGCTCAGGTTCAGTATTTGTTGTTTACACAATTATTGTATGGATGAGCGTTATTCTTTCAGCGTTCATTGATAATATTCCCTACACAGCAACAATGCTTTCAATTGTACCCGTAATTGCTTCAAGCGTTGGTCTTGAAGAGCCTACTCTTCTTTACTACGGTCTTCTCTGTGGTGCGACTCTCGGTGGTAACCTTACACCCATCGGTGCAAGTGCAAACATTGCAGGTATCGGTATTCTCCGTAAGGAAGGCTATGAGGTGAAGAGCACAACCTTTATGAAATTCGGTGTGCCCTTTACTCTCGCAGCAGTAATAACAGGATATTTAATGCTCTGGTTCATCTGGGCGTAAGAAAAAAAGCACTTCGGAAGAAGTGCTTTTTTTAATGAAGCGTGCCTTACGGCACATGAAAAATGAAGCAGGGCTTTGCCCTATGAAGCACACCTTCGGTGCATTATTTTTTTACGGCACGCTTTGCTTCATATTGAACGCAAGTTCAATGCTTCATGTTTGCTTTAGCAAATGCTTCATGGGAGCGTCAGCGAGTGCTTCATTTAAAATTACCTCTCCGTCACTTTGCGCCACCTTCCCCTAAAGGGGAAGGCTGTGGTTCTACGAATCTTTTTCGGTTTTCGTCAGTCTACAATCGGAGCGAAGCGACCCACAATTATTCATTATTCATTCTGCATCATTCATTATTCATTAAGTAAAAAAAGAGCCCTCAGGCTCTTTTTTTACACTCAAAGCAAACCCAGCCGCCTTCGGTGTGTCTTGCCTTGATTTCAAATCCGTATTTGTCGAAAGCAGCAATAACATCCTGCTCCCTTGTGTCAATAATACCTGAGGTGATGAACACTGCGTCGTCGTTCATAAAGGAAGCAACATCCTTACAGAACATAATGATTACATCGGCTACAATGTTAGCCACAACAACGTCAAATTTGCCGCTTACCTTGTCTGTAAGATTGCCTTGAAGAATTGTGTACTCAGGCTCTTTGAAGC
>JBGVFK010000069.1:0-13663 GCA_045121075.1 Acutalibacteraceae bacterium | reverse complement strand
AGGCTGAGTAAATCAGCAACCTCTTTTCTGCATGATAAAGAGGAAAAATAGTTCATTGATAAAAATGATAATATCTCTCCGAAGTCAGCTTTTTCACTAGCTTCAATCAAAGCACTATCCTCAAAGAAAGAAATTACACCTTGAATCCCCTCTTCATTATACTGAATGAAGAATTTCACAAAATCCTTATCTGTGACATAAGAAGTTAAGTAAGAGAGAATTCTTAAAGAGATGATGCCACTGTTCAGGAATTCCGTAAGTGCACTAAAATCATTTTTGTCTGCGATTTTAAGCATTTGCATACTCCTCAAGAAGTGCTTTTGCAAGTTTGTAGCATTCGTTCATATCTCTTTTGTCTGCTACGCTTGTACCGCTGTGGATATATCTGCACGGCAGTGAAATTGTAATTGTATAAACACCGCCACGGCTTTTATGAATCGCTCCTGCATCGTTACCGCCTGCAACTGTAGTTTTAGGCTGAATTGCAATACCTTTATCTTCAGCAATGCGGAATGCATTTTTAAACATATCTCTGTTGTAAACAGTTGATCTGTCCATAAAGGAAACTACAGCGCCCTTACCCTGTCTGCATACACTGTCTTCATCGCTTACAAAAGCAATATCCGATGCAGTTGTAGCTTCAAGAACAATTGCGTAGTTGGGATCTACTGTAAAAGCAGCAGGACCCGCACCTCTGAGACCGACCTCCTCCTGTACAAGAAAAGCAAAGGTGGTATCATATTCAGGGGTTTCTTCAATCATCTTAAGCATAATTGCACAGCCGAAACGGTCGTCAATAGCCTTGGCCTTGATTTTACCGCTACCGAATTCAACAAAATCAGAATTGAAATAAACCGCGTCGCCAATTTCAACAAGCTTTTCTGCTTCTTCCTTTGATGAAGCACCGATATCAATATAAAGCTTTGAAAGCTCGCTTACCTTGTGTTCTTCGTCACCTTCGCAGAGATGAAGAGCTTTACTTGCTATAACACCGCTGATTCTGTTTTCGCCAACTGTTACGAATCTGCCGTTAACAACCTTGCTGTCAACTCCGCCAACTGAATTGAACTTTAAAAATCCGTTGTCGCAGATGTAAGTGACAATAAAGCCAACCTCATCCATATGTGCAGAAAGCATAACCTTGTTTTTAGCTGGATTTTTACCTTTAACATCAGCAAGGATGTTACCCATGGGGTCAACTTTGTATTCGCATTTATCTTTGATTTTCGAAATAATATATTCTCTAACCTTTTCCTCTCGGCCTGAAGTACCGTCAAGAAGACAGAGTTCCTTTAAATAATCAAGCATTACATTCTGCCTCCTTTTTGAGAAGATAAGCCGCAATAAGCTTTGCTGTGTTTTCGATATCGTCAGTGTTTACAACTTCACAGCCCGTGTGCATATATCTGAGAGGAAGGCTGAGAAGAGCAGTTTTAACACCGCCACCTGTAACATTTATATGATCAGCGTTTGTGCCGGTTCTACCTGACATAACATCGTGCTGATAAGGAATATTTTCATCCTTAGCTATAGCTTTAAGCTCTTTCATCATATCTCTGTCAAGAATTGGTGCAATACCGATTGAGGGGCCCTTTGAAAGCTCAATTGTCTGAGTTTTATCTGTGTACGGGTCGTTGCCGAAGCCCACATCAACAGCAATTGCATAATCAGGCATAGCGTTAAAGGCTGCAGTTTTAGCACCGCTGCCACCTGTTTCCTCCTGCGCACTGAAAAGAACTGTAAGCTTAAGTGAAGGAATCTTACCTATGGTAAGCTCGAGGGCTCTGAGAATAACTGCAACACAGCTTCTGTCATCAAGACTACCACAGCTGATATTGTTTCCGAGAAGCTCAGCCTGATGTGTTCTGAGAGTGATTCTGTCACCGATTTCAACAAGCTTTTCAGTTTCATCCTTTGTATAACCGATATCAACAGCCATTTCCTTAAGACTCAGAAGCTCTTTCTTATTATCGCCCTTCTGAAGATGAGGCGGAACAGAACAGATTACACCAAAAAGCTCTTCTTTACCGTGAACTGTAACCTCAGCACCTGTAAGAACTCTTTCATCCATACCGCCAACACGATCAACAAGTAAAAATCCTTTTTCGTCAATGCCGCGAACAACAAGACCGATTGAATCAAGATGGGCATCGAGTAAAATGTGCAAATTTCCGTTTCCTGTTGTTCCAACAACATTACCGAGTCTGTCAATTTCTGCAGGCATATATTTATTGAGAAGCTCTTTTGCGTATTCAGCTGCGGCTATTTCATCACCTGAAGTGCCTGCTTTTTCACAAAGAGCAAAGCATAAATCCTTAATATTCATTTACTGCACCTCCGCAGATACTTATAATCTTTTTAATTATAGCTTATACATCAAAAAAAATCAACTGAAAATGCAAGATGAAAATAAATTTTATAATACAAAATTTATTAATTTATTATTTAATATTTTGAAATAATTTGGTGCTTCAATGTATGATACAAAAATGTAAAGTGAGGAATAAGTCTTGGATAATAAATTTCTTGCCCTTATAATCGGGTTTGTTATATTAGTAATTTTTGTAGGTACAATCGGTTTTACTTCTGATAACCCTGAATTAACGACGGCTAAATCAGAAAAAACAACAGTTGCAGAAACAACACTACCCCCTGCTGATTTAACTACTGAGCCTACAACGGAAGCTAAAAAAGAATTTACCACTTCGGATATTTCATATTTTGACGATGCTCTTTTCATAGGCGACTCAAGAACAGTTGGTCTTGAAAGCTACACTGATATTACAAATGCTGACTTTTTCAGCACTGTAGGTAATAGTGTTTTCAAGGTTTTCACTGAAAAAGCAAAGGTTAACGGAACTTCAACAGATCTTCGTACACTGCTTAAGAGCAAAAATTACGGCAAGGTTTATATTATGCTTGGCATAAACGAGCTTGGATATAACAGACAGACAGCTTTCAGCAGATATAAGGAGCTTGTGAATGAAGTAAGAAAGCTTCAGCCTGATGCTTATATATTTATTCAGGGTAATATCCACGTTGGTGCAGAGCGTTCAGCACGCGATGAAATAATCAACAACAAGGCTATCAACGAATATAATGCTCTTCTTGAAAGCCTGAAAAACGAGAAAGATATTTTCTACATTGATGTTGACACCGTTTTTGATGATGCAAACGGAAACCTCAGCACATCATATTCAAGTGACGGCATTCACCTTTTCCCGAAGGATTATAAGCTTTGGAAGGATTATCTTCTTACAAAAACAATTAAATAAAAAATATTGACGGATACCTTTTCGGATATCCGTCATTTATTATGCTCTTTTTTAGTTTATCTGAATTCGTCAACGATGAGTCTTACAAGCTCCTGAATAATTACATAGAATCTTGTGCTCTTGAATTCAAAAATGATATCTGATAAAACAGATTCAAAGGTTACTTCTTTCTTATATTCCAGAGGTTCGCTTCCGTCATCAATTGTAAGTGCCTGAGTAAGACAAATACCGCCTTTGCCGAAAAGCTCACATCTGATATAAAGGAAATCCTCAGCACCTTCAATTGTATCAAGGTCAATAGTAATATCCTTACCGTACATATCAGGTGTAATATCAAGTGAATAAATAACCTTACCGTTAGCGATCCACTGAAGCTTGTTGCAATCCTTTACGGTAACTGTAACCTTATGTCCGTCAACTACAACTGAACCAAACATAGGATAAGGAATATCTGTATTTCTTGCGTCTATTTCCTTTGCAGGTCCGATGATATCATTACCCTTAAGTCTTCTTGTAACAGGGAAAAATGCACCGCTCTGCATAGTTTCTTTTACGCTTTCAACACTATTATCCTTCATCATATAAATTGAGAAAGAAGTATCAACGTGCTCAAGGTCATGGGCATCACTATTACTGAAGCCGATTACACTTCTGCCGTAAGGAAGTATGCTCATAAGAAGGTTATCCCAAAGGATTCGGTCGTAGTTTGTGGGACCGTTATCCTCATTGAAAACTTCCATACCAAGGCATGAATCATATGTAAGAAGAATGTCCGAGAACATTTCAATAGCTTCTTTATCGTAAACATTGTTGATATCAACATTAGTTTCGAGCCAGTCACCGGGATGGTTAATGTGTGAAAGGCCGCCGTGTCTGTCAATATAAGCAATTGATTCTCTATAACCGTTTTCCTTACCGGCATAGCCGTTACCAACACCCTCAGGAAGGAAGAAGCCGTTAACATGACTCTTAGTCAGGGTCATATTTGAAAGCTCATTACCGCCTGTAACACAGGTCATACCTGTACCTCTGATTGTGCCGTCATAAAGCGGATATGTACCACTTGTTATTCCGTAAAACTCCTCATCGGTAAGCGGAGTTACTGTTTTTCCGACAATATACTGATAAAGATAAAGAGGAAGCTGAGCTTGCTTTTCATTCCACGCTTTGCCTGTTACACCGTGGTCGGTCATTGCAAGAAAATCATAACCCTGGTTGTAATACTCCTTAATCATTTCAGGATAATCAACAGAAGCGTCACTTACAGTTGAATGGGTGTGAAGATTACCCTTGTAGGCCCTGTGTGCGTTTTCGCCTTCCCAGATAATATCTTCGTAGGGTGATACGATTCTGTAGCTGTTATCCCCTGCAAATGCTACGCAAGAAAGTGCGCTCATAAGAACAAGTAAAGCAACTGCAACAGATAAAACCTTTTTCATTTTTTTCATAATTTTCTCCTTTTGTTTTTATTTGACATAAGTGTAATTATGTGCTAAATTTATTATATACAACTTATGAAATCTTTTCAAGTATTGAGTAAGTAATTTTTTTGTAATAAGGAGAATATTTATGCTTTCAGCCAAAAACTTTTTTAACCACGCAATTTATAAAATCATTTCAGTAGCCTTCACGGCACTATTCAGTGTCTACAGCGTAACAGGCGGAATTTATAAGGTTCCTGAAAAAACACCTGACGATTTCACTCCTGTTCTTCGTTTTGCAGCTTGCAGTGATATTCACCTTGACGGTGACGAGAATCAGGTTAACGCAAAAAGATTTGCTGAGATGTTCAACGAATGCTATGAATACAGTGCAAATCATGAAAGCTATAACGGTTTTGACGCTGTTATGGTTTGCGGTGATATGACCGACTGGGGGCGCGATTATGAATATAAGGTGTACAATAAGGTTGTATCTGAAAACCTGAGAGACGGCACACAGATGCTTGAGGTTATGGGTAACCACGAATTTATTGAAGAAAGAGAGGTTGAAGGAATAAACGCATTTGATAACTATAAAAAATATGTGAGTGATGAAACGGAAACACATACAGTTATCAACGGATATCACTTCATCGGTATCTCTTACAGCGATAAAGACGAAAACTTTGGTGATAAAACCAAGTGGCTTGATGAACAGCTCAAAATCGCAACTAAGGAAGATAAAAACAAGCCCGTGTTTGTTTTCCAGCACCCACACCCTACTCTTACTGTGTATGGAAGTATTAATTGGAGCAACATTTCAATAAGAGCCGTTTTAGAAAAGTATCCTCAGGTTGTTGATTTCTCAGGCCACTCACATTATTGCTCAGCTGACCCGAGAACATTATGGCAAGGTTCATTTACCGCAATGGGTACAGGTGCTCTCGCCGGACTTATGGGCAACCTCAATTATATAAACGGCGACGCATACGGTACAATTGATTCAGGCTCATATTCAATTGTTGAGGCCGATGCCGAAGGAAATATAAGAATCAGAGTGTTTGATGCAGCTAATAAGGTATTCTTTGAAAACTGCGATTACTACCTTAAGAATCCCGCAAAGCGACTTAACAGAATTTACAACTGGACTAATATGTATTCACTTGATACAAGACCAGCTTTTCCTGAAAATGCAGAAATTACAGTTTCAATAAACAGTGAAAATGAAACAGTAATTACCTTCCCTGAGGCAAAAGGATATTTCAATGCAGAAAGCTACAAGGTTACGGTTTCTGATGGCTTAAAGGTTAAATACGAAAACACAGTTTTATCAGGCTATACAACAGCAGTTGATGAAGAATTTGAGGTGAATCTCGGTGTTCTTGAAAAAGGAACTTATAGAATAAAAATCAAGCCCTCAAGCCCATATGCAAAGCAAGGTAAAGCACTTAAAGGCGAAATAACAATCTGAATATTAAAATAAAATCAGCGGTCAGAGTTCAAAACTCTGACCGCTTTATTATGTCTGTTATTTAGTGCTACCGTAGTATAAAGCCTGTGTGCCGTAAACTGCACTAGCTGCAACTATAAAGATTTCATTGTTGCTTTCAATAAGGAAGCCAACTGCACCGTCTGTGCGATAATTGTCAACAAAATCGTACGGGAACATATAAACTGTTAATGTTTTGCCTGAGGGAATCTTAACGTTTTCAACGAAGTTGCCCTTTGTGCTCTTTGACATTACAAGTGTATATGTATCTTCGCCGTAAGCGTAAGTTGCACCTGCACCGTAGATTGTCATATCTTTGTTTGTGTTGTTCTTAATCTTAACAGTGATGTATTCAGGCTTGTTGATTTTCTTGCCGGGAACAGTTACTGTAAAGTTAGGGATAATGTTGATGTCAGACTTAATTGTTTCTGAGAATGCTGCAACACCTGAACCGTAAACAGCTCTTACCTTATAGTAATGAATAGTGTTAGCTGAAACAATGTGTGTGAATGATCTGATACCGCTTTCTGTTGTAACGATATGCTCCCAATCACCGCCAGCTACCTTTGCATAAAGCTGATAGCCTGTTGCACCTGCAACCTTTGACCACTTAACTGTATTTGTGTAAGTTTCCTTATCTGTTGTAACCTTAACAGTTTTAACCTTTGCAAGTGTTCTGATCTTTGCACTGTCAGAAAGAGTACCGTTTACTGTCTTTGTGCCTTCTTTATAGTAACCTCTTACTGCATAAATGTAAGTACCGTTAATGTTCTTGTTAGTGTATGATGTTGTGTCGCCATTTTTGATTGTCTTGATAAGTGTCCATGAATCATCAGCACTTGACTTGCGGTAAATCTTGTAGCCGTCAGCACCCTTAACCTTTGTCCACTGAAGCTTAACTGATTTTTCAGTAACTGTAAGGTTAGTTTTGATTGTGGGAGCTGCTACCTTATACTGATATGAACCGAGCTCTGATGCAGCACTGCCCTTATCGTCTGTATAAGCCTTAACCTTGTAGTAATATGTTTCACCGGGAGTAGCTGTCTTATCAGCGAATTTGCGGATATCACCTACATAAATCTTGGTGAACTTTCCATCAGGACTTGTTGCTCTGTAAAGTGCATACTTTGTAGCACCGGGAATGCTTGTCCATACAATCTTGATGTATCTGTTCTTCTGAAGTGATACTTCTGTGATTTCAGGAGTAATTACATATGCAGGAGCAATTTCAAAGCCTGCTTCATCATAACCGCCGATTACAATTTCGCCATCTGCTGTGTTGTAGAATGCTCTTATTACATAGTAATATGTTTCGCCGTAAACTGCTTTTGCATCGGTGTATTCAGTTACATCTGCAACTGTAGCAATTCTCTTCCAATTGCTGTCAGCTGTCTTACGATAAATCCTGTAACCAACAGCGTATGCATAATCATCCTCAAGGAAATCAAATGCATCAGCCCATTTAATTGTAACACCGGTTCTGCCTGATGAAAGAGTTATATCTACGTTACCGGGAACGATTGTTTCAGGTTCTTCGGGTTCTGTGGGCTCATCAGGTTCTGAAGGATCTTCCGGATCGCTAGGTTCTGAGGGATCAGTAGGATCACTGGGCTCTGAAGGATCAGTGGGATCTTCAGGCTGTGAAGGATCTGTAGGATCGGTGGGTTCTGAAGGATCAGTGGGATCTTCAGGCTGTGAGGGATCTGTAGGATCGGTAGGTTCTGAAGGATCTGTGGGATCAGTAGGCTCTGAAGGATCTGTAGGTTCTGTAGGATCAGTAGGATCTTCAGGCTGAGAAGGATCTGTAGGATCGCTGGGTTCTGTGGGATCAGTTGAAGGTTCAGTTACAGGCTCATCAGTGGTAGGTTCGTCTGTAGTTGTCTCTTCATCTGAAGGAGTTGTAGTAGTTTCCTCTTCTGAAGGAGCAGTTGTCTCTTCCTCTGAGGGAGCTTCGGTTGTTGATTCTTCCTCTGAAGGAGCAGTAGTTTCTTCCTCTGAGGGAGTTTCAGTTGTTGTTTCCTCTTCTGAAGGAGCGGTTGTCTCTTCCTCTGAGGGAGCTTCGGTTGTTGTTTCCCCCTCTGAAGGAGCAGTAGTTTCTTCCTCTGAAGGAGCTTCAGTTGTAGTTTCGTCTTCTGAGGGAGCTTCTGTAGTTGTTTCTTCTTCAGAAGGTGCTTCTGTTGTAGTCTCGTCCTCTGAAGGTGCTTCAGTTGTAGTTTCCTCTTCTGAGGGAGCTTCTGTTGTGTTTTCTTCAGAGGGCTCTGTTACAGCTTCATCTGAAGGTTCGGTTGTGGGTTCTTCAGTAACCTCAGTGCCATCAACAATTGTGGTTGATTCTTCAGTAGCGTCAGTTGCATCATTAACGGCAACACCGCAAACTGCTGAAGTAATTACAAGCACAAAAGCTAATAAAACTGAAATTACATTCTTGAAGTTTTTCGACATTGGAATTCCTCCTTTAAATTTAATGCATATATATTAGCACAATAAATTATTAAATTCAATAAGCTTTTTTAATTTTCTTAAATATCAACTAACAGATTTGTGCAGTTCGTACATATTAATTTAATAATTATTTATAATGAAACTTAAATACATTTGTGTTATAATCAGTGAAAAAGAGGTGATTATATGAAACTTGTAATTTTAACTGCTGTCGGTGTCGGCAGTGCAACAATTTTCGGCTCAGTTCTGGGATTTTTATTTAAGAAAATTTCACACCGCTTCAGTGATATTGTTCTATCATTTGCGGCAGGTGTAATGCTTTTTGCTGCAATTCTCGGATTGATTGTTCCGTCAGTTGATTACGGCGGAAAATACGGAATAATAATTACACTTATCGGTATTTTCTCAGGTGCTCTTTGTCTTAACCTTATTGATAAAATTGTACCTCACCTTCATAAGCTTGTAGGCTCTGATACCGAAAATCATATGAACAACGCAGATTTAAGCAAGGTTTTACTTTTTGTGGTTGCAATTGCAATTCATAATCTGCCTGAAGGTATAGCAGCAGGTGTAGGCTTTGGTTCAGGTGATAACACACAGGCACTCATTGTTGCCGGTGGTATTGCTTTACAGAATATTCCTGAAGGAATGGTTATTATCGGACCGATGCTCGCTGCAGGTGTAAAGCCCGGTAAAACCTTTTTATGTGCTGCAGCTACGGGTGTTATTGAAATAATCGGTACACTGATAGGATACTTCGCTGTTAATATTTCGGTTGCTATTCTGCCGTTTGCACTTTCATTTGCCGGCGGAACAATGCTTTACATCATTAGCGACGAAATGATTCCTGAAACCCATTCACACGGAAGCGAGCGTGGAGCAACCTATGCTTTGCTTATCGGCTTTTCACTGATGCTTGTTTCGGATTATTTTTTAGGTTAAAGTGTAATTTTTACTTGAAGTAATTCCAATTTTATAGTATTATTAAGAGTAACACATTAAAATTCAGAAAGAAGGCTGAAAATGACTGCTAAAAAGAAAAATCTTCTCGCCGAGAATCAATACATTTTTCTCGCATTTATTGTAACATTAGGAACAATGTTTATTGTATTTCTCTGCAATCAGATTGTACCCTTCGGTGACAAAACAATTCTCAGAATGGACCTTTACCATCAGTACGGTCCTTTATTTGCAGAGCTTTATGAAAGAATCAGACACGCAGACAGCTTGATTTACTCCTGGACATCAGGTCTCGGAAGCTGCTTCCTTGGCAACTATTTTAACTATCTTTCAAGCCCCTTGGGTGCGCTTGTAATGTTCTTTGGTCATAAAAACATTACCGAAGCAATTGCTTTGATGATTATGCTGAAGGCTTCACTTTCTGCTTCAACCTTTACTTATTACCTTAAAAAGAGCCAGCATAACCAAACCTTTATCGGTGTATGCTTCGGTGTGCTTTACGCATTCTGCGGTTATATGCTCGCTTATTATTGGAATGTAATGTGGCTTGATGCAATGGTACTTCTTCCGGTTGTTCTTTACGGTATTGAAAGAATAATCGACAACGGAAAAATCGGCATATATGTAACAGGACTTTCACTTACAATGTTCTCAAACTACTATATGTCTTTCATGATCTGTATTTTCTCATGCATTTATTTCTTCTATTACACAGCTCTTAAATATGAAAGAGGTGCGGTTCTTGACAGTGAATTCAACAAGGATAAGAAGGATTTGCTCAGATGGTTCAAAAACAGCAGATTTTTCAGAAGCGGATGCCTTTTTGCGCTTGGTTCACTTGCAGCTGCAGGACTTCTCGCTGTAGTTCTTCTTCCTGTTTATAAAATTCTCTCTGAATGCTCAGCTACATCAGGCAACTTCCCTGATGACCTTAAGACTTATTTCAATTATTTCGATTTCCTTGCAAATCATTTTGCTTCACTTACAACAACAATCAGAAGCAGCGGTGAAGATGTACTTCCCAATATTTATTGCGGTGTGCTTCCCATTATTCTTGCACCCTTATACTTCTTCACAAAGTCAATTTCAAAGAAGGAAAAGATTGCTACACTTGCACTTCTTGCAGTGCTTTATGCTTCATTCAACATAAATTTCCTTAACTATATCTGGCACGGCTTCCATTTCCCCAATGACCTTCCCTACCGCCAGTCATTCATTTATTCCTTCTTCCTTCTTCTGATGGCATACAAAACCTTTATCCGTCTCAGAGAATTTAAAACAGTTCACATCGGGATTGTTGGTGCTGTGCTTCTCGGTTTTATTGTGCTTGTTGATGAGCTTACTTCTAAAAATGTTACTTCAACAACAATACTCTTTACAATTATCCTTGTAGTGCTTTATGTAATTGTACTCACCTTCTTTATGGATAAGCGTTATCAGACTGCATCACTTGCAATGCTCCTTCTCGTTTGTACTGCCAGCGAAGTAATTATGTGTGACACAGCGGCACTCAATATTTCTGTTGACAAAACTCCCTATGTATCAGACTACGATGATTTCAGAAGCATCAAAGAAAATCTCGATTTAATCGAAGGTGAAGACACATACCGAATGGAGCTTACTGATCTTCGCACAAGAATGGATAACTCATGGTACTACTATAACGGTGTTTCAGTATTCTCTTCAATGGCATACGAACGCCTTGCTAATCTTGAAGATGATATGGGTATGATGAGTAACAGAATCAACAGCTTTACTTATAATCCGCAGACGCCTGTTTACAATATGATGCATTCGCTTAAGTATATTGTAAACAATTCTACTGTAAATGTACTCGATTCAAACTTCTATACAGCTTCAGTTGCTAACGACAAGTTCTCTGCATATAAAAACAATTATTATTTGCCGATTGCTTACCTTGTTGATAGTGAAACAGCTGATTGGGGCACAGAAAGCTATATGGATAACTGGAAGCTTGAGCATGCTTCAGACCCCTTTGTTCTTCAGGGCGATTACTTCGATAAAGCAACAGGTGTAGGTAATCCCTTTGAAAGACTTGATATTTCTTATGCAACCTATTCAAACTGCTCACCCTTTAGTGAAGATCTCACCGCTTCATCGTTCTATTACGAAAAGACGACAGCTGATGTTGACGGTAATGCAACATTCTACATCAATGCTGAAAAGGATGGCAATATTTACATCAGCTTCAATGTAAGCGGTTCAAGCTCAGGAAACATTTCAATTACCTCATCAAAAGGAACATGGACACACTCAGCAGATCAGCCCTGTATTCTTGATCTTGGCGCATATAAGAAAAATGAATCTGTTCAGGTTACAATTCCCTTTGAAGCAAACAGCGGTAATGTAACCTTACTTGCATACACAATCAACGAAAAGACCTTCAAGAAGGGTTACGATAAGCTTTATGAAGATCAGCTTCTTATCGAAGAATTCGACGACAGATATATCAAGGGCAGATTTACTGCTGAAGAGGATGCACTTCTTTACACTTCAATCCCCTTTGATCACGGCTGGAGTGTTTATGTAGACGGAGAAAAGGTTTCAGAGCTTGATATTGTTCAGTTAGGTCGTGCACTTCTTGCTGTTAAGGTAAAGGAAGGCAACCACACTGTTGAATTCAAATATAGCGTTAACGGTGCGAAATTAGGCGTTTGCGTAACCTTGTTCACACTTTTCGCATTCGCTCTTTACTTCCTTCTCAGACGTCAGATTAAGGCGATTTCAGCAAAGCTTCTCCCCTCCTTCCAGGCAGTTGATAATTCATATAATGAAAACATTTATCTTCCTGTTGTAAATGAGGTTAAGGAACCTAAGCAGATAATTGTTAAATCTTCACCTGATAAGGCTGTCGGTTATGTTCCGCCTGTAAGAGAAATAATTTCTCCTGATTCTTCAAACACAATCCAAAAAGAAATTATAGATTTTACAGATAAATCTGAATAACGATTAACCCTGCATCAGATTAAAGATGCAGGGTTTTCATATTTTTACAGTTTTTTTCATTTGTAAAAACGAATCTCCTACTCATAATAATACTGCAAACGCAAGAAAACATTTTTCTAAGGAGATGAATTTGAATGTCAAGCAAGAATTCAAAGCAGAGTGCTGTTCCCGAAGCAAGAGAAGCTCTCAACAAGTTCAAGATGGAGGCTGCTTCAGAAGTAGGTGTAGACCTTAAGCAGGGCTACAACGGTCACCTCACTTCACGTGAAGCCGGCTCAATCGGCGGTCAGATGGTTAAGAAAATGATCGAATCATACGAAAGAAACATGAAATAAACCTTATTTCAAAGCTTAAGCGCCTGAGTTAAACCTCAGACGCTTTTCTTGTTTATACAAATTTCTCGGGGATATATGCAATAAAATTGCCACCATCTTTAAAGAAGAACTGAACAAAAATTCCGTTGTCACCAATATAACTGTATTGGCTTCTGTAATTATTAAAATACCTTTCAATAGTCTTTTTGTCCGTTACCTCTTGAGGAGTACTCAATTCACTTTGTATAAACAATCTTCCATCATCCTCATAGTAGTAATCCTTAACAAAAGTTGCACAAACAGTTCTGTCAAGCACTTGAACAAAATTTGACCTGTTCCATTTTTGTTGAAATTCAATTTCTTCCCTGACATTCTTTATCTGAACAGCGTCAATATCTTCAAGTCTATAGTGATTAAAATCACTCTGATCTATGTTGTACTTGTTGAGGAAGCTCATTGTGTTGCTCATAAAAGAGTAAACAGGGAAATTTTTCTGCTCATACCTTCCGTCGTCAACTTCATAATCGTAACGGTAGAAATGTACATAATAAAGCGGCTTTTCTTCAGGATAGAAAACCTGTGCTACTGTCATGTTTGTAAGGTCAGCAGCAAGAGCTTTTTTGAAGGCAAGAATTTCATCTTTTGGCATGAGTTTATCCAGATAAATTTTATCGCTTAGTGTTGAATTTAAAATTGCAGGTACGCTGTTTGTGTAATCAGCTTTAAATTCAAACATATCCGAAGCCCACATATACTCTTGCTGTTCAATTCTTGTTTTAACTTTTTCAAAGTCAA
>JBGVFK010000068.1:0-27799 GCA_045121075.1 Acutalibacteraceae bacterium | reverse complement strand
TCAGTTACCCTGCTTTGAGGATATGAACCAAACTCAACAATATCACCTGTTTTATAAGCAGTAGCCTCAGCTTTGAAATTCACACCGTCCACCTTTGATTCTGCTGCACTGCAAAGAGGTATAATAACAAGACATGCAATCACTGCAATAATTATCCATAATATTTTTCTGTAGCCTTTCATAGCTGAGTCCTCCCTGTCTTTGATGATTTCATTATATCCCAGAGGAATCTCCTTTCTGTAATATCGGTTTGACCGATATTTTTCTTGCCTGAAAGCATAGAAAAAAAGCTGTCGGGTGCCCTTAAAGGACACCCGACAAAAAGGTATGAAAAGAAGAAATCAAGCTGAAACTATATTGAACTTAAGTGTTTTTGAGCCGCTGTAAAAGCCCTTGAAGGTAACCTTAACATTATATGTGCCAACCTCTTTTCTACCAGACTGATACTTAACTGTATAATCAGTGCCTTCGGTAAGCTCATAGCCTTTGCTGTCAGTTACTATAACCTTGGGAGTTTTTACCTTACCGTTATATTTGGTGTTTTTGTATGACAGCTTAACTGATGCGATTTTGGCAATTGTGTATTTTTCAAAGTTTTTACCGCAGGATTCACAAACGTTGTATAATACACCATCGTTTTTTACGGTTGCTTTCTTTGTAACGTTGATTTCACCGCTATAATAGTGGTATGATTTTGTCTTTGACTTTTCTGAATATGAATGTCCACATGGACAAGTATAAGTTATCAGAATATTGGTAAAGCATTTATCCGGATATCTTGTTCCTATATAGTAAGTGTGTTTGTGATTATTCTTATCGAAATTATAGTGAACATTGAGATCATCAATAAAATATTCTGCATATTCACCAAAATCAATTTTCTCCCACTCTTCCTTTGAGCCTTCATAATAAACATTATAAGGCAATGATCTTATTACTTTTACACTTTTGGGAATATAAATAGCTTCACAAGGAAATTCGCAAAACTCAAATATTGAAACACTCTTAGTGCCGTCTTTAACGGTTAATACATTTGAATAATTTTTACTATCAAAGAAAGCTACAGCATGATTTTTGTAATAGATTATTTTATCTTCCGGTAAATTATCAATAGCTTTTGTTCCTGCAAAAACAGACATATTTACATATTCAAGGCTATCGCCAAGATCAATTTCTTCAAGATCTTTACCGGTTAAGAAAGCATAATTGTCAACATTTTTTACGCCTCTTGGTGCAATATACTTTTTCTCCGAGCCATCTGAAGTATATTTAATAAGTCTTGTCTTTTCCTTATTGAATAAGGTATCGTTTTCCATAACAAAATATTGATTGTTTTTATCAAGAGTTATTTTTTTAAGATTTTCTGTGCACATAAAAGCATCAAGACCAATATATTTTACACTTGCAGGAATAGTAACACTTTCAACTGTTTCATAGCTAAACGCTCCATCTGCAACACCTAAAGTGCCATCTTTTATTTTTACAGTTTCAGGATTACCGATAACCCCACACAATACATTTCCAATGTAATATGCACCCTTAAATTTTTTACTCTCAAGCTCTTCTTCATAAGCATTTGAATCAAAGGCGTATCTTCCAACTATATAAATTTCTGAGGATATTGAAATTTCTTTAAGATTTCTGCAATAACAGAAAGCCGATTCGCAAATCTGAGCTTTTGAACCCTCTTCTATAGTAAGCTTATTCACATAGTCACAGCTGCTGAAGGCTGATTCACCAATATAATCAACTTTTTTATAAAGATAAATGCTCTCTATATAATCACAACCAGAAAAAGCATATGCTTCTATTTTTTGAAGATTTTTCGGAAAAGTAACATTCTCAAGTTTTTTATTATCATAAAAAGCATATTCAGAAATTTTTACAACTGTTTCAGGAATATCATATTTTGTCTCTTCGTTGTTTAAAGGATAACTGTAAAGTATTGTCTTGTCTTTATTGAAAAGAGCACCGTGTTCATCGCTGCTGTATTTTTTATTAGCATTATCCACTGTAACAAAAGCTGAATTAACAAAAGCGTGCTTACCAATTTTTTCAACAGTTGCCGGAAGATTTATTTTACCAAGATCTTCACAGCTTTCAAAAGAGCTGTTTTTTATTGTTTTAAGCTTTTTACCAAGAACAATTTCCTTGATGTCACTGTATGCAAATGCATAGTCACCTATAACTTCCACACTTGTGGCATTCAGCTTTTCAAGATTTTCAACGTCATAAAAGGCATACTTAGCAACTGCCGTAACTGTCTCAGGCAAAGTATATGTTTTCAGATTTAATTTTCCGGGATAAAAAAGAACCTTTGTTTTATCCTTATTATAAAGCACTCCGTTTTCATCAGATGAAAGATATTTGTTTCCTTTTTTTACAGTAATGCGGCACATTGCATTGCCTTCATTCATATAATCATATTTAAATGATTTAACATTTTTCCCGAAAATTACTTCAGTCAGATTATCACAACCTGAAAACATATAAGGAACTTCCTTAACACCATTACCAAAGGTTATTTTTTTAAGAGATTTACAATTATAAAATGCATCCTCGCCAACTACTGTTACTGTATCAGGAATAACAACCTTTTTAAGATTACAGCAATCAGAAAAGGCTCCACCTTCAATTTTTTTAAGATTTTTAGGAAAAGTGATTTCTTTGATTTTAGCTCCGGAGAAAGCATTCTCACCTATTGATTTCACACTATCAGCAATTTTAACTGTTTCCACATCTGAATCATCGTAGAGATAAGCAAAAGCATATGAACCTATTCTGGTAATACCGTCTTTTACTATAACATTTTTTATTATCATCTTTTCCTTGTCACCGTACGGTGCCTCTTTATAATAGTAAGAATCATAGTCTGCCATCTCACCCTTACCGTAAATTGTGAGAGTCTTTGTTTTGCTGTCGTACTTCCATTTTGCGTTTTTACCGCAGCTGCCGCTGTCTGATGCGGCGTATGAATTTACGCTGAAGAGATTTGTAATACTCCAATCTGTTTCAGCGATTCCCTGCAGCGGTGCACTCGTAAGACAAGCAATCACCACCAATAATGTACATAATAATTTTTTAAGCTTTTTCATAAATAACGGCCTCCTTTTTTATGTTGACTTCATTATACACATACACCTTTCCCTCTCTGTAATAGCTGTTTTACCTTGTCTGATATACGCTATATTACCTTATAATCATATAATACTTATTCATTCAATTCGCATACTGAAACTCTTTCATAAGCATTTTTCAATTTCACTTGACAAAGTGAGTGTAAACTTGGTAAAATTAAGGGAACTATATATTCTGAAAGGATGACAGATATGAATAAAGGTAAATTTTATATAACTACCGCTATTGCATATACATCAAGAAAGCCTCATATCGGAAACAGCTACGAAATTGTTCTTACTGATGCTATCGCACGCTTCAAGCGTCTTCAGGGCTACGATGTATTCTTCCTTACCGGCACAGATGAGCACGGTCAGAAAATTGAAGAATATGCAAAAAGCGCAGGCGTAACTCCCAAGGAGTATGTTGATAAGGTTGCCGCTGAAATCAAGGACATCTGCGACACACTCAACACAACTTATGACAAATTCATCAGAACAACTGACGATTACCACGAAAAGGTTGTTCAGAAGATTTTCAAAAAGCTTTATGAGCAGGACGACATTTATAAGAGTGAATACGAGGGTCTTTATTGCACACCCTGTGAATCATTCTGGACAGAGTCTCAGCTTGTAGACGGAAAATGCCCTGACTGTGGCAGAGAAGTAACTCCTGCAAAGGAGGAGGCTTATTTCCTTCGTCTTTCAAAGTATCAGAAGCAGCTTGAGGAATACATTGAATCAAACGAAAACTTCATTTATCCCGAAAGCCGTAAAAAGGAAATGCTCAACAACTTCATCAAGCCAGGTCTTCAGGACCTTTGCGTTTCAAGAACATCTTTCAAATGGGGTGTTCCTGTAACATTTGACGATAAGCACGTTATCTATGTATGGATTGACGCACTTTCAAACTACATCACTGCTCTCGGCTATGATCCCGACGGCAGCTCAGAGCTTTACAAGAAATACTGGCCTGCTGATGTGCACATCATCGGTAAGGATATTGTCCGTTTCCACACAATTTACTGGCCTATTATGCTTATGGCTCTCGGTGAAGAGCTTCCCAAGCAGGTTTACGGTCATCCCTGGCTCCTTTTCGGTGCTGACAAGATGAGTAAGAGCCGCGGCAATATTATTTATGCTGACGACCTTTGCAAGCTTATCGGTGTTGACGCTGTAAGATATTATCTTCTTTCAGAAATGCCTCACGCAAACGACGGCTCAATTTCATACGAAACAATTATTGAAAGATATAATTCAGACCTTGCTAACACACTCGGCAACCTTGTAAACAGAACAGTTGCTATGACAAACAAGTACTTCGGCGGTGTTATTCAGGCTCCCAAGGCTAAGGAAGCTCTTGATGACGAGCTTGTAAATGCCTGCTATGAAGCAGTTAAGCTTTGCGAAAAGAACATTGATTCTTACCATATCGCTGATGCAGTTGAAGCTGTTATCAACCTTGCTAAACGCTGCAACAAATACATTGACGAAACTGCTCCCTGGGCTCTTGCAAAGGATGAAGCTCAGAAGGAAAGACTTGGCACAGTGCTTTATAACCTTCTTGAAGGTATCAGATTTATCAGCGTTCTTATTTCACCCTTTATGCCCGAAACAGGCAAGGCTATTCAGGCTCAGATTGGTGCTCAGCTTGACACATACGAAAGCCTTAAAAGCTTCGGCGGCATGATTGATGGCAACAGTGTAGGCACAGCTACTCCTCTCTTCCAGAGAATTGATGCTGAAAAGATGCTCGCTGATATCGAAGAAAAGCAGAAGGCTGCTCAGGCAAAGGAAAAGGCTTTCAGCGAAATTGAAGGCATTGCAAAAATCGGTATCGAGGACTTTATGAAGGTTGACCTGAGAGTTGCAACAATCAAGGATTGCGAGCCCGTTAAGAAGGCAAAGAAGCTTCTTAAGCTTACTCTTGACGACGGCACAGGCAAGGACAGAACAGTTGCTTCAGGTATCGCTAAATGGTACAAGCCCGAGGACCTTATCGGCAAGAGTGTTATTGTTGTTTCAAACCTCAAGCCTGCAGTTCTTTGCGGTGTTGAAAGTCAGGGTATGATTCTTGCAGCAGATTGCAGCGAGGACGATGTTAAGGTTATTTTCGTTGACGGTGTTCCTGCCGGCTCACAGGTAAGATAAATGTACAGTAATATTTTTGACTCCCACGCACACTATGACGACAGTCGCTTTGATGAGGACAGAGATGAGCTTCTGTCCTCTCTTAAGGATAAAGGTGTAACCTATGTTGTAAACTGTGGCTGTGACCTTAAAACCTGCAAAAAAACTCTTGAAATGGCTGAAAAGCACAGCTTTGTTTATGCTGCTCTCGGTGTTCACCCTCACGAGGCTGAGGACACTACTGAGGAGGATTTTCAGAAAATCAAGGAGCTTTGCTCAAGGGAAAAGGTTGTTGCAATCGGTGAAATCGGCCTTGATTATCACTACGATTTTTCTCCCAGAGACATACAGAAGGAAATGTTTGAAAAGCAGCTTATTCTTGCAAATGAGCTCGACCTTCCCGTAATCGTTCACGACAGAGAAAGCCACGAGGACACAATGAACCTTCTTAAAAAGCATAAGCCAAAGGGCGTTGTTCACTGCTTTTCAGGCTCAGTTGAAATGGCAAAGGAAATTGTAAAGCTTGGTATGTACATCGGTCTTGGCGGTGCAGTTACCTTTAAAAATGCGAAAAAGCCCGTTGAGGTTGCTGAATACATTCCCCTTGATTATCTTCTTCTTGAAACTGATGCTCCTTATATGACTCCCGTACCTCACAGAGGTGAAAGATGCCATTCGGGACATATTGCCCTCACTGCAGAAAAAATTGCAGAGGTCAAGGGTATGGACACACAGGAGCTTATTGACAAATGCAACGAAAACACTAAAAAGCTTTTCGGTATATAAAGATTAAAGCCGTTCATTTCTGAACGGTTTTCTTTTTTATTTTGTTTTGCTTAAAAGCTCTCTTAGCCCAAGCAGAATCAGAAAGCCACCAAAAAGCTTGCGGAGCATTTCATCAGGAAGTCTTGATAAAAGCAAAAGCCCTGCTATGCTTCCCACTAAAGCCCACAAGATAAGAGGCAAAACTATCTTTTTATCGGTAAGCTTGTTTTTGGTATATATAAAAGTAGCGCCAAGGGCTGTGGGAATAAAGCAAAGAAGGTTAATCCCTTGGGCTGCCGCCTGAGAAAATCCGGCATAATTTATAAGATACACCACAAGTATTGTACCGCCACCAAGACCCATTGAGCTGAGGACACCTGATAAAAACGCAGCTGTTACGCTGATTATGTTCATTTCGCATTACCCTTTAAAAATCATTCTTGCACCAAGATAAATCATAAGAAGCGAAAAAGCCTTCTTGAGTATTCTGTCAGAGATTTTTTTCATAATAAAGCTACCAACAAGACCACCGAGCACTGTAAAGGGCAGAAATTCAAGTGCATCCCATATATTGAAATAGCCCTTGTAATAATAAACTGATACGCTGACAAGAGAAAGTGGCAGAATTACGGCAATTGCCGAGGCCTGAGCCTGCTTCTGGGTTTTACCTCTGCTTTTAATAAACGGCACTGCAATTGTCCCACCGCCTGCACCGAAAAGTGCATTGATAATTCCTATAACTATTCCTGCAATTGCTGTCATCTTTTTTCGGCTCCCGAATTTTTTATTATAGTTTTTGATTTTTATTGAAAATTATGAGTAAAACTGAAAAAAACATAGAATAATTTTGATTTTGCTATTGTAAAAAGTAAAAATAAATGATATAATAAGCCATAAATGTTTAGGAGGATCAATCATGATTTGTAAATTTTGCGGCAATGTAATTGAAGATACTTCAGATTTTTGCTTCATTTGCGGTCAGAAGGTAGCTGAAGAAGCTGCTGCTGAAGAAGCTTTTGTAGAAGCTGCACCCGCACCCGAAGCTGAGGAAGCAGTTGTTACTGCTGACGCTCCTGTAGCTGCTCAGGCTGCTGCAACAGTTCCCGAATTTCCCGCATTTGATATGTCAACACTTCCCCAGGGCACACCTATCTACGCTCAGACAGCTCCCGTTTATGCACATCAGGTATTTATTCAGCAGATCACTCCCGCTGCACCTGCTGCTCCCTTCGTACAGGTTAACGGTCAGAATCTCGGCGGTAAGGTAAAGGATAACAGCGTATGCTCAAAGGCTAAGAAGTTCTTCTCAGCTTTCTTTGCATTAACATTCATTCTTCAGTTCATCAGCTGGATCTGGTACAGCGGTGCTAAGAAGCAGGGCTTCCCCAAGAAGGCAGAGGATATTCTCAACTCAACAATGATCGGTCTTTGCATCTTCATGGTTGCTGTTTGCGGTTTCCTTATTTTCAAATTTGTTCTCGGCTAAGAATACATAACAATGCTTCCCATCACTTTAAAAGTGGTGGGATTTTTTTATTCATAGAAGTATTTCATCCGTCATAGATATAGTATAGACTTATTTTGAAAAGAGGACGGATGATATGTCAGACACAAGTATTTACAACTCAATTGCAACAAGAACTCAGGGTGATATATACATAGGCGTTGTAGGGCCTGTAAGAACCGGAAAATCCACCTTTATAAAGCGGTTTATGGATGTGCTTGTTCTGCCCAATATTGAGGACGAAAGCAAAAAGACACGAGCTATGGATGAGCTTCCTCAGTCATCACACGGAAGAACAATTATGACCACCGAGCCGAAATTCATCCCTGAAAATGCTGTTGAGCTTACAATTGAGGACTCCATACGCTTTACGGTAAGACTTATTGACTGCGTGGGCTATGTTGTGCCCAGTGCTCTCGGCTACATTGAAAACGATGAGCCGAGAATGGTTAAAACACCCTGGTTTGAAAAGGATATTCCCTTTAATATGGCATCGGAAATCGGCACAAGAAAGGTTATTACAGAGCATTCCACCATCGGTCTTGTTGTTACAACTGACGGCTCTGTAAGTGATATTCCCGAAAGTGAATACCGTGAAGCCGAAGGCAGAGTTATAAACGAGCTTAAAGCCATAAATAAGCCCTTTGCGGTTATTGTAAACACGACTGATACCAACAGTGAGGCCTGCCGTAAAAAGGTGCAGGAGCTTAAAGAAAGGCACGGAGTTTTTGCAAGAGAGGTAAACTGCAAGGAAATGACCACCGAAGAAATCAAAGCTATTCTGTCGGGGCTCTTATACGAATTCCCTATAAAGGAGCTGAAGCTTGATTTTCCGAAATGGATAAGCCGCCTTGAAAAAAGCCACCCGTTAAGAGCAGGCATTTTCTCCTCAGCGGCAAAAGCAGCAAGCGAGCTTTCAAAGGTAAGAGATGCAAGACTCTTCACTGAAAAAATTGCTGAAAATGAAAATGTGCAAGCCTGCACTCTTGTTGAAACGAACCTTTCAGAAGGTGCGGTAAGAATCAGACTTATTCCCAAAGACGGACTTTTCTATGAAATTCTTTCTGAAAAAACGGGTGTTGCCGTAAAGGATGAAAGCGACCTTATGTCAAGGCTTGTTGAAATGACCGAAATTGAAAGGGAATTTCAGAGATTCAAAACAGCTCTCAGCGAGGTTGAAGCAACCGGCTACGGAATAGTAATGCCCACAATGAAGGAGCTGAAGCTTGAGGAACCAGAAATTATGAAGCAAGGCAGCCGCTATGGTGTTCGGCTGAAGGCCTCTGCACCGTCAATTCATATGATGAAGGCTAACATCACCACTGAGGTAGCGCCAATTGTGGGTACCGAAAGCCGAAGCGAAGAGATGATAATGTATCTGCTTAAAGAGTTTGAGGAAGACCCGTCAAAAATCTGGGAGAGCAATATTTTCGGTAAAAGTCTCAGTAGCCTCGTAAATGAAGGCTTACACACAAAGCTTTACAAGATGCCAACCGATGCAAGAATGAAAATTCAGGAAACTCTTGAAAGAGTTATTAACGAGGGCTGCAGCGGTCTTATATGTATTATCCTTTAAGACTTGAAAAAAGAAAAACAATATGCTAAAATATTTTCATAAAAAATGAAGGAGAGTAAAAATATGGGCAAGAAAATTATTGTAGCAGGCGGCGGCCACGGTGGTATTACTGCGGCTATGCTCCTTAGCAAAAACGGCTTTGACGTTACTGTTTACGAAAAAAACGGCAGAGATAATATGGGTCACGACTGGACCGACATTTTTGACAAAAAGGGCTTTACAGCTGTTGGTCTTCCCGTACCACCCAGAGAGATGTACAATCTCAAGCACGATATGACCTTTTACGGTCCCACAATGAAAACTGCACTTATCCAGCACACACCTGAAGATCAGCTTGAAATTCAGATGGAAAGACGCGATATCTACTCGTACATTATAAATGCAGCTGAAGAAGCAGGTGTTAAGTTTGTTTTTGACTGTGCTGTTGAAGCACCTATTCTTTTCGGCAACAGAATTGTTGGTATCAAGACAGCTGACGGTGACAAGTTTGCAGACCTTGTAATTGACGCATGCGGTATGCACTCACCTGTAAGAAAGAATCTCCCCTCCTCTCTCGGCATACAGAACAGCTCAATTGAATATGAGCAGTTCTATGTTTACCGTGCATTCTTCAACAAGACCGCAGAGGTTGAGGATATGAACAAATTCAAGGTGCTTATGCTTCACCAGAACAAGCTTGGTATCACATGGATTGCAACTGAAGAAGAAACAACTGACGTACTTATCGGTCGCTTCAAGGAATTTGATATGGATGAGGTTAACGCAACAATTGATTCTCTCAGAAAAGATAATCCCAGCATCGGCACAGAAATCAAGCGTGGCGGTCAGTTTGTAAATATTCCCGTTCGTCAGCCTCTCGGCATTCTTGTTGCAGACGGCTATGCTGCTATCGGTGACAGCGCGTTTATGACAGTACCCATTATCGGTTCAGGTATTGCAAACAGCTTCAAGGCTTCAAAAATTCTCGCTGATGCTATCATCAACGACAAAGAGGGTGCTTACAGCGCTGAATCGCTCTGGGCTTATCAGACCGGCTTCTACAAGACTCTCGGTAACGGTCTTGCTCCACTTGCTGCAGTTAAGCTTATGCTTACAAGACTTGAAGAGGGTGATCTTGACTACATCTTTGATAACGGCATTCTCAACGCAGACGATATGACAATCGGTGCTGACGACACAAATCTTGCTTCAATGCTCGGTGGTATGAGCCCTGCTGATATTAAAGTAAAGCTTACAGGTCTTATCAACAACAAGACAATTCTTAAGAAGGTTATCCGTATGGGTCTTGAGCTTGTGAGAGCTACTGTTGTTACCGGTGCTATGCCTAAGACATATAACAGAAAAGCTGTGCTTAAGTGGGTTAAAACCTATAACAACTGCTTTAAGCACTAAACGAACAAAAATTTACATCCCGCTTTTCGGCGGGATGTTTTTTGTTTTATGTATTCTCAATTGTTATGTGATAAGCCATTTCTTCAAGCTGTTCAATGCTTTCAAGTGACACAACAGCCTGTCTGTAGGCGGCAGCACCTCTGATGCCCTTAATATACCAGGCAGCATGCTTTCTTGCTTCTCTCGTGCCTACTCGTTCACCCTTGTATTCGCAGATTTTTTTGATGTGCTTCACCATAACTCTCATTCTTTCGCTTACGGGAGGCTCAGGAAGAATTATTTCGTGGTTGAGATAAGCATTAATCTGACTGAACACCCATGGTCTGCCAAGAGCACCTCTGCCCACCATAAGAAGGTCGCAGTTTGTTTCTTCAAGCATCTGCGCAGCACTGAGACCGTCTACAATATCACCGTTTGCAATTACGGGAATGCCGACGCTTTCCTTGACTCTTCTTATCATTTCTCGGTCAACGGGAGGTGCATACATCTGCTGACGGGTTCTTCCGTGAACGGTAATTGCGCTCATCCCTGCCCTTTCGGCGCGCTGAGCCATTTCTACACAGTTTATACTGTCCTTATCCCAACCAAGACGGATTTTAACAGTTACGGGAATATCCACTGCATCTTTAACGGCTTTCATAATTTCTTCAGCAAGCTCAGGATTCCGAAGAAGCGCCGAACCGCCTCCGTTACCGGCAATTTTAGGTGCAGGACAACCCATATTAATATCAATTACATCAGGATTATATTCAAGACATTTAATTGCACTTTCGGCCATTGTTTTCGGATCTGAACCGAAAATCTGCGCTGCTGCAGGTCTTTCTTTATCTGAAAGGCAAAGAAGCTCCTTACTCTTTCTGTCGCACATTGTAAGCCCTTTACTGCTTACCATTTCGCTGACCACGTAGGTTGCACCGTATTCTGCACAAAGCTCTCTGAAGGCTCTGTCGGCAACTCCCGCCATAGGTGCAAGTGCAGCACTGCGGCTTTCAATTTCTATATTTCCAAGTTTCATAGGTTCACTCCACCAAAATACAATATTACGTTTCCTGATTATATCACAAAGCACTTTCAAAATCAACATTTCATTTAAGGCTTGACAAACTGAAGCGTTGTATATATAATAATATTTGAACAACTGTTCAAATATAAAAACTTGAGGTGTTTTATGATAAATAAAAATGAACTCAATGAAGATTTTCTTATGCTTCAGAATGAAACTGCAAAAAGAGTTTTGAATGAACAACCTGATGAAGATGTACTTTTTGACCTTGCAGAGCTTTTTAAAATTTTCGGCGACTCAAACCGAATCAGAATACTCTATGCCCTTTCAGGTGTTGAGCTTTGTGTAAGCGACCTTGCAAACATACTCTCTCTTTCTGTTTCTGCTGTAAGTCATCAGCTGAGAATACTGAAAGCGTCAAAGCTTGTGCGTTGCAGACGCGAGGGTAAAATTATTTTCTATATGCTTGATGATGACCACGTAAGGGATATTATCAATCTCGGTCTTGAACACGTTATTGAATGAGGTGTACAATGAAACAAAAAACTGAAAAAAATATTTTAATCGCCTTTCTTCTCAACCTTTTATTTTCTGTGTTTGAGTTTATCGGCGGACTTTTCACGGGTAGTGTTGCTATAATTTCTGACAGTATACACGACCTTGGAGATGCACTGAGCATCGGCATTTCATTCTTTCTTGAAAGGAAAAGCAACAAAGAGCCTGATGAAAGCCACACCTACGGTTATCTGCGTTACTCTGTGCTTGGCAGTGTAATTACAACGGTTATTCTTCTTTTCGGCTCTCTTGCCGTTATTTATAATGCGATAAACCGAATAATCTCCCCTGCCGAAATCAACTATGACGGCATGATAATATTTGCCGTTATAGGTGCTACAGTTAACTTTATAGCTGCGTATTTTACAAAAGAAGGCGACTCACTTAATCAGAAGGCCGTTAACCTTCATATGCTTGAGGATGTACTCGGATGGGTAGTTGTTCTTATAGGTGCGGTTATTATGCGATTTACCGACATATCAATTATTGACCCGATTATGTCTATGGGAGTAGCAGTTTTTGTTCTTATAAATGCTGTAAAGAATCTGAAGGAAGTTCTTGATATTTTTCTCGAAAAAACTCCCGAAGGTATTGATATTCCTGAGCTTAAAGAGCATCTCACAGAAATTGACGGTGTGCTTGATGTTCACCATATTCACATAAGAAGCATAGACGGCCACAACAATTATATCACCCTTCACGTTGTAGCAAAGGGTGACGGTCACGAAATCAAGCACCGTATCAGAGAAGAGCTCAGCGAGCACGGAATTAACCACGCAACAATTGAGCTCGAAAGCGAAAATGAACACTGCCACGAAAAAGAGTGCCATATTGAGCACAAAGTATCAGGTCATCACCACCATCATCACCATTAAGCAAAAGCATCCCACCTTTTCAGGTGGGATGTACAGCTTGTCGAAAAAGTTATTTTCGACAAGCTGTCAGACTTTCGAGAAATGTACAAGATGACCTTTTCTTTACCCCGAAGGCGTACATAGGTACTCCGAGAGGGTAAAAAAAGGTCAAAACAATGTCAAAATCGTACAAAGTTCGATGCATTGTACGATTTTCTTCCTATTCATTTTAAGTTAATTATATTACCCTTTCTCTATTTATTAAAGAGATTGTTGTTCTTGTGCGTTTATCGACAGTCTGAGCATCCCACCTTTTCAGGTGGGATGTATATTTTTATCTGAGCTTTTCAATCATTCTGTCGGGGAAGTTACCGATAAGTGCATCAACACCTAAAGCTGAAAGGCGTTCAATATCAGCATATTCGTTAACTGTCCATGTGTTGATTTCACAGCCTGCTGCATGCATTTCGTCAACAACCTCTTTTGAAAGGTTGCAGTGAATGGGATGGCAGCACTGAACATTCTGAGCAGCAGTGTACTTGCCGTAATCAATAAGCCAGCTTTCTGAAAGGAAGCCACGCTTTATTTCGGGCGCAATTGCTTCGCAGCGCTTTACTGTAAAGTGGTTGAATGATGAAAGAATAATCTTATCTTCAAGGCCGTATTCTCTTATCATATCAATTGTTCTCTGCTCAATTGTAGGATACTCAAAAACGCCTGTTTTAAGCTCGATATTTGTAATTATATCTGTATCCTTTACAAGCTCAAAATACTCTCTGAGAGTAGGAATTCCGCAGAAGCCGTAAACACCTCTGAATGTTGCTGATGCGTCGAACTTTTTAAGCTCATCATAAGTCATATCTCTTACAAGACCTTCACCGTCACAGGTGCGCTTGATATCCTCATCATGGATAATTACAAGCACGTTATCCTTTGTAAGGTGTACGTCCATTTCGATGCCGTCAACACCGATTTCTACTGCCTTTTCAAAAGCAAGCATTGTGTTTTCGGGGTATTTGCCTGAAAATCCTCTGTGTGCAAAAATCTTTGACATAATATTTTTCTCCTTTTATTTAGTTTATCGCAATTCCGACCTCTCCGTCAGTCTGCGACTGCCACCTCTCCTTTCAGGAGAGGCTTTTTGTCATTTCAATAAATTATTTACATTTCAAACAAGCTCATCTGTCTTGTTTCAGGAAGGCTACCAAAGGCACCGACCTGACGGAGCATTTCAATTGTTGAAGATGAAGCTGAAGCTCTCTGAGCAAAGTCGTCAATTGAAACGAATTCGCTTACGCCTTCTCTTGCCTTTGCAAGAGCAATTGCAGCGTTATCACCAACACCGCTGAGAGCACCGAAAGGCATGCGGATTTTTCCGTCTTCAATTTTGTATACAAGGGCTTCAGATTTGTAAATGTCAATAGGCAGGAATTCAACTCCTCGAGCCATCATTTCATTTACAACCTGAAGTGAGGGATACATATTCTGCTCCTTGGGAGCTGCATCCTTACCCTTCATTTTAATGTCTGCCATAAGGCGTTTAACTGCATCTCTGCCCTTCATTACGGCAAGAGCGTCAATATCTCCGCCTCGTACTGTCATAAAGGCTGCATAATATTCAAGCTTGTGGTAAATCTTGTACCAACCGAGTCTCAGTGCGGCACTTACATAAGCCGCTGCGTGAGCCTTCGGGAACATATACTGAATCTTAAAGCAGGAATCGATATACCACTGCTCAACGCCGTTGTCCTTCATAATCTGAATATGCTCATCGGTAAGCAGCTTTGTTGCCTTACCCTTACGGACAATTTCCATAATTTTGAAGGCGATACTCGGTTCAACACCCTTATGCATAAGGTAAACCATAATATTATCTCGGGTACCGATAACGCTTGAAATTGTACATATTCCATCTTTGATAAGGTCCTGAGCGTTACCGAGCCACACACCCGTACCGTGTGACAGACCTGAAATCTGCAAAAGGTCGGAGAAGTTTTTCGGCTGTGCATCAAGAAGCATCTGAATAACAAAGGGCGTACCCATTTCGGGAATTGAAAGTGTACCCGTAGGACAATCGATGTCCTCTGCTGTTACGCCTAAGGGCTCAGGTGAAAGAAGCATTTCGTAAACCTTCGGGTCACAGATATCTGTATCCATAACAGGAATACCTGTAAGGTCTTCAAGATGCTTATAAAGTGTGGGAACATCATGACCCAGATTATCAAGCTTCAGAATTGTATCATGAAGCGCATGGAAGTCGAAGTGGGTTGTTCTTGTGTCTGACTTAGGGTCGTCAGCCGGATGCTGAACAGGAGTAAAATCTGAAAATTCAAAGGCATCAGGCACAACAACCATACCGCCCGGATGCTGACCTGTTGTTCTCTTAACACCGGTACAGCCCTTTGTAAGTCGACTCTCCTCTGCTCTGCTTACAGAAATTCCTCTTTCATCAAGATACTTCTTAACATAACCGAAAGCAGTTTTGTCAGCAACGGAAGCAATTGTACCCGCTTTGAAAACGTGGCCGTCACCGAAGAGGGTTTCGGTATAGCGATGAGCTCTTGACTGATATTCACCGGAGAAGTTAAGGTCGATATCAGGGCTCTTATCACCCTTGAAGCCAAGGAAGGTTTCAAAGGGAATATCGTGTCCGTCACGAAGCATAGGTGTTCCGCATTCGGGACAATCCTTTGGCGGAAGGTCGTAGCCTGAGCCGAATTCACCCTTAAGGAAGAACTGATTATACTTACAGTTGGGACAACGGTAGTGCGGAGCAAGAGGATTAACCTCAGAAATACCTGAGGCGTTTGCAACATAGGATGAGCCTACTGAACCTCGTGAACCAACAAGATAACCGTGATCCTCTGAGTTTTTTACAAGCTTCTGTGCAATCATATAAAGAACGCCGAAGCCGTGCTTGATAATTGAGGTAAGCTCCTTTTCTAGTCTTGTTGCAACATATTCGGGAACAGGGTCACCATAAAGGTTCTTCGCCTTTTCCCAGCAGAGTCTTGTAAGCTCATCATCTGCACCTTCAAGTGATGGTGGGAAGTTACCGCTTGGAATGGGGATGATTTTTTCAATCATATCCGCAATTTTGTTTGTATTTGTAATTACAATTTCTCTTGCAGTTTCCTCACCGAGATAGCTGAATTCACTGAGCATTTCATCGGTTGTTCTGAAGTAAAGAGGAGCCTGCTGATCAGCATCAGGGAAGCCCTGACCTGCCATAAGAATTGCTCTGTAGCGAGCATCCTCAGGGTCAATGAAATGTACGTCGCAGGTTGCAACTGTCATTTTACCGAGAGCGTCTGCAACATGGATTACCTTACGGTTGAACTGCTGAATATCCTCAATTGAGTTTACATGAGGGAACTTATCAGAGCGGATCATATACTCGTTGTTGCCGCAGGGCTGAATTTCAAGATAATCGTAAAATGAAGCGATTTTCATAATCTCTTCATCGCTTTTTCCTGCAACAATCGCTCTGTAAACCTCGCCTGCTTCACAAGCAGAGCCGATAATAAGACCTTCGCGGTGCTTTACAAGCTCGCTTTTAGGAATAATCGGTCTTCTGTGGAAGTATTCAAGGTTTGAAAGAGTAATAAGCTTATAAAGATTTTTAAGACCGATAAGGTTTCTTACGAGGATAATCTGATGGAAATATTTGCCCTTTGCCTTTTTCCAGTCCTCAAATGTGGTTTCGGTGTCATCCATAAAGTATGCTTCCATACCGTAGATGATTTTGATATCCTTACCTGCGGCTGAAACTGCTTCAGGATAAGCCTGAACAACACCGTGGTCTGTAATTGCAATTGCCTTATGTCCCCACTGAATTGCACGCTTAACGAGATTTTTAGCATCGGTCATACCGTCCATCATAGACATTTTTGTATGAAGGTGAAGCTCAACTCGTTTTTCTTCTGCGTCGTCCTTTTTGGGAATTCTGTCAACAAGGCAGATAGCTCTTGGCGTAATAATATTTTCACCGCTGAATTTATCGTATGAGATGTAACCTCTGATAAGCACGGTTACACCGTCTTTAACCTTATTAAGAAGCACCTCACAGTTTTCCTTCTGCTCAAAAACCTTACAGGAATAAGCATAGGTGTTATCTGTGATATTGAAAAGAATTATATTGCTTCTGTGGTCCTTGGTTTCCCTTACATCCATATCGAAAACCTCACCCCAGACAGTGCAGGTGCCTTCGTCAGGAGTAATTTCGTTAAGAGGCTTGGGATTGGTTGTAATTCTTGTGCCGTAAACAGGCTTTGCAGTTTCAAGATAAAGAGGTATGCCGTCGATAATCTTGTGCTTTTTCTCTTTTTCCTTAGGCGGTGCAAAGTATTCCTCGGGATTGATGCCCTTTGCACGAAGATTGTTCTCCTCAGCCTGACGGAACTGAGAGACAATTTTTTCGTCATCAAGTGAAACCTCTGTTTCACCTGTAAATTCAACTGTTACGCTTCGTTTGAATTTATGCTTTATGAGTCTTTCTATGTATTCTGCAGCGCCAACGCTTTTAAGAATTTCTCCGCCGCCGTGGGCAAGCTCAACCTTAAGAACATTGCCGTCAAAGCTTGCCTTACTGTCACGGAAAAAGCCGTTAGTTGCTGCAACAGCCTCATTTGTGTATCTGCCGAGAGAATTCCAGTATTCCTCTGAAAAAATCTCTGAAGGCATAAAGCTGTTGATTTTTACTGCTTCAACCTGAAGCATTCTTGCAAGCTCATAGTCTGCTTTATCATTAAGCTTTTTAGTTATAAGACAAGGAAACATTGCGTCAATTTCGACGGTTTTGGTTTCCATTGTAATTCTTACGTTCAGTATTTCTGCATCTGAAAAGACCTCATTGAGATTCCCGTCAGAAAATTCACCGAACAGTTCAGTAAATTTATTGCTCATTATTTTCTCCGTTAATTTTAACTTACATCAATTCAATTTCTTTCATAAGCTCCTCAACAATTTTTTCCTGAGGAACCTTTCTGAGGATTTCTCCTTTTTTGAAAATAAGACCTTCACCGTCACCACCGGCAACACCGATATCGGCTTCTCTTGCTTCACCAGGGCCGTTTACTGCACAGCCCATAACTGCAACAGTAATGCTCTTTTTAACAGTGCGGAGCTTTTCTTCAATTTCATTTGCAAGTGAGATTAGGTCAATTTTTGTTCTTCCGCAGGTGGGACAGGAAACAAGTGATGGTGTTTCGTTATAAAGACCGATACCCTTGAGAATATCAAAGCCGGCATAAACCTCTTTAACAGGGTCATCTGTAAGTGAAACACGGATTGTGTCACCTATACCTCTTGTAAGAAGTGAGCCGATACCCACAGAGGATTTGATGATACCCATTCTTTCTGTGCCTGACTCAGTTACGCCAAGGTGAAGCGGATAATTGCACATTTGAGAGACTCTCTCATAGGCTTCAATCATAGAAAGAACATTTGATGATTTAATTGAAATTACAATATCGTTAAAGTCGAATTTTTCTAAGAGTCTCACATGATACATAGCGCTTTCTGCCATTGCTTCAGGTGTAGGACCACCGAATTTCTGAAGAATTTCTTTTTCAACAGAGCCTGAGTTAACACCGATTCTGATAGGCACACCCTTAAGGCGGCACATATCGGCAACAGCCTTTACATTTTCGTCTGCACCGATGTTACCCGGGTTGATTCTAACCTTGTCAACGCCTGCAGCAATACTTTCAAGAGCAAGCTTATAGTTAAAGTGAATGTCGGCAACAATGGGAGCAGAAACGCTTTCCTTAAGTGCTGCAACAGTTTTTACGCTTTCCATATCGGGCACAGCCACACGGATAATCTGACAGCCTGCCTGCTGAAGTCTGAGAGCCTGTTTAACATTACCCTCAACATCGTGGGCAGGAGCATTCAGCATTGACTGAACAGTTACTGCACTGTCGCCACCGATAAAGAGATTGCCAACCTTTACTTTTCTTGTTTCACGTCTCATAATCATAATTTATCACCTTACCATAAGGAAAATATGCCGCATTAATAGAATCCACGACCTGAAATCAATTTCCATATATCTCCTGCTGAAATTATTGCCATAAAGCCGAAAAGAACAATAAGACCTGCTGCGTGGATATATGATTCATATTTCTGAGGAATCTTCTTTCTGAAAATAAGCTCAGGAAGCATAAAGAACAGATGTCCGCCATCAAGAGCAGGAACAGGAAGAAGATTGAAAAGACCGATGTTAATTGCGATCATAGCCATAAGCATAAACATCTGTGCATAGTCTGCTGTCTTTACGCTTTCGCCTGCAACATCAGCAATTACTGAAACTGTACCAACGGGACCTGCAAGGTCGTTGAAGCCGTACTGACCTCTGAGAAGATCAAAAAGGCTGAGATAAACCATTCTGCCAAGAGAGAATGTGTAACCGAAAGCAGTTGAGAGTACGTTACCTACTGTTTTTTCCTTGCCCAAAATAACAAAGTCAAACACTGTTACGGTGTTCATTTTAACATCAGAAATAGTGAGAGTTTCCTCACCTCTTACAACAGTGAAGCTATAAATATAATCCTCATCAGCACCGATAGCAGCCATAAGTGCTTCATTGTCAGTAATTTCCGCATCGTTTACCCTGATGATTTTGTCGCCATCCTTCATGCCCTGATCCTTGAGTTTACCGCTTACGGATGAAATTACGCATTCGGGATCATAAGAGAAGTTGCCGCCTGTTCTTTTTGCAAAGGGAACATCCTTAAGCTGAAGCTTTTCACCCTCACGCTCAACAACGAAATCGTATTTACCACTCTGATTTCTCTGCATAAGGAAGGTTATATCATAATCTGAAAAAACATTCTTGCCGTCAATTTTAAGAATCTTATCCCCTGCTTTAAGACCACCCTCGCTGTTGCTTGTTGCACCATCGTAAAACTGAAGAATTTCATTTGTAGCAACAAGAGGAGTGGTGTTTTCCTGAGGCTTTTCCCAAGGTGCGGCAACGAGAATTATGCAGGCAATTATACCCATAATAAGGTTAAAGGTTGCACCTGCGGCAATAATTATCATTCTTTTCCACACAGCCTGATTGCAGAATGCACGGCTGTCTGTGCTTTCCTCTTCTTCACCCTCCATTGATACAAAGCCGCCTACGGGAAAAAGACGGATTGCATACTTGGTTTCCTTACCCTGCTTTTTGATAAGTGTGGGACCCATACCGAGTGCAAATTCATTTACCTTTACACCGAAAAGCTTTGCAAAGATAAAATGACCGAATTCGTGCACAAGGATAATAAGGCCGAAAAAGAGAATTGCAATTAAAATAGGCAGAGCCTTTGAGGCAAGCTCTGTAATGCCTGAAAGAAAATTAAGGTTCATTTTGTATGTGCCTTTCTTAGTTTATATATACTGTCTTACTCTTTCTCTTGCGGCCTTGTCAGCCTCAAGCACATCCCAAAGAGTATACTGTTTTTCTGTAAATTTTGCTTCTTCGGTTGCCCTTTCAACTAAGTCGGCAATCTGAAGGAAGCTGATTTTACCCTCACGGAAAAGCTGATTCGCCATTTCGTTTGCACCGTTTGCAGTACAGGGATAAAGACCGCCCTTAGTAATTGCATCACGGCACAGCTCAAGACATCTGAAGGTGTCGTAGTCGGGCTTATAGAAGGTAAGATTTGAATATTCCCAAAGGTTGAGCTTTCTTACGGGTGACTCAAAGCGCTCGGGATAAGTGAGAGCATACTGAATAGGTATTCTCATATCGGGCACACCAAGCTGAGCAATTACAGAGTTATCCCTGTACTCAATAAGTGAATGCACTATGCTTTCACGGTGAACAACTATGTCGATATCTGACGGATCAACATCGAAGAGCCAAACTGCCTCAATAAGCTCAAGACCCTTGTTCATCATTGTTGCACTGTCAACAGTGATTTTAGCACCCATGCTCCAGTTGGGATGATTAAGAGCCTCTTTAAGAGTTACATTTTTAAGGTCATCTCTTGTTTTTCCGAAGAAGGGACCGCCTGAAGCTGTTAATATAATTGACTTAAGCTCCTCTTTTTTATTCATACCCTGAAGGCACTGAAAAATTGCACTGTGCTCACTGTCAACGGGAAGAATTGCAACACCCTTTTCCTTTGCGGCTTTCATAACAAGCTCACCGCCTGCAACAAGGGTTTCCTTGTTGGCAAGAGCGATTGTTTTGCCGTTTTCAATTGCTTTAAGTGTGGGCTCAAGACCAGCAATACCAACAACTGAGTTAAGCACTGTGTCAGCTTCATTCGCAGCAGCACATTCAGTTATACCCTCTTTACCGACAAAAACCTTTGTTGAGGTATCCTTTACGGCAAGAGCAAGGTCTTTTGCAGATTTTTCGTCAGCCATAGCAGCATAAAGCGGTTTATATTTTCTTATCTGCTCTTCAATTGTTTTAACATTGGTGTTACCCGTAAGGGCAATAACCTCATAGCCACACTTGTCAACAACATCAAGTGCCTGTGTGCCGATTGAGCCTGTTGAGCCTAAAATTGTAAGCTTCTGCGCCATAGCTAAGCTCCTTTCAAAGAGTATGAATTAAAGTGAAAGTAAATACATTATTCCGTAAAGTGTGGGGAATACAAATACACAGCTGTCAAATCTGTCCATAATTCCGCCGTGACCGGGAATAAGCTTGCTGAAGTCCTTGATATCGTGGTTTCTCTTGAGCACTGACGCTGCAAGGTCACCTACCATACTTACAGCTGAAACTGCAATTGTGATAGGAATAACTGTAAGGTATTTCATATAACCTGTGCCGTAAATGGGATAGTCCCAGAAGTAAATGCCGATGATGTGGAAAATGAAAAGAAGAAGCGGAGCGAAGAGACCTGAGATAATAAGGCCGCCTATTGCACCCTCAACAGACTTCTTGGGGCTGATTACGGGACACATTTTATGCTTACCGAGCTTACTGCCAACAATATAAGCAAAGGTATCTGTAAGCCATGAGCAAACAAAGCACATACCTACCATAAACACACCTTCATAGTGCTTGAAGTTGGGGTTAAAGTCGTTGATATCATTAAGTCTGATAATGCAAGAAAAGGCATTAGGAAGGAAAATTGAAGCAAAAACAGCCATTATTGCATCGAGATATCTGATGTGCTTATTGTCAAACACACTGATAGCAAGCATTATCATTGTGTAAAAGCCGTAAAGGACGCCCACTGCAGGAATTGCAATTTTATAGCTTACTGCAAAAACAGTGAAGGCACTTACAGCACCTGCAATACCGATAAGAATTTTACTCTTGCAGCCCACTACATGAATCATTTCATAGGTTGCCATTGCTGAAAGCACTGAAAAAACAACAGTGTAAACGATTCTGATGTTTGCCATAAATGAAATAAGCAGGAGTATAAGCAGACCGATTATAACAAGGCTTGAAATAAAACGGTCATTTTTTCTTGTAAAGATAGTTCTTTCTTTTTTGTTTGATTTACTCATTTTTTTGAGTCCTTCCTTTTTTTAAACTCCACCAAAACGGCGGTTTCTTTTTGAATATTCTTCAATTGCTCTGTCTAAATCCTCGGGTGTGTAATCAGGCCACAGAATATCGTCAATGTAAAGCTCTGCGTAAGCTGACTGCCACAAAAGGAAATTTGAAAGTCTGTACTCACCGCTGGGTCTGATAATTAAATCAGGGTCGGGCTGGTCAGCGGTATAAATTCCACCTGAAATCATATCCTCTGTAATTTCATCAGGATTGATTTCACCGCTTTTAACCTTTTCGGCAATTTCCTTTACTGACTTTACTATTTCGGCTCTGCCACCGTAATTAACGGCAAGGTTGATATAGCACCTTGTTTTATCGCTTGAACGGCTTTCAACCTCATCCATCATTTTAATGATATCCTTAGGCATACCCTCACGGGAACCGATGAAACGGATATGAATGCCTGCTTCCTCGTTTTCAAGGTATCTCTCCTTCATTTCGTCAAGATATTTGCGAAGGAGATTCATAATTGCTGTTACCTCAGCCTTTGATCGCTTCCAGTTTTCTGTTGAAAAGGCATAGAAGGTAACATACTTGATACCGATATCGGCACAGTATTTTGAAATTGTTCTGAAAACCTCAGCGCCAACCTTGTGACCCTCAGTGCGCCTTAGTCCTCTTTGCTTTGCCCATCTGCCGTTGCCGTCCATTATGATTGCAACATGCTCGGGAAGAAGTATATCTTTTTTATCCATAACTGTCCTCTTTTTTTATTTCAGTTTTTGAATTTCTGCACCTTGATTTTATCACCGGTTACTAAAAACAAGCTTAGAAAAAAATGCAGAAATGCAAAATCTGAACTGTAATTTATCTCTTTTAAAAAGCCTTAAATGGGGCTGCTTAACACAGCCCCACTATTTTCGGTTAAATTATACAGACATAATTTCCTTCTGCTTCTTATCAGAAATGTCGTCGATTTCCTTAATGATGTTATCAGTAATCTTCTGAATTTCCTTTTCGCCGTCCTTAAGGTCGTCCTCAGTAATTTCTGAGTTCTTCTTCATGCTCTTGAGCTTTTCAAGGCAGTCACGACGGATTGAACGAGCAGCAACCTTTGAGTTTTCAGCAATCTTCTGAATATCCTTAACAAGTTCCTTTCTTCTGTCCTCTGTGAGAGGAGGGAATGTAAGTCTGATCATTGAGCCGTCATTCTGGGGATTGATGCCGATATCTGAAGTCTGGATAGCCTTTTCAATAGCCTTAAGCACTGACTTATCCCAGGGCTGAATTGCAAGAACTCTTGCTTCTGCAACTGAAACTGATGCAAGCTGATTGATGGGTGTGGGTGTGCCGTAGTAGTCAACCTGAATCTTATCAAGAATCTGAGGGTTAGCTCTACCTGCACGGATTGCACCGTATTCAGCAACAAGAGCGTTTACGGTCTTGCCCATTTTAGTTTTAGCGGTTTCAAATACTGTTTTCATAATAATGTTTTCCTTTCAGTTTATGTATTTAAGTTTGATTTGATTATTCAACAACTGTACCGATTGATTCACCCTTAAGAGCTCTTACAATGTTCTTGGGGTCATCAAGGTTGAACACAAGAATTGAAATCTTGTTATCTCTGCAAAGAGAAGCAGCTGTGCTGTCCATAACCTTAAGCTCCTTTGAAAGAACCTCTGAGTGTGAAAGCTTATCGTACTTCACTGCATCAGCAAACTTGTTGGGGTCTTTATCGTATACACCGTCAACATTAGTTGCCTTGAAGATGATTTCTGCTTCAATTTCTGCTGCACGAAGAGCTGCTGTTGTGTCAGTTGAGAAGAAGGGATTACCTGTTCCGCAACCGAAGATTACAACCTCACCGTTTTCAAGATGCTTAACAGCTTCACGCTTTGTGAAGATTTCAGCAACCTGAGGCATTACAAGTGAAGTCATAACTGTAGCCTTTACGCCAAGCTGCTGGAGAGTATCGCAAAGAGCAAGTGAGTTGATTGTTGTTGCAAGCATACCCATCTGGTCAGCTCTTACACGGTCCATTTCACCGCTGCTTCTGCCACGCCAGAAATTACCTCCGCCAACAACAAGACCAATCTGCACACCAAGCTCTGTGCATTCTTTAACGATTTCACAAATTTCTGTTACTGTGTCAAAATTAAGACCTTTGCCTTCTTTACCTGCAAGAACCTCACCACTGAGCTTAAGCAGGATTCTTTTATATTTACTCTGCATTTCGGACACCTCCGTAGTTCCGTTTTGATTCCCTTATATTTTACTAAATTAAGATAGTTATGTAAAGTCTTTTTCGGTTTTTTCTCAGATAATTTTTATATTATCCACACTGTCTGAAGCACTTTCTGCAGTAAATCTTATCATATCAAGATTCTTAACATTTTCAGCGTAAAGTCCGTGAGCATAACTATCACACACTTCACCATATTTTGCAAAGGATTTTTCAATTGTTACATTCTCTGCATTCTTTATGAAAATGCAGGAATTCTTGCTTTCAGTAATACCCACATCAATTGCAGGTCGAAGGTCGTAAATTCCGCAGTTCCATTTTGATGTCTTGGTAAGAGTAACCTGAAGATTTTCAAATGTTACATCCTTTATGGGGTTATTTTCTGTTCCGTGAACAAGCACACCGTTTTCGCCAAGACAGGTGATGTTTCTGAAGCGGATATTCTTTATGCTGCCGCAGGTTGTGTTTTCGTCGCGGCGGAAGGCAGTAATTGCAATAGGCTCTGCACTGCCCCACCAGTCAGGACCGAAGCGTCTTGTTTCAATGATAATATCAGAGAATGAGATATTTTCAACATTACCGCAGTCGCGAATCTGAATTGAAATACCTCGGTTTGATTTTGAAATTACACAGTTGCTTACAATTACATTTCTGAAGTCGTTGATGCCCTCTGTGCCGATTTTAATGGCAGCTGAGGTTGATGTAAGAGTACAACCTGAAATTACAATGTTTTCACATCTGCCGTACTCGCTGTTACCCTTTGAATTTTTAAGGCAGATACAGTCGTCAGCGCAGGTTACATGGCAGCCGAGAATTCTTACATTTGTGCAGTGGTCAGGGTCAATGCCGTCACTGTTTGCAACATCAAGAGGATTGAGAATTCTTATGTTTGAAATAAGCACATCGTCACAGCCCGCAGGATGAAGTGTCCAGAAGGGAGCATCCTTGATTGTTACGTCCTTTACTGTGATATGGTTACTGTTTTCGATGTAAATTGTTGTTGGTCTGGGATAGAAATTACCTGTTACATAGTACTGGTCTTTTCTTTCAACAAAGGCGTAGCAGTTTGCATCAATTGTACCCTCACCGCTGATTACAGCACCGTGAGCATTATAGCCGTAAATAAAGGCAAAGGAGGGCTTACCTGTTACAGGATTACCTACAAGAGCAGTTTTCGGGTCATTGATTGTGCTGCAGGGTCTTATGTATGAATCAATGTCTGCACTTGCCTTAAGCACAGCACCCTTCTGAATATAAAGCTCAACATTTTCCTTAAGTGCAATTGAGTGGCTGTAATATGTGCCTGCAGCTTCAAGAACAACTGTACCGCCACCGTTTTTATGGCAGTCATCAATCGCAGCCTGAATTGCGTCACCGCAGTCAGTAGCACCATCGCACACTGCACCGTATTTTTTTACATTATATAATTTCATAAGTGTTACTCCTTATTTCTTAAGTCCGTCAATCCAGTTCATAATCACATAGTAGAGTGATTCAACAATTGCAAAGAAGCGCACAATAACATTGCTTTCCTTGTCAATTACGCTTGCTTTTCTTTCACCGGTTGTAAGTGAAGTAAGCTTTCCGGTTTCTCTGTTATATCTCATAAACTGAGGATAGCTTTCGTTATCATAAACTGTGGGCTGACCTTCAGTCTGCACAAGCCAACCGAGGAAGGGTGTGAAATCTGTTTCACAAGCAAGACCAACATGGGAATTATACTTGAAGAACCATGTATAATCGGGATACATACCTGTTGAAGCGTCGATAATAAGGTCATCTGAAACATGGTTGTGAGTCTTATCTGCACAAACTGTGCCGAGAGCTTCGTAATTTTCATCACCGAGAGTTTCACCCCAGAGAGCTGTTGTAGCTCCGCCTGCTTCGTGCCATGTTTCAATAAGGCTGTCACTCTGTCTGTAAGCAGTTTTCGTTACAGGAACACCCATAAAGCCATAAGCCGCAAGAAGCACGATTGAAGTGCCGCTTTGTCTTGCTTTTTCCATAATCTCAGGAGCTTTTACAAGCACATTGTAGTGGTAGTTATCAATTTTCTTTTCAAAAACAGGGTTGAGCTTATCTCCGAACATTGCCTTTTTTGCACTCTCATAGTATTCATCAGGCACAAATGACCAGAACCCGGGACAGCTGCCGAGAGAATTAACGAGAATCTCGTTGTAAACTCTGTCGCTGAGCTCAACAAGAGATTCATCAATAAAAGCGTCAAGAGCCTGTCCGAGCTGAGGAGCCATTTCAGTTACAGTTTCAAGAAGAGCCATAAGAATCTGCATATCAACCTTATCTCTCTGAACAGTAAAAAGATATTCTGTGAGAAGGTCGGTATTGATATTGAGGTTTCTGTTAAGAAGCTCACCTACCATATCCATTCCGTGAAAAGCGGACATTGCGTAGATGATTTTTTCAATTGAAGCACTGCCGTACTCTGCAAGATAGGTGTTTGTCATTACGCCACCCATACTGCAAGGAATAAGAGTTACCTTTGAGCACTTCTTTTCCGTCTTTACCTTTTCAATGAATTCATTAAGATTTTCAGCAGTTTCAAAGGGATCAAGACGCCAGTCGTAGTTGAAGAAGTAAGTATTCTCAGCACCTACTGCTCTTATCATTGATACTACAACTGCACCCTCACTTACATTATCCGCATCGGGATTGAAGTCCTCAGGATAGTTATCCACTGACTCAGGAAAAAGCTTTGTTGTAATGTTGTGCTTTGAATTACCCTCTGCATCACATGACATACCCTCAAATATGCTTTCGTAAACATCGCCCACAACTGCATCAGCAAGAGCCTGCCAATCCTTTGTGAAAAGGAATTTGGTTGCAGGACCAATAGCTCTTTTTACAACATCGAGAATTACCTCTGTTTTAGGACCATAAACCTGCTCGCCTGTTTCACCGTCGTCAAGAGTGTATGAAGCCATACCGCTGACAACAATTACGGGAGTTACATCCTTCGCAAATGCCACGGGCATTACGCTGATAAGCATAATAAGAGCCAAAGCAACTGCAAGGGCTTTTCTGAGTGTCTTTTTCATAAATTTCTCTCCTTTACGGATTTTTCCGTATCATATTTTCTGAAGCTTTGCATAATTTGCCATAAGCTTCTTTGTTCCTGCTTTTTCAAAGGCAATTTCAAGCATTGCATCGCCACCCATCGGCTTTGATGAAACAATTACGCCCTTTCCGAAAA
>JBGVFK010000067.1:0-13280 GCA_045121075.1 Acutalibacteraceae bacterium | reverse complement strand
TGAAGAAACTCAGTTACAGAAGCTCTGCAGACACCCTCAACAACAACACGCATAAAATTGTTATCTGTTGATTTGATAACCTGCTTTACTTCAGCAACAACACCGATTTTATATAATCCGTCTGCTGTGGGGTCTTCTTCTGTTATATCCTTCTGAGTTACAAGAAAGATTTTCTGATTTCCGTGCATAGCAGCCTTGACAGCGGCAATAGATTTTTTTCTGCCGACATCAAAATGGAAGCTCATTCCCGGAAAAAGAACGATTCCTCTGAGTGCTACGGTCGGAAGGGCTTTATATACTAAATTTATAGGCATTTTAATAATTCCTCTGATTTCCATTAAGATTAACTAATTAATTATACATTATTCTGAGTTTTAAATCAACATTTGAATGTAAAATTTCTCGTTAATCTGTTATATTTTCATTAATGGCTTAGTGCATTTTTAATTGCAGCAAGGTTTCTTTCCATAAGACTTACATAAGTTTCACCGTTTTCAAAATCCTCAGCCGAAATTACATGGCAGGAATAAAGGGTTGCAACCTCAGCATTTGTTACCTCACTAACAGTTTCTGCAACAAGTCCGGTGCTTAAATCAACCTTGAAAACAGTTGATATTTCATTTTCAAGCATATATTTCTTCAATTCGGCTATTGTAACAGGATTTGTTTCAACCTGTGCACTGCAGCCTGGGAATGCAGCATAATATTCAATTTCATATTCCTCACAGAAATATTTCATCGGGAATCTGTCCCCTATTGCAATTTTATTTCCTTTGCTCTCAGACACAGCAACAACAAAGCTATTGCTGAGATTTTTCAATTCAGCAGAATATGCTTTAAGGTTACTTATGTAAACTTCTGCGTTTTCTTTGTCGATTTCACAAAGAGCATTACATATTGCCTCTGAAATAAGAATTGCATTTTCGGGCGAGGTCCAGACATGCTCATCATATTCCTCATGGCTATGCTCGTGCTCTTCGTCGTCATTGTGGTCTTCCTTATGAAGTTCAACTACATCCATCATTTTAACGGTTTTAATTGTTTCGTCAGAAGCTTCAAGGATAGTATCAACCCATTTGTCAGATTCACCGCCACCGTAAATAAATAAATCACAGTTTTTTATAGCGGCAATATCGCTCGGTGTAGGTTCAAAGGTGTGACTTTCCTCACCAGGTGATAAAAGCATCACAACATCAGCATTGTCGCCTGCAAGTTGTCGTGCAAAATCATATTGAGCAAAGGCTGTTGCAACAATTGAAGGCTTATCTTTTTTCGAATTTGTAAACGCAATATCACCAGCAAAAAATGCAAAAAGAAACGAACCGATAAAAGCAATAATTGTCAGAAAGTACAGTGCAGCCTTTAAGCATTTAAAAGCACTTTTATTGAGATTTCTGATTTTATGAAGCAAAGTAAAGAATAACAGCACAAAAATATTTACAATCACAACGCTTGCACCTGTGGGAGCCTCATACTTTACAGAAAAGATAAGACCGCTGATAAAACAGAAAACTGAAACAAGACAACTTGAAATTATAACATTTCTGTAGCTTTTTGAAATGCGCATCGAGGTTACTGATGGGAATATAATCAGCGAAGAAATGAGCAGTGCACCCATCATACGCATACCGATTACAATAGTTACAGCAATAAGTGCAGCAATAAGCATATTATAAAATGACACTCTTGTACCTGTTGCTTTAGCGAAACTTTCATCAAAGGTAACAGCAAAAATTTCGTCATAGAAAATCACGAACAAGGAAACAACACAAGCGGTAAGAATTGCTGTAATTACAACATCGCTGTTTTTCATTGTGAGAATACTACCGAACATATAGTTATATATGTCAACATTCATTCCCGTTGTCATAGATGTCACCATTACACCGACAGCAAGAGCACCCGTTGAAAGAAGTGCAATCGCTACATCGCCTTTAATTTTAGCCTTTTCATTCATCCTGATAAGAAGAAAAGAACAAACAACAACCACAGGCAGAGCAACAGTAAGCGGAGCAACATTTGCAGCCATTGCAATAGCCATTGCACCGAAACTTACATGAGAAAGACCGTCGCCTATCATAGAGAATTTCTTAAGAACAAGACTTACACCGAGAAGTGCAGAGCAAAGGGAAATCATAAGACCTGCAAGAAGTGCTCTTGTAAGAAAGCTTTCATTGAAAAGCATAAAAATTATTTCCTTCATCTCTTTATGCCTCCTGAAAATTCATTGTAGGTTTCACTCTTAAGATATTCTTCCTTAGTGCCGAAAAAGCTACCGTTCTTTTTAAGATGCAGAATGTGAGTAGCATATTTAAGGCTTGAAAGCAGATCGTGAGATACCATAACAACAGTGATACCGTATTCCTTATTGATTTTTTCAATAAGCTCATAAAACTCTGCAGTAGCAACAGGGTCAAGACCCGTTACTGGCTCATCAAGAAGAAGTAAAGACTTTGTTGCACAGAAGGCACGCGCAAGAAGTACCCTCTGCTGCTGACCGCCCGAAAGCTCACGGAAGCACTTATTTCTGATGTTATATACATCAAGCTTTTTCATGTTTTCTTCAGCTGTTTTTCTGAGCTTTTTACCAAAGAAGATTCTGCCGTTTTTCGCTGTTATACAGCCTGAAAGCACAACCTCATAAACACTTGCGGGAAAATCCTTCTGAAGTGTTGTCTGCTGAGGCATATAACCTATTTCTTTTGATTTAAATCCGTCACCGAAATGAAGATGACCCTTTGCAGTTGATTTAAGTCCGAGTACAGACTTGATAAGCGTACTCTTACCGCTACCGTTTTCACCGACAATGCAAAGGTAATCTCCTTTATTTACTTCAAAATTCAAATCCTCAACCACGCTGTGACTTTCGTAGCTGAGATATACATTTTTTGAGCTTATCTGTGCCACAAAATCACTCCTTTATTGCACTGCATTTTTCGCATAAGCCGTAAAGCACGGTTTTTGAATTATCCAGTCTGAAATTATGATCCTTTATAAGATGTGATGTCACATCCGCAGTTATATGGCAGTTAAGATGTACAAATTCACCGCAGTGAAGGCATTTAAGATGAAGGTGATTACAGCACTCCTCTTTGTTTTCAACAAAGCTGTATTTAGCACTTTTAAGAGCATCATCTGTAAATTTTCGCACTCTGCCCTCACTCTGAAGCCTGAGAACATATCTGTACACCGTAGATTTACCCACAGGTGTTCCGCTTTTCTTTAATTCTGCTTCTATTTCATCACAGGTGAACTGCTTCTCCTTGTTTTTCAGAAACAAATCAAGAATCAATTGCTTTTGTTTTGTATTATACGCCATAACTGCCTCCGAATTGAAAACGATTTTCAATTTCAAATTATAATACAATATGAAACTTTGTCAAGATACAATGTTGAAAAAAGATAATATTTATGGTAATATGTTCTAAAATCAAGGAGGTATTATTATGTTAAACAAAGTTATTTCTTTTCTTGAAGCAACAGTTGCTGATGCAGAAACAACAGCAGCAACCACAACAAGCAATGTTTTTCTTGATGAAAACGGTCAGTTTGAGGACGTTTCACAGGTAGCTGACAACATTTCAACCTGGTGGCAGGAAATGGATATTATCGGCACAGTAGTCTCAAAATTACCGACAATTATTCTTGCAGTTGTACTTATTGTACTTGGTATTTTCATTTCAAAGCTTGTAACAAAAATTGCAGTTAAAGCAATGCAGGCTAAGGGTGTTGACCCTTCAGTTTACAACTTTATCAAAAGAATAATTTCAGTTGTAATCAAGGCTGCGTTCGCTCTTTCAGCCCTTTCAATGTTCATCAATATCAATTCAGTTATCGCAGCAATAGGTGCTGCCGGTGTTACAGCCGGTCTCGGTCTTCAGGCAAGTGTTGCGCAGTTTGCAAGCGGTATTCAGCTTCTTGTTAACAGACCTTTTAAATCAGGCGATTTTGTTGAAATCAACGGTGTTTCAGGCTCAGTTGTTGATGTAAGATTTATGCAGACCATCATCAACACACCCGACAACAAGAGAATTATCATTCCCAACTCACACATCACAACAAATCATATAATCAACTACACAGCTGAAAATAAGCGCAGAGTTGACCTTAACTATTCAATCAGCTACTCAGATGATATTTCACATGCAAAGAGAGTTATTGCTGAGGTTGCAAATGCAAATCAGTATGTAATCAAGGATCCTGCTGTTCAGGTATTTGTTGGCTCACATGACGCAAGCAGCATTACTCTTGTAACAAGACTCTGGTGCAAGGGTGAAAATTACTGGGATGTTTATTTTGCAATGCAGGAAGAGGTTAAGCTTGCATTTGACAAAAACGGCATCTGCATTCCCTTTAACCAGCTTGATGTACACATCAAAAACGATTAATCAAAACTAATACGGTGCATATATGACAGAACTTTTTCTTAAAATATTTATAAAAAACTACAGCGACACTAAAAATCCTGATGTCAGAACGAAGTACGGTGTTCTCGGCAGTGCCGTAAGCATTGTGATGAATATTATTCTTTCAGGCTTCAAATATGCAGTTGGTACAATCACCGCAAGTGTTGCTATAACCGCTGACGCAATCAACAACCTTTCAGATGCTGCTTCAGGTATCGTTACACTCTTCAGCTTCAAAATGGCGAACCGTAAGCCTGATAAGGAGCATCCCTTCGGTCACGGCAGAATTGAATATGTTGCTGCTTTGGCAGTAGGCTTTCTTGTTGAGCTTATGGGCTACGAGCTTATAAAATCATCAATTCAGAAAATACTTAACCCGGAAAAGGTTGTATTCAGCTACGGAGCTGTAATTGTACTTATCTTTTCCATACTCGGTAAAATATGGATGGGCTTTTTCAACAAGAAGCTCGGTAAGGCTATCAACTCCCCTGCTATGATTGCTGTTGCTTCAGATAGTCTCAGCGACACAGCGGCAACCTTCATTTCATTGATTGCTCTTATTATTTCAAAGTTTACTGACTTACCTATTGACGGCTTTATGGGTATTGTCGTATCTGCTTTCATACTGAAGTCCGGCTATGAAATTCTTAAGGAAAGCATAAGTATCATTCTTGGTGCTCCGCCTTCAAAGGAGCTTGTTGATGATATAGTTTCACATGTAACTTCTTTTGACGGTATTCTTGGAATACACGACCTTGTAATTCATTCCTACGGCGAGACAAGAATGTTTGCTTCGGTACATATTGAATTTTCAGCAGACAGCGACTTACTTGAAGCACACGAAACTGCCGACAGAATAGAAAAGGAAGTAAAAGAGAAATTCGGCGTTGAGCTTGTTGTACATCTTGATCCGCTTATAACAAACGATATAAGAATCAACGCTCTTAAAGAAATGGTTGGTGCCGAGCTTGATAAAATTGACAAGGAGCTTGCTTTCCACGATTTCAGAGTTGTTGACGGACCGACAAGAACTAACCTTATTTTCGACATTGTAATCCCTCACAGATTCCGTCTCAGTGAGGATGAAATAAAGAAAGAGCTTCAAAGCCGCATTGGTGAAATTGACGAGAGATATGCTCTTGTTATTATGTTCGATTACGATTATATCTCATCATAAGGCACATAAAGTGTTATCAGTGGTTAATATGCACAAAATATGCTACTTTGCTGACTGATAATTCTATATATAAAATCTTAATAAAACTATTGAAAAGTTTTCAGAAACAAGTAAAATATATGTGTATGTGTTTAAATTACACGAAGTTTAACATGGGGGTAAATTAATATGTCAAATTCAGTAGCTGAGTATTTTGAAGGAATTCAGGGCCGCCTCGGCATTATTGCTATGAGAGGCTGCGAAGAATTTGCAAAAAAGGTAAGCGATCAGATTGTTGAAATCCGTGAAAAGATGGGTGACACAGAAATTATCGGTTATCACAGAGATTCTTATATCCTTGATGCAGAGTTTCCCAGATTCTCAACCGGTGAAGGTAAAGGTGTAATCCGTGAAACAATCAGAGGTTATGACCTTTTCATTATTTCGGACTGCTTCAATTACAGTGTTACATATAAAATGTACGATCTCAAGGATGCAGACGGTAATCCTCTCAAGGTGCCTATGAGTCCCGACGATCACTTTGCAGACCTTAAGAGAGTTATCTCAGCTTGTGCAGGCAAGGCAAAGAGAATTACAGTTGTTATGCCTATGCTTTACGAAGGAAGACAGCACAGACGTACTTCAAGAGAATCACTCGACTGCGCACTTGCACTTCAGGAGCTTGAAAATATGGGCGTAAGCAACATCATCACCTTTGATGCTCATGACCCCAGAGTTCAGAACGCTATCAAGATTGGTTTTGAAAGCGTATCACCTACTTATCAGATGATCAAGGCTCTTGCAAAGAGTCAGAACAATGAAATTAACTTTACTCCCGAAAACACAATGATTATTTCACCTGATGAAGGCGGTATGGGCAGATGCGTATACTATTCACAGGTTCTCGAAGTTGATCTTGGTATGTTCTATAAGAGAAGAGACTTCACTCGTGTTGTTGACGGCAGAAATCCTATTATCTCACACGAATTCCTTGGTGATAATGTTGAAGGCAAGGATGTTATCGTTGTTGACGATATGATTTCAAGCGGTGACTCAATGATCGACGTTTGTAAGCAGCTTAAGAATCTTAAGGCCAGAAGAATTTTCGTGTTCTCATCATTCGGTCTTTTCTCATCAGGTCTTGAAAGATTCGACAAGGCTTACGCTGAAGGTATCTTTGATAAGATTTTCACAACAAACCTTATTTATCAGACACCAGCTCTTCTCGAGAAGCCCTGGTACTACTCAGTTGATATGTCAAAGTATGTTGCTCTTATCGTTGACACACTTAACCACGACAAATCAGTTAGTCAGTTCCTTAATCCTATCCAGAAGATTAACGATTACGTTGAGAAGTACAATCTCAAATAAGATAGTAAAAACCAAAACGACCTTTCAATCTGAAGGGTCGTTTTTTTATGTATTTCATATATATTCACAGAGAGTAACCATACCACCAACATCCGTTAGCGGAACATTTTCAGGATAAACAGCTTTGCAGTTATGCAAAAAAAGAAATTCTGAAATTTCTTTGTAGCTTCTATGATTTCTAATGTCACCGAAAAAGAAAATCTCATCCTTTGAAATTTTCGCTGAAGCGCCACCTATAAACCCGTACCCGTGCCCAACGAGAGTAATGTCGCCTTTCTCTACTAAAAGCACGTTGAAGGCATTTTTGAGAGCGTTATATATGGATGTATCATCGGTAATGAGTGCATTATCATTAATGGGCAGAATTGAGCATTTTGAGTAGCCTTGCTTCACATCAAATTTCTTGTAATCCGTTATGTTATCCAAAACCGCAGATTCAGTATATCTGAAGGCACCAACAGCGTTTCCGCTAAAAAGAGCAACATTCAATTTAATATCAGAAGGATACTCCCCTGCTATTTTTTCGGTTGTTTCTATTACCGAGAAGTTATGCTTTTTCAGTTGTGCAATAAGTTCATTCTGAGCTTTGTCAACGACTATTATGTCGCCACCAAGATGCAAAGCGCACATATCAGCGTGAGTACTAACTGACGGGTCAATTAATTTATTTTCACTACAACTCAAAAGCTCAATTCCTCTATCGATTAAAAGCTTTTCTGCTTCATAAGGAATTTCACCACAGATTGCTTTAACTACTCTTCCTTCAGGCAGATTGGGATCTTCAATAAACCTTATCATAATATAATTGCCTCAAAAGCTTCCCTTATAGTGCGGACACCTCTTATTTCAATTTCTTCCTTAAGTGAAGCAGAAATATTTTTGAGATTGCTCTTCGGAATTACACAGCGAGTAAAGCCTAAGCGAGCCGCTTCCTTGATTCTTTGCTCACAGTGCGATACACCACGGATTTCACCTGCAAGACCGATTTCACCAAAAGCGAGCACATCATCGCGAAGTGAATAGTCCTTGAGCGAAGAAACAAGCGCCATAACAATTGTAAGGTCAAGCGCCGGTTCATCAAGCTTCATACCGCCGACAACATTAACATACACATCATTACCCGCAAAGAAGTAGCCTGCACGCTTTTCAAGAACAGCAAGAAGCATATTAAGGCGGTTAAAGTCAAAGCCGTTAGTAATTCTGCGTGGATTTCCGTAATTGTTACCTGCAACAAGCCCCTGAATTTCAGCAAGAATCGGTCGTGAGCCCTCCATAACACAAGCAACGCAAGAACCCGGGGTATTCTTAGGTCTGCCTGAAATAAGCATTGCTGAAGGATTTTCAACCTCCTTAAGACCAACATCAAGCATTTCAAAAACACCTATTTCATTAGTAGAACCGAAACGGTTTTTTACAGCACGAAGAATACGGAAGGAAAGATTTCTTTCACCTTCAAAATAAAGCACAGCGTCAACAATATGCTCAAGCACCTTCGGTCCTGCAATATTGCCGTCTTTGTTTACATGGCCGACCATAATAACAGGAATTGAAAGGCTCTTTGATGTTCTCATAAGCATATTTGAGCATTCACGCACCTGAGTTACACAGCCCGGTGAAGAATTAAGCACTGTCAGATTCATAGTCTGAATCGAGTCGATTATAACAAGGTCAGGTGTTGTTTGTCTTACGTGCTCACAAATCGCTTCGATATCTGTTTCGCATAGAATGTAAAGGTTATCTGCGGCAACCTTAAGTCTGTCAGCTCTGAGCTTAATCTGACTATAAGATTCTTCACCCGAAACATAAAGCACCTTTAATTTTTTTCCAAGCTCTTTGCAAATCTGAAGTAGAATGGTTGACTTACCAATACCGGGATCACCGCTGAGAAGCACAAGTGAACCCTTTACAATACCACCGCCAAGAACTCTGTCAAGCTCCTTCATTCCGGTTTTATATCTGAGCTCAGTATCAGTTTTTATATCGCTGATTGCATAAGAGACAATATTCTGTGCTGTTCTCTGTATAGCCTTGCCGTTTTTTTGCGGCAGCTCTTGTCTTATTTGCTCTTCAAGTGTTGCCCATTCACCGCAATCCGGGCATTTTCCCAGCCATTTTGGCGTTTCATAGCCACAGGATGAGCACACATAAAAAGTTTTTGTTTTTCCTGCCATATTTACTGTTCTCCTTTTATATCGAAATAGATATTCAAGCCGTCAATTATTGCTAAAGACATTTTAATCTGATATTCATTATCACCAAGAAGTTTTGCTTCTTCGGGATTTGACATAAAACCGCACTCAACCATAACTGCAGGTGATTTGGCGTGGTACAGAAGATAAATCTCTTTGCCGCTTTTCTTAATTTTTCTCTCATTTGTGCTTTGCAGCTTTTCTTTAATAGAGCCTTGAATGCTTTCAGCTACAATGCTGCTTTCCTCATTATTTTCTGAATAGAAAACCTGTGCACCGCTATATTTACTTTCTGTGAAATAATTCTGATGAATACTGAGAAAAATACTTTCAGGATTGTTTTCAATTATCTCCATTCTTTTTCTTATATCAGAAACCTTTTTAGCCCTTATTGTTTCAGGTTCACCGTCATACAGAAGCTTATCTTCGTTTCTGGTCAACAAAGTATTATAACCGCTTAAAGTGAGAAGAATATCAAGCTTTTCTGAAATTGAAAGATTTATATCTTTTTCTAAAACTCCCTCAGCAGATGATGTACCACCGTCTTCGCCACCGTGACCTGGGTCAACAATTATAAGCGGCAGATTATTTGCAGTAATGCTGTTATTTACACTGTCCCCTTTTCGCGCTTCATAGCTGTACATTACGATAAACAGAAAAGATACAACAAATGTAAAACTCAACAGAGAGGAAAATAAGCTCTTGAATTTAACTGAAAAATATAATCCTTTTTTCACTACTATCACCCATAAAAATTTATGAGTGAATATAATTCATTATAACAAAGTATACAATAAAACAGAAAAATAATCAACTGTACAGAGTCCACAATTCGACACTCAAAAAAATGAGGCAAGAATAATTCTTGCCTCTGATAAATTATTTAACTTCAATTCTCCATCCGTAGGGATCTTCCTTCTTGCCCCACTGGATACCTGTAAGTTCATCGTAAAGCTTCTGTGTGAGTTCACCGATACCGCCGTCACCGATTGTCATTACATCGTCAACATAGCGAAGCTTACCAACGGGTGAAACAACAGCAGCTGTACCTGTACCCCAAACTTCTTCAAGAGTGCCGTCTTTTGCAGCAGCTACAAGCTCATCAACAGAAATTCTTCTTTCTTCAACCTCATAGCCCCATGACTTACAAACGTGAATGATTGAGTTACGGGTAATACCGGGAAGAATGCTACCGTTAAGCATAGGAGTAACAACTTTGCCGTTAATCTTAAAGAAGATGTTCATAGCGCCAACTTCTTCGATGTACTTTCTTTCAACACCGTCAAGCCAGAGAACCTGTGAATAACCGCTGTCGTGAGCCTTAACCTGAGCAATAAGAGAAGCAGCGTAGTTACCACCTGTCTTAGCAAAGCCCATACCACCCTTAACAGCTCTTACATATTCGTCTTCAATCCAAATACCAACGGGAGCAAGACCACTTTCATAGTAAGCACCTGAAGGTGAAAGAATGATAATGAAGAGATATGTCTTTGAGGGAGCAACACCGAGGAATTCATCAGTTGCGATAATGAAGGGACGGATGTAAAGTGATGTACCTTCATCAGCAGGAACCCAATCTCTGTCGATGTCAACAATAGCTTTAACAGCATCTACAAAATCTTCGATAGGAAGCTCGGGAATGCAGAGTCTTTCATTTGTAGCGTTTGTTCTCTTAGCGTTCATATCAGGACGGAAAAGATAAATCTTATCGCCTTCGCCTCTGTATGCCTTAAGACCTTCAAACATTTCCTGGCCGTAATGGAAAACCATTGCGCTGGGATCAAGTGAAAGGTTGCCGTAGGGTACGATTCTTGCATCGTGCCAACCTTTGCCTTCTGTGTAGTTCATCATGAACATATGGTCAGTGAAAATGTGACCGAAGCCAAGCTTTTCACCCTTTGCGGGCTTAGCCTTAGGAGCAGTTGTTTTAGTAATTTTGATATCCATAATTAACACCTCAATATTTTAAAACTCGTAACCAAGCTTAACAGCTTTAAGGTTAACATCAATGAGATTTGCCTTTCTGGGAGGAACAACCTTTTTAACAGCGTCTTCAACCTTGTCATAGCCTACATTGTCGCAAACCTGCATAAGCTTGCCCATAAGAATCATATTAGCAAGAGTTGAGAAGCCTTCATCTGTTGCCATTTTTGTTGCAGGCACATAGTAAACATTAACATCGTCTCTCATAACCTTTTCAGCGATAAGAGTTGAGTCAACAATAATTGTGCCACCTGAAACAACTTCGTTTTCATACTTCTTAAGTGAAGGAAGGTTCATTGCAACAAGAACATCGGGATTTGATACGATTGGTGAACCAACAGGTGTATCACTAACGATAACGCTGCAGTTTGCTGTACCGCCACGCATTTCAGGACCGTATGAAGGAAGCCAGCTGATCTGCTTATCTTCAAGAAGACCCTTATAAGCAATAAGCTTACCTGCAAAAAGTACACCCTGACCGCCGAAGCCTGCAATAAGAATCTGAGTAGTGCTCATTATTCTGCCTCCTTTTCTGCGTCTCTGTCCTTATAAACACCAAGAGGATAATAAGGAAGCATATTGTCTTCAAGCCATTTAAGTGCATCCACAGGGCTGAGACCCCAGTTTGTGGGACAGGTCGAAACAACCTCGATAAGTGAGAAGCCCTTCTTATCGATCTGATTCTGGAATGCCTTTTTAATAGCTTTCTTTGCATTCTTAACGTTCTTTACATTATTTACAGCAACTCTTTCGATGTAGCCTGCACCATCAAGCTGTGAAAGAAGCTCTGAAACCTTTACAGGGAAACCACAGTGGCTTGTATCTCTACCGTAAGGTGAGGTCTGTGTCACCTGACCGGGAAGTGATGTAGGAGCCATCTGACCGCCTGTCATACCGTAAATTGCGTTATTTACGAAGATGATTGTAATGTTTTCATTTCTTGCAGCTGAGTGAACTGTTTCAGCCATACCGATTGAAGCAAGGTCACCGTCACCCTGATAAGTGAATACGATGTGATTATCAGGATCAGCTCTCTTAAGACCTGTTGCAACAGCAGGTGCTCTACCGTGTGCAGCTTCAACCATATCACAGTTGAAATAGTTGTAAGCAAGTACTGAACAACCAACAGGAGCAACACCGATTGTCTTGCCTTCAATGCCAAGCTCATCAATTGCCTCGGCAACAAGACGGTGAATAATACCATGAGTACAACCGGGGCAATAATGTAAAGGAATGTCAGCAAGTGACTTGGGTTTATTAAATACTACCATTTTATTTGCCCTCCTTGTCTACTGAAATAATGCTTTCAAGAACCTGCTCAGGAGAAGGAATCATACCGCCTACTCTGTTGCAGAGATGTACATTCTTCTTGCATTCTGTTGCAAGCTTGATATCTTCAATCATCTGTCCCATTGAAAGCTCAACTGAGATAAATGCCTTAACCTTGTCAGCAGCCTTCTGGAAAGGAGCCTTGGGGAAGGGCCAGAGTGTGATAGGTCTGATAAGACCAACCTTGATACCCTCTTCTCTTGCTTTAACAATTGCATTTTTAGCAACTCTTGCCGCAATACCGAAAGCAACAACACAGATTTCAGCATCATCCATCATGTACTCTTCGTACATAGCTTCGTTCTCTTCGATAGTCTTGTATCTGTCGTATCTTTCAAAATTGAGCTTTTCAAGCTCATCAGGTACAAGTGAAAGAGAGTTAATAATATTCTTCTTTCTTTCAAGCTTTGTGCCTGTAACAGCCCAAGACTTATCGTAATCATTAACCTTAACCTCTGAAAGCTCAACAGGCTCCATCATCTGACCGATTGTTCCGTCAGCGAGAATCATTGAAGTCATTCTGTATTTTTCAGCAAGGTCAAAGCCCTTGATTGTAAGGTCAGCCATTTCCTGAACTGATGAAGGTGCAAGAACGATCATCTTGAAGTCACCATGTCCGCCACCCTTAGTAGCCTGGAAATAGTCAGACTGTGAAGGCTGAATACTACCGAGACCGGGACCACCACGCTGTACATTGATAACAAGTGCGGGGAGGTCACAACCTGCAAGGTATGAAAGACCTTCGCTCTTGAGGGCAATTCCGGGGCTTGAGGAAGATGTCATAACTCTCTTACCTGTGGAAGCAACACCAATAACCATATGTATAGCCGCAATTTCAGATTCTGC
>JBGVFK010000066.1:0-27007 GCA_045121075.1 Acutalibacteraceae bacterium | reverse complement strand
TGCCAAACTCCCTGTATAAAATCTCAGTTCTTCTTTTGAGTACTTCCTCGCTTGTTTTCGGCATTGAATAGCCTGCAAGATAGAGGTTTCGCATATCGTCGCTCATCTCTGCCATATAAATTTGCAGAACCTCATTTGCCATAAAAATCAACAGCTTATCGTCAGTAAGCTTTTTTGACACAGCATCGGATGCCTCTGCAACGCCGTCAAGAAACTTAGCAACCAGAAGTCCGAGGATACCCTCTTTACTGTTCATTTCGTAAAGAATCTTGGTTTTCGGTACACCTGACAGCTTTGAGATATCCATAAGAGTTGTTTTCTCATAGCCCTTCTGTACAAACAGAACAGTTGCCGCCGTAAGTATTTTACTGTATAGAATGCGGCTTTCCTCTTTGCTTCTTATATTAGCCAATTCGTCACTCCTTTCTCAAAGTACACCCAAAAGTGAACCGCAGTTTAATTTCGGGTACATATTAACACAAAACACGTATACAAGTCAATATATTTCAGTAAAGAACCAAAAAATCCTACGTAATATGGGGTACTGTATAAAAAACGCCCCTGACTTTTAGCAACGGGTTCGTAATTATATTGTTTTCAGTGACATAACTTTTTTGTTTTATCACAAGTTAAAATTTTTTTCAATTGTTAATAAGGAAAAAGTGAAAAGGCACTTGTGTAGGTTTACAATGGATGTGTTGCAAAAATATTATTCTCCGAATTATAATAAATAAGGCGTGCAAATCGGATCTCGATCTGCACGCCTTTGATAAAGTTGGTTTTATTAAATTTTGCACCGGATACTACTTTATTATAGATAATCCCAGTTGGCTGCGGGGTATTCTGATTTTTCAATTGCTTCAGTCATAAGCACCTTGCATGGCTCATCAATGCTGAAGGTGTAAACCTTTGAATAGTCCATTCCTGCAACAATCTTCATTGTGCGTTTTGTTGTGTTGTAAACTGCACTCCAGAGTGCCTCAATGCGCCAGGGATATTTAGGATGATCATAATCGAGCTTTACATAGCTGAGAAGATCCATAGCCTCAAGTTCAGTCATTACATTGTTCTTTTCAACAAACGCATTCTTTATTGCATCTGTTCTGTCGTAACCGTGCTGTTCTATTTCAAATGAGCCTATGTCTTTTGTAACGCTGTAATTTGTCATATATGTGAGCTTATGACCGTCATTTTCAAAAACTGAATTTGCAACGCCGTATTTTTCACTGTTCTTTTCATATACATTGAGCTTGTTGTCGATATATTCAACAATGACTGCTCTTCCGCTACTGTCAGCAAGGAAGTAGTGATAGCAACAATAAAGTGAATCGTGCATGTTGAATTTTTTGAAAAGCTCAACAGCCTCATCAACATTTGCACAGGTGTCAAGGACAGCTCTTACCATTGATGTTGTTGTAATATCAGTTTTTGATTTGTCGTTCTGCTGTGTTGCTTTTGCTCTGATCTGAAGCACTGCAATTGTGAGTCCTTTTTCGTTGATTCCGTCAACGCAGCAATAAGGTGACAAAATAAGCTGTGCAGAGTTCTTTCCGGTGAAAACATTATGCTTGTTTCCGTATGTAATGAAATTGTGGTCAACAACCGAAAGGCTTGAATAGTATCCTTCCGGATGAGTCCATAATACAAGGCAGGGAGCAACTTTGAAATCAAAGTTTCTGCCCATGATGTGATCTCCGTCCGGAGTAAAAGCATCAAAGGATGAGCATCCGCCACCCTTTGCAGTACCAATTGTAAAATCGCTTTCCTTCATTGAGGAAAACTTTACAACATGAGCGATAAGCTCCGCAATGTTTGATACGCCTTTTTTCATGAGACCATCAAGGTCGTAGTGGTTTTTGTAATCAAGAAGGACAATGTTTTTGTCCAGAATTTTTGCAGAATTTCTCGTCAGTCTGCAAAGTTCTTTGTTATCAGCCATTAAGACTCACTCCGAAAACAATTATATTATAAATATTAAAGTTGTTATTTTCGCAGCTGCGATAAGGGCATCATGTGGAATAACAACGAGGCAATTATAATACAGCAAATAACAAAAAACAAGGAAAAATATAAAAAATTCTAAAATTTACAAAGCATTCAAATGATATTTACAAAGTATACATATGGATTTATTGACATTTTTCTCACATTACCGTACAATAACAAGCATAACAGAGGTGCGGATGTCACCTCATATTTTTTGCAGAAACACCTGCAATGCCGGCAAGCAGAAAAATATGAGAGGTCAGCCGCCGAAGTGCATAAACATTGCCGTGTTTGTGTGCTGGGGATGTGCATAATATGCATGTCACTGTCGTATGTATTTACGGAGCACTGTCGATATTATCGGACAGTGTTTTTTTACTGTCCTCAGAAAGGAATGGTTCAAAATGAACAAGAAAAAAATCGCTCTTTCCGCATTTCTCATTGTACTTATTGCGGGAATCTGCTATGCAGTTTACGGACATGTTTTTGATAATTATGACTTTACCGGAACTGTATGGTCACTCGTGCCGCCTGTTGTGGCAATCATTCTGGCGTTGATTACAAAAGAAGTTTACTCATCGCTTTTTGTCGGACTTGTTTCAGGTGCTCTTTTGTATTCACATTTCAACACCATCGACACTCTTGAAGCTGTTTTCGTACATGGTATTCTTTCAGGACTCAAAGGAAGCAGCAATCTCGGAATTCTCACTTTCCTTGTAACTCTCGGTGTTCTGGTTTTTCTCCTCAGCCGCTCTGGTGCAACAAAAGCATACGGCAGATGGGCAGGAAAGCATATACATTCACGCAGAGTTGCAATGCTTTCAACCTTTGCTCTCGGTGTTGTACTCAGCGTTGACGACTACTTCAACACCCTTACAGCGGGTAATGTTATGCGTCCGATAACTGATTCAAACAAAATTTCCCGTGCAAAGCTCGCTTATATCATTGATGCAACGGCAGCTCCGATGTGTATGATAATGCCGATTTCGAGCTGGGCTGCAGCAGTTTCGGCAAATGTTGAAAATGTTAACGGCGTTGAAATGTTCCTCAAAGCAATTCCGTTCAACTTCTATTCTATTCTTACACTTGCAATGGTTGTTATCACTTCAGCAGCACAATTTGATTTCGGTCCGATGAAGATTCATGAAGCAAATGCAAAGAACGGTGATATTTACACAGTTCCCGTACAGGAAACATCTTCGGATGAATTCAAGGAAAACACAAAGAGCAAGCTTGTTGACCTTATTTTCCCTGTTGTTCTTCTTATAGTTGCCTGTGTTTCATATATGCTTTATACAGGTGGATTATTTGAGGGCAAATCACTCATTGATGCTTTTGCTGACTGCAATGCTCCGCTGGCATTAAGTATGGGTGCTCTCGTGAGTGTTGGTGTTACAATTTTTTATTACTATATGCGTGACCTGCTTTCATTTAAAGAGCTTATGGAATCAGTTGCAAACGGTTTCAAATCAATGGTACCGGCAATTCTTATTCTTATCTTCGCATGGTCACTCAGTGAAATCACAGTTCTTCTCGGTGTAAACGAATTTGTTTCAGGTATTTTTGCGGGAAGTCTTTCAGGTCTTTCCTCACTGCTTCCGGCACTTGTTTTCCTTGTATCTGTCGGTCTTGCATTTGCAACAGGTACATCATGGGGTACAATGGGAATCATTCTTCCGATTGTTGTCGGAATCGGACTTGATGAAACAATGACTGTCATTTCAATTTCTGCCTGCCTCGCAGGTGCTGTTTGCGGTGACCACTGTTCACCGATTTCAGATACAAACATAATGTCTTCAACAGCTGCAGGCTGCGATCACCTTGCTCATGTTGAAACTCAGTTGCCTTATGCAGCAGTTGTTCTTACCATTTCAGCTGCTTCATATGTTCTTGCAGGTTTTGTGAAGAACGCAGCCATCTGTCTTCCGATTTCATTCGCTGTTCTTTTGGTTACACTTTTTGCTATCAAAACTCTAACCAAGGATAAGAAAAAAGCAGCAGTGTAACAAGTATAATTAAAATTTTAACCGCTCGTGAGTCGTAAAACAAGCTCATGAGCGGTTTTTTCGATATAAAAAGCAATCCGTAAGCCTTATTTCAGGACCGCAACAATATAATTATAACTCAATGCTTTTGATTTGTAAATATTAGACAGTATTTTTCTTATTGTTCTGCTTATTTTCAGCGTTATATACAATAACTGCTTTCGTTCTTCGTGAATTTTTGCTCTTGAAATCAACCTTGTATGATGATATATTATAGACAGAAAGAGGTGATACCAATGAACAAGTAAAGGACCTCGGAAAAACAGAACAGACAGAGGTCAAATAAGAAATCCGATTGAATCCTGAAAAATGATTTTTACAATGCTGCTGCAAAGGCAGATTATAATATAAGAAAATCAATCGAAGGGTGTGATACCAATGTACAGTTAAAACAAAAATAATAATAAAGGAATGAGTCCGAAAGGTCGGTAACAGATTTTCAGTTGACAAATAAAATTAAAAATAAGCGGTGAGTCCAATGTACTGATAAGACCCCATAAAAACAAATGAGGGAAATATCGGAACTGTAAAAAAGCAAACAACAGCATATCCGACTTAACGGATGATTGACAGAAAATGTCAAGAATAATGTTTGAAAAATCGTGAAACAGTGACCGATACTCAAATCAAGGAAATGAGAGGTAACCAAAGATGTCAGATACAAAGAATTCAGAAAAACAGCCCTTGATCGTATGAGAGAACAAAAAAGGTTCGACGATCAAGGGCTGTTTTAATTTGTTGTTGATTTTCTGTGGGGTTAAATTGCCGAGTTTACCGACAGCATCATCAACACTCTCGCACTTGATTGAGTGTACCTGATTGAAATCGACAAAGAAATCAATACTGAGCGAAGGATAATTGAAATAAACATCAATCTCTTTTTCAGTATCACCGGTTGTACTGTAAACAAGCGGTATTTTGTTAAGGTTGAAATTAATCAAGTTTCTCTCTACTTTTTTGTCTTACCCGTGCCTGATAAGTGATTTTTAAATTACTTCCTTATCACTCAGTTGCATTACTGTCAGGGGTAAAATATTATTTACTCACAATTGCAATCTTAATAACCCCACTAAGCTTATTTTCAAAAACATCATAAGCCTTTTTGGATGTATTCTTTTAAGGTCTTTGTTGCCCACTGACGGAAACGGGTAGCTTTTTTGGAATTGACACGGTAACCGACGGCTATAATTGCATCGAGGTTGTAAAAATCAAGAGTTCTTTGAACATTTCTGTTGCCTTCTTTTCGAACTACCGAGATTTTCTCGGTAGTTGCAGATAGCTCAAGAGTGACGAGGTTTATTTGTATATAAGCTCATTAAGTACGACCTCTCTTGCTCGTTGTTGAAGGTTATTCATTCTCTGCACCCATTCTAACTGATTTTCTTCCTTCAGTTGCTCTGTAACACCTTCGGTTTCTTTCATTTGTTCAACAAGAGTATCAAACATATTTTGCGCCTGATTTTCTACCTCAGCACAGTGCTGATACAGCTTACCTTCCGCAAGCAGCACAGAAAACACAACTTTCTTGTGCTTGAAAAGATAGTCTTTGTAAAGCATACCCCATTTACCAAGCCTGACCGTCGCTTCTTCGGGCGGTAGTTTAAGATTCGGAATTAAATAGTCGCCAACCCTGCGGTATTCAATCTGTGTATTCTTTGACATAATAATCATCCTTTCGTTTTAGTTATAAAAGTATCATATGTAAATCTTGCACCGAGTCGGAAGCCTGATATAAAGCTGTCAGAATTGCCGATGCTCGAAAATTCATTGTAAGCAAGCACATACTTGGCAAATAACTCTTTTTCTTTTTCAGGCAGCATTGCAGTCAATTCTTCTTCCTTCTTAACAAGAGAACTTAGCTTCTTTTTTAGTTTAGGTGTGATTTCTGTTGAGAGTTCCTGTGGCTCGATATTGCCGTAATAAAATTCTTCTATAATATTCGACACAAAATCACCCCTTACTTTTCGCTTTTATCAATAATTTTCAGCAACAGTTCATCAACATCCTCTGTGGGTAAATTCTCTGCCAAGAGCATATTACGGAACTCGTTCATTCCATTGATAAGTAGATTGCACTCAAAATCCGTAAACTTAATTTTTACTTTTTTTCTCATAAAAAATGACCTCCTGTTATTTAGTAGCTTTATTCTACCTTATAACAGAAGGTTAGTCGAATGTACGGATACAAAAACTCCCTCTGCCATTTCTGACAAAGGGAGTCGTTTTTATTAGTTATACAGTTTTAATTCAATATAGTTCCAATTATGGCCACGTCTTTTTGTGGACTTGGAGTAGAGATACTCTTTTGCGTCCTCAACTGTCAATGTGAACTGAGCGAAGTTGAAATAATTACTTATTTCCTGCCATTGGCAATAGCTGCCTGAGCTGCTGCAAGTCTAGCGATGGGCACACGGAAGGGTGAGCATGATACATAGTCGAGGCCAATCTTGTGGCAGAATTCAACTGATGTGGGGTCACCACCGTGTTCACCGCAGATACCGCAGTGAAGAGCGGGGTTAACGGGCTTACCAAGCTTAAGAGTCATATCCATGAGCTTACCAACGCCGTTCTGGTCGAGCTTAGCGAAGGGATCGTTTTCGAAGATCTTTGCATCATAGTATGCATCAAGGAACTTACCAGCGTCGTCACGGCTGAAGCCGAATGCCATCTGAGTAAGGTCGTTTGTGCCGAAGCAGAAGAAGTCAGCTTCCTTAGCAATTTCGTCAGCTGTAAGAGCAGCTCTGGGAATTTCGATCATTGTACCAACTTCGTACTTGAGGTCAGCGCCTGCTGCAGCGATTTCTGCATCAGCTGTTTCTACAACGAAGTTCTTAACGTACTTGAGTTCCTTAACGTCGCCAGCAAGGGGAATCATGATTTCGGGAACGATGTTCCAGTCGGGATGAGCCTTGTTAACGTTGATAGCTGCACGGATAACAGCAGCTGTCTGCATCTTAGCAATTTCAGGATATGTAACTGCAAGACGGCAACCACGGTGACCCATCATGGGGTTGAATTCGTGGAGTGAAGCGATGATGTTCTTGATGTCTTCAACGCTCTTGCCCTGTGCTTCTGCAAGTGCTGCGATGTCAGCTTCCTCTGTGGGAACGAATTCGTGGAGAGGAGGATCAAGGAAACGGATTGTAACGGGGTTGCCTTCAAGTGCTTCGTAGAGCTCTTCGAAGTCGCCCTGCTGCATGGGAAGAATCTTAGCAAGTGCTGCTTCTCTTTCTTCAACTGTATCTGAGCAGATCATTTCTCTGAATGCTGCGATTCTGTCAGCTTCGAAGAACATGTGCTCTGTACGGCAAAGACCGATACCTTCTGCACCGAGTTCAACAGCCTTCTTAGCGTCAGCGGGTGTATCTGCGTTTGTTCTAACCTTGAGTGTTCTGAATTCATCAGCCCAGCCCATGATTGTGCCGAAGTTACCTGAAATTTCAGCGTCTACTGTGGGAACGATGCCCTCGTAGATGTTACCTGTTGAACCGTCGATTGAAATTTCTGAGCCTTCAACGAATGTCTTTCCAGCAAGAACGAACTTCTTGTTTTCTTCGTCCATTGCGATTTCCTGGCAACCTGATACACAGCAAGTGCCCATACCACGAGCAACTACTGCTGCGTGTGATGTCATACCGCCACGTACTGTAAGGATACCCTGAGCAGCCTTCATACCTGTGATATCTTCGGGTGAAGTTTCAAGACGAACAAGGATAACCTTTTCGCCCTTTTCGTTCCAAGCAACTGCATCTTCAGCTGTGAATACAACCTTACCGCAAGCAGCACCCGGTGAAGCACCGAGACCCTTACCGATGGGAGTAGCAGCCTTGAGAGCCTTTGCATCGAACTGGGGATGAAGAAGTGTGTCAAGGTTTCTGGGGTCGATCATTGCAACAGCTTCTTCCTTTGTCTTGTGACCTTCAGCAACGAGGTCAACAGCGATCTGAAGAGCAGCCTGTGCAGTTCTCTTACCGTTTCTTGTCTGAAGCATATAGAGCTTTTCGTTTTCAACTGTGAACTCCATATCCTGCATGTCGTGATAGTGATTTTCAAGAAGTGCGCAAACTTCTGTGAACTGCTTGAAAGCAGCAGGGAACTTTTCTTCCATTTCAGCGATGGGCATCGGAGTTCTTACACCAGCAACAACGTCTTCACCCTGTGCGTTTGTAAGGAATTCACCCATGAGCTTCTTTTCACCTGTAGCGGGGTCACGTGTGAAAGCAACACCTGTACCACAGTCTTCACCCATGTTACCGAAAGCCATAGCCTGAACGTTAACAGCTGTACCCCATGAGTAGGGAATATCGTTGTCACGACGGTAAACGTTTGCACGGGGGTTGTCCCATGAACGGAATACTGCCTTAACAGCGCCCATAAGCTGTTCTTTGGGATCTGTGGGGAAGTCTGAACCGATCTTAGCCTTGTATTCAGCCTTGAACTGTTCTGCGAGCTCCTTAAGGTCGTCAGCTGTAAGCTCAACGTCCTGAGTAACGCCTCTTTCTTCCTTCATCTTGTCGATAAGTTCTTCAAAGTACTTCTTACCAACTTCCATAACTACGTCTGAATACATCTGAATGAATCTTCTGTAGCAGTCGTAAGCCCATCTGGGGTTGCCTGACTTCTTAGCCATAACTTCAACAACTTCTTCGTTGAGGCCGAGGTTAAGAATTGTGTCCATCATACCGGGCATTGATGCACGAGCACCTGAACGTACTGAAACAAGAAGAGGTCTTTCGAGGTCGCCAAACTTCTTGCCTGTGATTTCTTCCATCTTTTCGATGTTAGCCATGATTTCAGCAACGATTTCGTCGTTGATCTTACGACCATCTTCGTAATACTGAGTACATGCTTCTGTTGTGATTGTAAAGCCCTGGGGAACAGGGAGGCCGAGATTTGTCATTTCAGCGAGGTTTGCACCCTTACCGCCGAGAAGCTCTCTCATTGTGCCGTTACCTTCTTTGAAAAGGTACACCCATTTCTTAGCCATTGGAATCTCCTCCTAGATAATAAAATTCCGGGAAAGCTTTGGATATTTTTAAACGCTTTCCTACTGATTACATATTTTAGCAGATAAATTCAAAAATGTCTATAGCTTTTTTTAATATTAGATGGATTTTTCGCCACTCTTTTTTGTAAATTTATAACATAAACTGTTTCATAAGATAAAATATATGTAAAATTTTTGTTTATGTATAGAAAAAGCAGCGGATATATGGTATTATAATAAACTGAAATAAAAGTGCCTTGAAATATCTTAAGGTGCATCAAAGGTAAATCTGATATAATAAGCTTAAAAGCAGGAGGTTACATAAATTATGAAAAAGAAGGTTGCAATAGCACTTGTTGTTATAATCTGCATAGCTGCAATTTTTGCCTTTGGCAGAAGCTCAGGTGAAAATAAAGAGCCTGAGACCACAACAACAGTAACAGAAACTACAGAAAAGTCAGCAGAAAAAGATAAAAACGAAAAAGAAACTCAGAAGGATACTGAGAAGGAAACTGAAAAGACAACTGAAAAAGAGCCTGAAAGCACCACAGACTTAGGTGTTTTCACTCCCGATGAGGTTGAAAAGAAGGATCCTAATGAAATTGTTGAGTTTGAAATTCCAGTTCTGTTCCTGGACGCAGAATATCAGAACAACCTCAACAAGCTTAAAAGAGACAAGGGCTATGAAAGTGCTGAATACACATGGAACAAGAAAAGTGTAAAAATTACCCTTAAGGCACTCTCTTATGATCTCTATCTTGTTAAAACAGGTATTTCAACTATCAGTGCAATCTGCGAAACCTTTGAGTCTGAGGATTATCCCTATGTGCTTAACCTCGGTGAATACAGTGAAGATTTCAGTTATGTGACTCTTCTTGTAAATAAAAAGAAATTCCAGAAGGCTGATAATGTGGATGATCTTTTCAAGCATGTTTCAAATTGCTGTGCATACTATCTTCTTCAGGATAATGACAGCCCCAACGAATACAAAATTGACATCTGCGACGAAAAAACAGGTGAGCTTCTTGATTCAAAAACCTTTAACAAAAAGGATTTCTTAAGATGAAAGGAACAGTAATATGAGCTTTATTGAATTTGAAAATGTATACAGACGCTACAATGCAGGCGAAATTACCGTTCCTGCAGTTGACGGCGTAAGCTTCAGAATTGAAAAAGGTGAATTCTGCCTTATTGTCGGCACCAGCGGTGCAGGTAAATCAACCGTACTCAATATTCTCGGCGGTATGGATACCTGCGATGAGGGTAAGGTAAGAGTTGGCGGAAAGCTTATCAACAAAATGGACAAGGCTGCTCTTGTGGATTACAGACGCTACGATGTTGGCTTCGTTTTCCAGTTCTATAACCTTGTACCTAACCTTACTGCTCTTGAAAATGTTGAGCTTGCAACACAGATGTGCAAAAAAGCACTTAAGCCTGAGCTTATTCTTGAAAAGGTTGGCCTTAAGCACAGACTTGATAACTTCCCTTCACAGCTGTCAGGTGGTGAGCAGCAGAGAGTTTCAATTGCAAGAGCTCTTGCTAAAAAGCCTGCTCTTCTTCTCTGCGACGAGCCTACAGGTGCTCTCGACTATAAAACAAGTAAGCAGATTCTTTCTCTTCTTCATAAAACAAGCCGTGAAACAGGCACAACAGTTGTTGTAATTACTCATAACCAGGCTCTTGCAGCAATGGCAGACAGAATTATTACCATGCGTTCAGGCAGAGTTGTTCAGATTGCCATCAATGAACGCCCGGTGCCCGTAGAGCTTCTTGAATGGTGAGGTAAGAAAATGAAAATTAATAAGGTTCTAATAACCGATGCGTTAAGAACTGTAAAAAAATCACGCTCCCGTTTCCTTTCAATTATTGCAATTGTTGCGCTGGGCGTAAGCTTTTTTGCAGGTATCAATGCTGCAGCACCCGATATGCAGGATACAATAGGGGAGTACATACTTTCCTCTAACGCAATGGATATACAGATTATTTCCACGGCAGGACTTACGGAGCACGATCTTTCCGTAATCCGCACAATTAACGGAGTTGAATTTGCTGAAGGCGAAAAATTTGTTGACGGTGTATGTCTTGTTGACGGAAAAAAGATAAGTGATATTGACGGCTCGGAAATGACCTTAAGAGTTTATCCTATAGATGCCAACAAGGCTATAATGGATACAAACGGTCAGAAGGACCCCACTTATCTCAACCGTCCTCAGCTTATTGAAGGCTCATGGCCCACCTCACCAAATCAGTGTCTTGTGGACAGCAGCCGACTTTCAACACCTGACGAATTCAAAATCGGTGCAACAATTACCATTGAAGGCGACGGCACTGATATTGAGGCTTCTCTTCAGAATAAGGAATATACCGTTGTTGGTATTATCAGAACACCGAGATATATCTCTTATGAAAGAGGTAACACCACAATCGGTACAGGTAAGCTTGGTACATTTATCTTTGTTCCTCAGGAAAATATGATTGCCGAATATTTCTCAGCAATTAATATAAAGCTTGTGGGCACTGAAAATTACGACCCGTTTTCAGATGAATATTTTGAATATGTAAAGCCCTATAAGGAGTATCTTACTTCAATCTCCAATGAGCTTTTGGGCACAAGAATTGCTTCACTTAAAAGTCAGTATGTTTCAGAAGTAGCTCAGGGTGAAATCGACTATGCAACAGCAAAGGCTAAGGTTGAAACCGAGCTTGCAAACGCTAAAAAGCAGGTTGATGAGGTTCTTAACCTTGCAGAAAACGGCGACAAAATGCTTGAGGACTACAAGGCGCAGTACAATGCTGCAGCTGCTGAATACAGCGGTAAAATTGACGCAGGTAAGCTTGAGCATTCCGCACAGTATGCTGAGTGGGAAAAGAAAAGAGCTGAATATAACCAGGCCAAGGCTATGGTCAAGCAGTATGAGGGCGCTGAAAGTGAGTATAACAATGCTGTAACAGAATTCAATCTTGCAAAGAATCAGGTTGATACATTATCTGCAACAGTTGACTATTTCTCAGACCTTGTTGCGGCAACCCGTTCAGCACTTGACCATTTCAACGAAACCCAGGATGGCGGTGTAAACGCAATTGTTGACCGCTTCCAGGAATCAGGTCTTGTAGGTCCTGAGGCAGACGAAATTGTCAAATCCTTCAAAACAATGACTGCAGTTGGTACAGCAGAAGAAATGGCTGCATATATGGAGCCTCAGCTTCAGAGCATTGAAACAAAGCTTGCCGCATCAAAGGCAGAGCTCAGCGCTGCACAGACAAGCCTTGCAGAAAAGGAAGCTCAGCTTAAGGAAGCAGAGCAGCTCATTCAGAAGCTCAAGCAGGTTGAAGCCGAGCTTGAAACCGCTCAGGTACAGCTTGATGAAGCTGAAAAAATGCTTCAGGATGCAGGCTATGATATACAGTTCGGTGAGGTTGAGATTCTTGCTCAGCTCAGTGACAAGAAAAACGAAATTGCAAACTTTGAAACAAACCTCAGAATTGCAAAGGAAAAGGCAAGAACAATTGAGGCTGAATATGAGGCTGCAAGAGATGAAGCCTACAGCAAGCTTGAAAAAGCAAGAAACGAGCTTGATGCGGCAAAGAGCTTCCTTCTTGGTCTCGACACTGCAAAGTGGTATGTGAACGACAGAAACGACAGCCTTTTAGGCTTTGAAAGCTATAACCAGATGGCAGAAAGACTTAAGGCTCTTACAATAGCCTTCCCGTGGTTCTTCTTCATTGTTGCGGCTCTTGTATGTCTCAACACAATGACAAGAATGATTGAAGAAGAAAGAATTATGCTTGGTACCTTCACTGCACTTGGTTTTACAAGAGTGGAGATTATGGCAAAGTATCTTATTTACGCCTTCCTTGCTGCTGCTATCGGCAGTGTCTTCGGAAGCGTGGTCGGCTTTGTCGTCTTCCCGACGGCAGTTGCCTATGCCTGCGATATTCTCTTTGATGTTCCCGAAATTATTCTTTCATACAGATGGCCTTATGCAATTACAGGTATCTTCTTCTCAATTGCAGTAACAGTTCTTGCAACCTACTATACCTGCCATAAGAGTCTTAATGTTCTTCCGGCATCTCTAATGAGACAGAAAGCTCCTGCAATCGGTAAGAGAGTTCTTCTTGAAAAAATTCCTGCAATCTGGAGTCGTCTCAATTTCACCTGGAAGGTTACAATGCGTAACGTTTTCAGAAATATGAAGCGATTTGTAATGGCGACAATGGGTGTTGCCGGCTGTACAGCTCTTCTTGTGGCGGCCTTTGGTCTCAACGACTCAATCAACACCACTCTCGACAAGCAGTTTATTGATAGCGACAGAGTGTGGAGCTATGATATGCAGATTGTTCTCGGTGGCTCTTATGACACTGCTCTCGGTACTTGTAAGCCCTATGAAACAGTTAAGAGCAAGGCTCAGATCAAATCAGCAATGCTTGAGCATATGAAGGTTTACGATGCAACCGCAGAGGGTAAAGAGGACAAGCTTGAAACTTACATTGTTGTGCCTGCTGAGCCCGGTGAGGTTTCAAACTATATCAACCTTGTTGATTCAAAAACAGGTGCACAGCAGTATATTACAGACAGCGGTGCAGTTATTACAAAGAAGCTTTCTCAGACCCTCGGAGTAGGAGTAGGGGAGCAGATTGAGGTTATTGTAAGCGACGAAAGAAGCGTTTATGTGCCCGTTGCAGGCATTGTAGACAACTATGCCTTCCATTACATCTATATGTCACCCGTTGTATATAAGTATGTTTTCGGTGCAAATCCTGCATACAACTATATAGTTGCAAATCTTGCACTTGATAATATGGAGGCTGCACAGAAAAATGCTCTGGCAGAGGAGCTTATGGATGAATACGACATCAATGCAATTGCATACACAAGTCAGATTCAGAACTCTCTACAGAACATTCTTGACTCAATCAGTGCGGTTGTTGTAATTATGATTATCTGCGCAGGTCTTCTTGCATTCATCGTTCTTTACAACCTTTCAATCATCAACATCACTGAGCGAATTAAGGAAATTGCAACAATCAAGGTTCTCGGTTTTGATGATATGGAGGTTTCTGCATACATCTTCCGAGAGAATATCCTTCTTACTGTTATCGGTATTGTTGAGGGTATTTTCGCCGGTATTATAGTGCACAGAATTGTGCTTATGATGGCTGAGGTTGACATTATCACCTTCGGCAGAAACATTGATTTTTCATCCTTCATTTATTCTGTGGTGCTTGCCTTCGGCTTCTCAATGTTTGTTAATGTTGTGCTTCACGGAAAGCTTAAGAAGGTTGAAATGGTAGAATCACTTAAATCAATTGAATAAGAGAGGTAATAAAAAATGCCACTTGTAAATATGAAGGCTCTGCTTAAAGATGCTCAGGAAAAAAACTATGCTGTAGGCTCATTCAGTGTTGCAAACCTTGAAATGATTCAGGGCGTTGTAAAGGCAGCAGAAGAAACAAAATCACCAATTATTCTGCAGATTGCAGAGGTAAGACTCAATCATTCACCCCTTAAAATAATCGGCCCTGCAATGCTTGCAGCGGCTAAGAATGCAAGTGTGCCCGTTGCGGTGCATCTTGACCACGGCACAACTCTCGAGTGCATCGGTGAAGCTCTCCGTCTTGGCTTTACCAGCGTAATGTTTGACGGCTCACATCTTTCATTCGAGGAAAACATTGAAAAGAGCAAAGAGGTTGTTTCAATGGCAAAGCCCTACGGTGCTGCAGTTGAAGCTGAAATCGGTTGTGTAGGCGGCAGTGAAGACGGCAGTGTGGATATTGCAATGCGCTGCACATCACCCGACCAGGCAGAGATTTTTGCCGAAAGAACAGGCGTTGATGCTCTTGCAATTGCAATCGGTAACGCTCACGGCTTTTATAAGGAAGCTCCTCAGCTGAGATTCGACATTCTTGAAAGTGTACGCGACAGAGTTAGCATTCCTCTTGTGCTCCACGGCGGTACAGGTATCAGCGAGGAAGACTTTATCCGTTGCCATCAGAGCGGTATCAAGAAGATAAACATTGCAACAGCAACCTTTGCTGCAGCCGAAAGAAAAGTTAAGGAAGGCTATGAAAAGGGCGAAATAAACGGATATTACGATATGCACGTAAGACAGATTCAGGGTGCATACGAAAATGCAAAAAAACATATGGAAATTTTCTATTCTATTGGCAAAGCAGAATAATTGTGCTATAATGCATAGAAAGAAACGCAAATTAAACTTCATTTGAAAGGAAGAAAACATATGCAGTACGTAAAATTTGACGAAAACAGACCCATTGATGTAATCCCTATTGGCAGACTTGCAATTGACTTCAACCCCACAGATATGAACAGACCTCTTTCAGAGAGCTGTAACTTCAACAAGTACGTTGGCGGTTCACCTGCAAATATTGCAGTAGGTCTTGCAAGACTCGGCAAGAAGGTAGGCTTCATCGGTAAGGTTTCAGACGACCAGCACGGCGATTTCGTTATCGACTACTTCAAGAAGGACGGCATCGACACATCAAACATTTTCAGAGCTGAAAACGGCGAAAAGCTCGGCCTTACCTTCACAGAAATCAAAAGCCCCACAGAAAGCAGCATTCTTATGTACAGAGACTGTATTGCTGACCTTATGCTTCACCCCTCAGAGGTAAGCGAGGAATACATTGCATCAGCAAAGGCAATTGTAATTTCAGGTACTGCACTTTCACAGAGCCCTTCAAGAGAAGCAGCTCTCAAGGCTATGATGCTTGCTAAGAAAAACGGCACAGTTGTAATTTTTGACATTGACTACCGTGCATACACATGGAAGAATTTTGATGAAATTTCAGTTTACTACTCAATGGTAGCAAGAAACGCAGACATTATTCTCGGCTCAAGAGAGGAATACGACCTTACAGAGGCTATCACAGGCGTTTGTAAGAGTGACGAAGAAAGCGCAAAGCTCTGGCAGTCATACGGCGCAAAGATTGTTATCATCAAGCACGGTAAGGACGGCTCAACAGCTTACACAAACGACGGCAAGAGCTATTCAATCAAGCCCTTCCCCGTAAAGGCTATGAAAGGTTTCGGTGGCGGTGACGGCTATGCATCAGCATTTATCCGTTGTCTTCTTGAAGGCTGGGAAATGATTGACGCCCTTGAATTCGGCACAGCATCAGCATCAATGCTTATTTCAGCACACTCATGCTCAGCAGCAATGCCCTCAGTAGAGGCAATTGAACAGTTCATCAAAGAGGAAAAAGAGCTCTACGGTGAAATGGTAGCAAGAGTGTAATGTAGGGACCGGCGTCCCCGACGGTCCGTTTTGACCGATAAAACAACATAAATTAAAGCGGTAGGTTAATTCCTACCGCTTATGTTTTTATTCGTTTGTCATTCTGAACGCAGTGAAGAATCTTTTAAGATTCCTCGATAAACTCGGAATGACATTTTTGTTAATGCTTCACACCGCACTTACAAACCTTGTTTTTGCCGAAGAGCTTTTCAAAGAAGTTGATAAGCTTGAAGAAGAAGCCGCTTATACCGCCCTTATGGCAGTTGCAGGAGCAATCTTTTGTTGCATCATAACCACAGTAGTCACATTTACCATCCTGATTATTATCTATATGATCTCCAACCGCAATTGTTTCGTGGCCTGAAATCCAGTTTTCGCAATCATTACAATAAACCCCTGCTGTGAAGCCGATGTCTATGCAGGTTGAATTAACTTGATTATGATTAACTGTATTTGCATGTTCGCAAGGTGTGTTAACATCAAGTCTTTTCAAATTTAAAGCGGGTCTGACACCAGATATTATTCCTATATCAAAAGCAGCGCTTAAAAAACCGCTTGAACTAACACTTGTACCACGATCAGAGTGTGATCCCGGAGTGCGAAGATGCCAGCGGGAATTGCCGTTCTCTGCTATACTTGTAAAAACTTTAATTCCTTGTGACTTTGCGTAATCACTACTTTTGGAGGTTCGTGTTTCTGTATGACCTAAACCTGCAAATCCAAAACTATTATTCATGGCTTCATCATAAGAAATGAGGTAAATTTTGTCTGTTGTTTGGTTGCTATCAAGTTTTTCGTAACCACTATTACCAATCAAAGTATGATAACTATTATTATTGATAGTTGTTTTTTTTATTAATGAATGTTCATTAGTATTAAAAGCATTGGAATAAAAATCTTTGTTAAGCCAATTTCTGATTGAACTTGTTTCATAATCATTTGCATAATTCATATGACCGATATCGTTAAAATGGCTGTATACTGAACCTAACCCATTTTTGATAAAAATAGTATTACTATAAGCTTGACAATCAATTATTGTCTCACACATAACAAATCCTGTGTTCGGATCTAGTATTTTCCAATTTAACGGTTCAAATTTAAACCAATAAATTACATCTGTTGAATAACCATTGTCGTCTTGATATGAATTTTCTGCAGATGAAGTCGAATATGTATGGTGAGGTCTGTACTGAGTAAATTTAACACCTCTATATTTTACATCGTTATATAAGATGTCAGTATACTTCATCCAATTCCCTTGCTTCATTGAACCTATGTTGCCATCGCCACTGTAATAGCCATAGTCTATCCAATTATCCCATGTTGGTGCTAATTGATTAAGAGCGTTTATTGTTGATTCGTCTTTTACTTCCGATTGCGGGTATGAGCCGAATTGAATAATGTCACCAACACTATAATCAGTTGCTCCTGCAAAAGTAGGCACAGCTGACATCAACATCATCAATGCCAAGCAAAAACTCAAAATTTTCTTCGCTTTTTTCATAATAATCTTCCTTTCGAATAAATCTTAAATTTATTTTAGCGGATTTTCCGCTAAAAGTCAATAGTGGATAATCCGCTAACTATAATAAAAGTATATAAAATTATTGAGGTGTTTTGTATGCTTTATAAAAGGATTCGTGACTTGCGCGAAGACCGCGACCTTACTCAAAGAGAAATAGGGGAGCTGCTTTCATGCAGCCAGAGAGTATACAGTAACTACGAACGCGGAGAGCTTGATATTCCCACAGAATACCTCGTAAAATTAGCTGATTACTACGATGTTTCAATTGATTATATGTTAGAACAAACCGACAATCCTGACCTCACAAAATAACAAAAAGCTTGCCACCCACAAAGGTGACAAGCTTAATTTTTTTACTGTTTACTTATGAGAAAAGAGCCTTGAAAAGTGTCCAGAGGTACTGAATTGCAGTAGTGAGATCCTCCCAGAACATAAGTAAGCCCCATTCGGGTTCCTGAACGTCAACTACGTTGCCGTTTTCGTCGTATGTAGGCATAATGTTTTCCTCCTTTTCTGTTGTGGTTTCATTATATACATTTGTTAACAGTTTGTCAACAGTTTTCTTAACGAGCCGCTTTTTTAACTGTGCTGAAGCTGCTGTAAAGCTTTGCCTTGCCCACCGTTTTATAAGCTCTCACCTTGTAGTAGCAAGGTTTACTTGTAGGCGCATTTGTATGCGTAAAGGTCAGCTTGTCAGTGGTCTTCAGCTTTTTGTAGTTGCCGCTTTTTTCGTTGCAGTAGTAAATCTCATAGCCGGTCGCACCGTTAATCTTCTTCCAGGAAAGTGCGTTTCCGCCGCTTTTTGCAGTCGCCGTAAGTACGGGAGCTTTCAGCTTTGTTGTAACAGTGATGTAAGCAGGCTCACCGTATCGGACTTTCTTGCCGTCCTTTGCGTAGGGCTTAACTGCAAGCTTGTAGGTGGTGCCGTCAGCGAGATTTTCAATGGTGAATTTGTTGTCGCTGACAGTACTGAGAGTGGTATACTTTTTCTTTTTATTATTGTATACATAAATCTTGTAGCCGTCAGCACCCTTTACTTCACGCCAACTAAGGTCAACTGTGTGGTACGATTCATTGGCTGAGAATGTGGCAGGCTTACCGCTGAGAGTGGTGAGAGTTTTCTGCGTAACCTTGCCCCATAATGTCTTACCGTTTACCTTTCGGTAAGGCTTGATTGCAAAATCGTACTTGGTATCAGATTTAAGAGCAGTGACAGTGTATGTGTTTTTCTCGGTGGTAGTAAGCACCTTGTATTTGCCGTCAATTCGCACATAAACCCTGTAGCCGTCTGCGGAATCGGTCTTATCCCATTTGAATGCCACACTGTAATATGTACGGCTTACCTTAATGCCCGTAACATCGGCAGGTCCGGTATAAATTTCAGCTGTTGCACCCGTTGACCAAAGAGTGGTGTCGCTTGCCTTTTTGTAGCTTTTGATAACAAGGGTGTAGGTTTTGCCACATTCGGGAAGCTTGATTGCGCAGGTGGTTTTCGTTGTTGTACCAAGACTTTTCAGCTTACTGCCTGCCTTGTAGTACACTCTGTAGCCGTCAGCACCGTCAACGCCCTTGAAGGTAACGGAAGCCTCGTTGGCGATTATAACAGCCTTAAGGTCGGTGGGATTTTTGGGCACAATAGTGTAGTAGAGAGTTTTCTTGCCGCTGTAATTGCCCTTGAGCTCAACCGTAACCTTGTATTTGCCGATGTTCTTGCCCTCATCAGCAAACACATTGAAGTCGGTGATGTCAGTACCATTTTTGTCTTTGAGAGTGACGGAGACCTTGCGGATTTTACCGTTGTATGTATAGCTTTCCTTTGAAAGGGTGCATTCGCTGATCGCAGAAATTACGGTTTTATCCTTGATGTCCTTACAGCTTTTGCACTCTTTATAGATGTAACCGTCGTCGGTGAAGGTTGCCTTTTTGAGCTTATCCTCGTAGCTGTGACCCGTTGTGGGAATGGTTGATTCTTCCTTGAAATCGCAATTCTGACAGTATTTCACTGCCTTACCTTCGCTTGTACAAGTAGCCGTGACTTCAGTTTTACTCTTGATGGAGTGATCTTTCTTGGGAATGGTTGACTCTTCCTTGAAATCGCAATTCTTGCAGTATTTTATCTTAACGCCTTCAGTTGTACAAGTTGCATCCTTTTCTGTCTTTTCTTTGATGTTATGACTTGTTTTAGGAATAGCGGTTTCTTCCCTGAAATCACACTTAGTGGAATATTTCAGCTTGATACCTTCGCTTGTACATGTAGCATCCTTTTCTGTCTTTTCCTTGAAGCTGTGACTTGTTTTAGAAATAGCAGTTTCTTCCCTGAAATCACACTTGGTGCAATATTTCACCTTGATGCCTTCGGTTGTACAAGTAGCATCCTTTTCTGTCTTTTCCTTGAAGCTGTGACTTGTCTTTGATATAGCAGTTTCTTCTCTGAAATCGCACTTAGTGCAATACTTCACCTTTATGCCTTCGGTTGTACAAGTAGCATCCTTTTCTGTCTTTTCCTTGAAGCTGTGACTTGTTTTAGGAATAGTGGTTTCTTCTCTGAAATCGCACTTTGTACAATACTTAACCTTAACACCTTCGGTTGTACAAGTAGCATCCTTCTCGGTCTTTTCTTTGATGTTATGACTTGTTTTAGGAATAGCGGTTTCTTCCCTGAAGTCACACTTAGTGCAATACTTAACCTTAACACCTTCGGTTGTACAAGTAGCATCCTTTTCTGTCTTTTCCTTGAAGCTGTGACTTGTTTTAGAAATAGCAGTTTCTTCTCTGAAATCACACTTAGTGCAATACTTCACCTTTATGCCTTCGGTTGTACAAGTAGCATCCTTTTCTGTCTTTTCCTTGAAGCTGTGACTTGTTTTAGGAATAGCGGTTTCTTCCCTAAAATCACACTTGCTACAGTATTTCACACTGATGCCATCCGTGGTGCAAGTAGCTTCTTTTTCCACCTTTTCTTTGAAATTGTGGTTAGTTTTTTCAATTGCCTTTTCCTCACGGAAATCACAGTTGGAACAGTATCGCACCCTTATACCTTCAAGTGAACATGTCGGTTCCCTTTCAGTGCGTTCCTTGTAGTTATGACCAGTTTTAGCAATAGGGTAGCTTTCAGTGTAATCACAATTGTTACAATATTTAACCTTCACACCATCAGTGGTGCAAGTCGCTGCAGTTTCAACTCGTTCCTTGAAACTATGGTTAGTCTTAGCGATAGGAGATTCTTCACGGAAATCGCAACCTGAGCAGTAGCGCACACGAATACCTTCAACAGAACATGTCGGCTCTCTTTCAGTGCGTTCCTTGTAGTTATGACCGGTTTTAGCAATAGGGTAACTTTCGGTGTAATCACAGTTGTTACAATACTTAATCTTTACGCCGTCAGCAGTGCAAGTCGCTGCTGTTTCAACTCGTTCCTTAAAGCTATGGTTAGTCTTAGTGATTGGAGTTTCTTCTCTGAAGTCACAACCTGAACAGTAACGCACACGAATACCCTCAACAGAACATGTCGGCTCTCTTTCAGTGCGTTCTTTAAAGTTGTGACCTGTTTGGGGAATGGGATAACTTTTAGTGTAGTCACAATTGTTACAATACTTAATCTTTACGCCGTCAGCAGTGCAAGTCGCCACTGTTTCAACTCGTTCCTTAAAGCTATGATTAGTCTTAGCGATAGGAGATTCTTCACGGAAGTCACAACCTGAACAGTAACGCACACGAATACCCTCAACGGAACAAGTCGGCTCTCTTTCAGTGCGTTCTTTAAAGTTGTGACCTGTTTGGGGAATGGGATAACTTTCAGTGTAATCGCAGTTGTTGCAATACTTAACCTTTACACCATCAGCAGTACAGGTCGCTGCAGTTTCAACTCGTTCCTTAAAGCTATGGTTAGTCTTAGCGATAGGAGATTCTTCACGAAAATCACAACCTGAACAATAACGCACACGAATACCTTCAAGTGAACAAGTCGGTTCTCTTTCAGTGCGTTCTTTATAGTTGTGACCAGTTTTAGCAATAGGATAACTTTCGGTATAATCACAGTTGTTGCAATACTTAACCTTCACACCGTCAGTTGTGCAGGTCGCTTCGGTGTCCACACGCTCTTTGATGCTGTGATTTTCTTTTTCAATAAGCTTCTCTTCACGAAAATCACATCGTGAGCAGTAACGAACTCGTAAGCCTTCAAGACTACAAGTGGGTTCGCGCTCAGTTCGCTCCTTATAATTGTGACCTGTTTTAGGGATAGCAAAACTTTCAGTGAAATCACATCTGGAGCAATATTTAATCTTAACTCCGTCAGATTCACAGGTGGCCTCTGCTTCGGTTCGTTCTTTATAATTGTGTCCGGTTTTAGCAATAATAGTTTCTTCTCTGAAGCTGCAGTTGCGACAAAGCTTTGCCTTAAGTCCATCTTCAGTGCAGGTTACTGCTTTTTCGTCAGCAGTGTAAAAATCATGAGTGAGGGCAGGGATAACTCTTTCTTCTCTTCTTCCGCAGTTGCATTCCTTAACTGCTAAGCCGTCAACCTCGCAGGTCGCTTCTTTTTCAATAACTTCATTGCCAAATAAACAGGTATGTTCCTGAACATCGATATCGTCGCAGTCCTTGATTCTTATGTATGCTTCACTGCCGTTTCTTGCAATAAATCCGTCAACATTTACGGTAAGCTTATACTGAAGCTTTTCGGTCAGGACAGCCTTGCCGTTTGCGCCGTCAGAAAGTGAAAGTACATTGTCAGGGATTACTACTCGTATACTTCCGTAATCGTCGGTGAGTGTAAAGGATTTAAGCACACCATTTTCTGTAACAGGTGAGGAAACAGTGCCGATTACCCTTGCAAAAGTACCGCCGTTGCTTTCGTAGTCGGAAGCATCACTGCTATTAAGCTTTTTAGTTTTGCGTGTGCCTTCAGTACCACTAAGAGCCGTAACAACAGCGTTTGTAATTTTGATTTCACCGTTTGTTTTTGTAAGTGTGCCTGTAACAGAATATTCCTTATAAAGGCTGATGGGCGTACTTTCAGATAGTGACACGCAAATGCCCTGAGCCTTGAGATTGTTCAGGTAAAATTCACCTTCAAAGCCTGTGCCTGGTGTGTCTGTTGCAGAAAATGCATAGCCGATGACGGTAACCTCAGAGCCTATGGGTGCATTTCTTACATCGGGCAAAGCAAATTCTGCGGCTGAAGCAGTAAACACTGAGCAGAATATAAAGAGAATCAGCGCATAAAGACTTAATGCCGGTTTTTTCATAATAAAACTCCTTATACCTTTGTCTCTGTGTTTCTGAGTGCCCATTCAACAAGTGTGCAGATTACCTCGTTGCGGGAACGGTTTGTACTGCCTGCAAGCTTTTCAAGCTCTTCAACAGTTTCGCTTTTCATTCTTACAGAAAAGGTCTTGTAGCCGTCGTCGCCTCGTTTTCCTGTGTGCTTTCTTGTGAGTAAAAGCTTTTCTTTCATGTTAATCACCTCTGTTAAGAAAGATAACATAACTGTTAACATAAATATATGTTAGAAATTTATAACATAAAATACAGTGGGGTAACACAGAGAAAATTTGAGCTGTTTTTACTTGATTATTATGCTTCGGTAGGCTATAATAAGGATATTAAATACTCATAAGATGAAAAGGAGGAATGTAAAATGGCAAGTCAGTGTGAGCAGTGCAGCTATTATACTTACGATGAAGAGTATGATGAATATTTCTGCAGTGTAAGTCTTGACGAAGATGAGGTTGAAAGATTTATGAGTCAGGGCACTCAGGACTGTCACTACTTTTCTCTTTATGATGAGTATAAAATTGTCAGAAAGCAGAACTGACAAAGGAGAAATAAAAAAATGAAGTCTTTGAGAAATCTTTACAAAATCGGCAGAGGCCCGTCATCCTCACATACAATGGGCCCCGAAAAAGCAGCACTTTATTTCAAAAATGCGTATCCCGAGGCTGACAGCTACAAGGCAGTGCTTTACGGCTCACTTTCAAGCACAGGCAAGGGACATAAAACCGACGAGGCAATTCTCGATGTTTTTGAAGAGGGTAAAATTGAAGTAGTTTTCGGTGATGGTGACACTGAAAATCTTCCTCACGAAAACACAATGGAGTTCTTTGCTTATAAAAACGGTGAGGAAATCGGCAGAAGCAGAATAATGTCAGTAGGCGGCGGTCAGATTTCAATTGAAGGCAAGCCTGAGCTTGATGAGCCAGAAGTTTATAAGGAAAATTCCTTTGAAGAGATTGCTGAATACTGTATGAGTCACAACATCAGAATCAGCGATTATGTTGAGCTCAACGAAGGTGAAGAAATCTGGGCGTATCTCCACGATGTGTGGAAGGCTATGAAAAACGCAGTTAATGCAGGACTTTCAACTCACGGTATCCTTGACGGTGGCTTAGGCGTTGAAAGAAAGGCTCAGTTTCTTTATAACCAATCCCACATTGATGAAAGTGATATCACAAAGGAAAACCGACTTGTGTGCGCCTATGCCTTTGCTGTAAGCGAAGAAAATGCGGGCTCAGGTACAATTGTAACGGCTCCCACCTGCGGTGCTTGTGCTGTAGTGCCAAGTGTACTTAAATATATGCAGGATAAAAAGCATTTTACCGATCAGCAGATATGCAGAGCTCTTGCAGTTGGCGGTATTATCGGCAACCTTGTTAAGACAAATGCATCAATCAGCGGTGCGGAATGCGGCTGTCAGGCAGAAATCGGTACGGCATGCTCAATGGCTGCTGCAGCTCTCTGCGAGGTTTTCGGAATGGGTATAGGACAGATTGAGTACGCAGCTGAGGTTGCTATGGAGCATATGCTTGGTCTTACCTGTGACCCTGTATGCGGACTTGTGCAGATTCCCTGCATTGAGAGAAATGCCGTTGCGGCAATGAGAGCTATCAATGCTCTTTCGCTTGCGAATTTCCTTTCAACAACAAGAAAAATAAGCTTTGACACCGTTGTGGAAACAATGTACAGAACGGGTAAGGACCTTCACTCACGATACAGAGAAACCTCTGAGGGCGGTCTTGCGGCTATGTATAAACATTAATAAAGGAGAATAAAGGTATGAAAAAGGTTTTAGTTACCGGTGCAACCGGCGGTATGGGTGCAGCAATCTGCAAGCTTCTTATTAAAGAGGGCTATAAGGTTTACGGCATTGACTACAGAGAGTGTCAGAAAATTGACGGTCTTGAGTTCTATGACTGCGATGTAACAGATACTGATGCAATTGAAAATGTTTTTAAAAAGGTTAAGGAAGATGCAGTAAAGCTTGATGCAATTGTACATACTGCAGGTATTTATGATCTTGACTCACTTGTTGAAATGGATGAAAAACGCTTCAAGAGAATTTTCGATATCAATGTATTCGGCGTTTACAGAGTAAACAAGATATTTATGCCGCTTCTCAGCAAGGGCAGCAGAATTATCATTACCTCAAGTGAGCTTGCTCCTCTTGATCCGCTTCCTTTTACAGGTATTTACGGAATTACAAAAACCACACTTGAAAAGTATGCATTCTCACTGAGAATGGAATTGAACCTTCACGGTATTCCCGTTTCAATTATCAGACCGGGTGCTGTAAAGACAGGCCTTCTCAATGTTTCAACTGATGCACTTGATAAATTTGTAAATAACACAGAGCTTTATGACGGTATTGCAACAAGATTCAAGAAGATTGTTGACAGCGTTGAGGCTAAGAATGTACCTGCAGAGGTTATCGGTGAAACTGTGCTTAAGGCACTTACAGATAAGATGCCCAAGTATGTTTACAATGTAAACAGAAATCCGCTTCTCAGAACACTTGATGCACTTCCTCAGAGAGCTCAGGTTTTTGCAATCGGTATGATTCTCAAGAAATAATGATAATTAAAAATCGTCTGCTACAGATTGAACTGCCCCAAATTGTACGGACAGCACAAAAAACACCCCTATGGTGTTAAATATTAAGTTTAAGCAACAAACTGATTTCGTTTTTCAAGCGGAGTCAGTTTTGTTTTTAATTGAATTCTTTCATTGTTGTAGAAATCGATATATTGACCTATGAGGAGGCGAGCCTCCTCATAGGTTCGCAACTTTGTTCGATAGATACATTCTGTTTTCAATATTGAAAAGAAATTTTCAGCCATAGCATTATCATACGGATTTCCACGTCTTGACATTGAGGGCGTTATGCCGTAAGATTGTGTTAGGTTAAAATATGCTTGCGATGTATATTGAAACCCTTGGTCACTGTGGAGTTGCAGCTCTGCAGTGACTTTTTCTTTTCTCTTTGCAGCTCTGATGGTACTCAGAACAAGATTGATGTTCTGCTCTGTGCCGGTCTTGTATGCTACTATACTGTTATCATACAAATCTCTAATTACCGAGAGATACAATGTACCTTGCTGTGTCTTTATGTAGGATATATCTGTTACCCACTTTTGATTAGGTCTATCGGCATTAAAATCTCTATTTAATAAATTGTCATAACGATGAAGATACTCTCCATAATTGCGATATTTCTTTCTTCTAACCTCTGATAACAAATTGTACTTTTGCATAACTCTTAATATTGTCTTTGGATTATGGTGTATTCCTTGTCTTTCAAGCCATATATGTACTCTACGATACCCATAGGTTTTACCATGCTTTTCCTGACATTCTTTTATCTTTTCTGCTAACGGTAAATCTCTTGCAGGTGCATCCATTCTTTTTACATAATCATAGTAACCGCTTCTTGATACCTCAAAGAATCGACACATTTCACTTATTGAATACTTATCCTTGTGGCGATAGATAACCATAAACTTTACGCTTGTTCTCACTTCCTTTCTGCGAGCAAGAGAAAATCCCGCATCAATTCATTCTCCATTTCCAATGTTTTGATTTTACTGTCTTTTCGAGCGATTATATAACGTAGTTCTGCAACTTTATCTTCTTCTCTTACAATACAATCTTTCGGTGGTCTGCCTTTTTTCTGCAATGCTATTCCTGCTGATATTCTTCTTTGTTTTTCGTTATATCTACAAAAGAAATTGTGCATTTGGTCTTTGCTAAAGCCTAACTTTCCCCCAATTTCTCGTAACGTCAATCCTTGTTCTTTTAGTTCTAATATTTCTTTTTCGTATTCTTTTATATGTCTGTAGCTTCTGGGCATAAAAATTCCTCCTATGATAGTTTTATTTTACCATAGGAGGGTTCTTTTTTCTATTGTCCGTTTTTACTGGACTTGTTCA
>JBGVFK010000065.1:0-5908 GCA_045121075.1 Acutalibacteraceae bacterium | reverse complement strand
TTCAGTTCTTAACTTCTACCGTAAGATGACAAAGCTCCGTCACGAAAACAGCACTCTTGTTTACGGTGAATTCAAGCTTGCAAGAGAAAACTGGAAGGATGTTCTCTCATACTACCGTATTGATGAAAACGGCACCTTCTTTGTTGAGCTTAACCTTACTGCAAAGCTTCAGAATAAGCCTTTATGCACAAATGGCTTCACTCTTGTTGCAACTAATGTAAACGCAAAGAGAAGCGATAAGCTTCTTCCCTTTGAGGCTAATGTTTATAAGCTTAGATAAATTTTAATTGAGCAGTGATTTATCACTGCTCATATTTTTCGCCCTTTCAAAATAGTTATATAAAAACGAAAGGGGATTACATATGAAAATTAATTTTATAAAGCTGTTATGTCTGCTTTTGTCTTTTTCAGTTCTTACTGCCTGCTCACAAAGCCGTTTTATGGATCTCGGAGGATTTATCTATAGCTTCAACCGTGTGTCTGACGAAGAAATTGAGTTTGAGGATGTTTATATCTATAACGATGAAGCCGATACCGTATATGAAATTTTTATCGGCGAAAATGAGCCATCGGTGGTGCTTAAGCTTATTGAGGAAAACGGCATAATAAAGCAGGTGAGAATTGCTATGGCGAAGGTTGACCAAAATGGTGAAACAAAATTTCCAGATGCTGAAACAATCAGCTGTTTTATAAATACGGCTGAAAGTACAATAAGAGCCTGGTGCAATTTCGATAAAGAAAAAGCAAGGGCTCTTATGAATGAATTTTCGCTTTTCGAAAAGACTACCTATACAAAGCAAGGTGAGCTTTTTAAAACTGAGGATAAGTTCAGATTTGTTTATTATTCCGATTATTTTGTCTGTGACCTGATGATTACTGACGGCTATCTTGTTGAGGAGGAGAACACCGAAAAGCCTGTAAGTAAGCCGCTTTACGGCAACACAACGAATATACGCAGCGAAACTGAGCCCTTACCCTCATTCAAGAGTGCCGGCTAAGGCCTCGCAATAGCTTTTGCATTTTTCTTCGCTTTCACATTCAACCATAATTCTTATAACGGGCTCAGTGCCGGATTCTCTTATGAGAAGTCTTCCGTTACCGCTGAGCTCCTTTTCTGTTTCTTCTTTTAATTTCAAAAGGTCGGGATTTTTCATCGCTTCTTTTTTATCCCTTACGGGCACATTGAGAAGAAATTGAGGGAAGGGAGTGAAGCCTTTTGTGAGCCTGCTTATGCTTTTCTTTTCCTTCAGCATAATTTCCATCACCATAAGTGCGGTGAGTATGCCGTCACCTGTTGTGGCATACTTTGAAAAGATAATGTGACCTGATTGCTCACCGCCTAAGGTGTAACCGTTTTCGGTCATTTTTTCGTGCACGAATCTGTCGCCAACATCGGTCTTTTCAGTTTTTATACCTATATCAGAAAAGGCTTTATATAGCCCGAAATTTGACATAACGGTAGTAACTACAGTGTCATTTTTCAGTCTGCCGTTTTCCTTCAGGTGCTTTGCGCAGATATACATAATTCCGTCTCCGTCAACGATTTTTCCTTTTTCGTCAACGCAGATACATCTGTCACCGTCTCCGTCAAAAGCAAAGCCTGCATCAAGCCCATTTTCCGTTACAAGCCTTTGAAGACTTTCAGGGTGTACCGACCCGCAATTGCAGTTTATGTTTGTGCCGTCAGGCTCAGCGTTAATTACAAATACCCTTGCACCGAGAGCCTCAAAGACACTTTTTGCAATATGCCAGGTGCTTCCGTTACTGCAATCAAGACCGATTTTTTTGCTTCTGAAGCATTCTGTAGCAATTGAAATAAGATAAGCAGTATAACGGTTTCTGCCCTCGGAATAATCAAAAGTTATGCCTATATTTTTATCTGTAGCAAGAGGTAAATCCTTTTCACGACAGAATTCACTTTTTCCGTCAATGTAATCTTCAATAAGTGAGAGAAGCTCATCGTTTTGCTTTTCACCCTTGGAATTGAGAATTTTAATGCCGTTGTCATAGTAGGGGTTGTGACTTGCAGAAATCATAATACCGCTGTCAAAGCCGTCTGTAACCGTAATATAAGCCACTGAAGGGGTGGTTGTAACATGCAGCAGATAAGCGTCAGCACCTGAGGCGGTAATGCCTGAAGCAAGGGCGTATTCAAGCATATAGCAGGAACGACGGGTGTCCTTACCGATTAAAATTTTTGCTTTTTCACCCTTCTTTTCTGTAAGATACCAGCCTAAAAATCTGCCGATTTTAAAAGCGTGCATAGCTGTAATATCAACATTGGCTCTTCCACGAAAGCCGTCTGTACCAAAATATTTTCCCATAGCTTACTCCTTTCGGATGATGTTGTTTTCACTTTTATAAATATATGACTCGGGTATTACACCACGGACATTTGACAGGGGATAGACAGTTACATTTCTGCCGATAACAGTGCCGGGATTAAGCACCGTGTTGCAACCGATTTCTGTATAATCGCCCACAAGAGTACCGAATTTCCTGAGGTTTGTTTTGATGTCTGAAACACCTTTAACTGTAATCAGTGTCTTGTCAGATTTCACATTTGAGGTAATTGCACCTGCACCGAAATGAACCTTGTAGCCGAGAATACTGTCGCCGATATAATTGAAATGCGGCACCTGGACACTGTCAAAAAGAACAGAGTTTTTTATCTCCGTACTGTTACCTATAGTACAGCCTTCTCCGATTATAACACTGCCTCTGATAAATGCACAATGCCTTATTTCACTTCCCTTGCTGATTATAGCAGGGCCTTTTATACAGGCAGACGGGCTTACAACTGCACTTTTATGCACCCATATATTTTCACTGATTTCTGTGTATTCATCAGAAATGCTTGCGCCTACCTCAGAAATAAACCGTGAAAGTCCGCTGAGTGCCTCCCAGCCGTAGATAAATGAGGACAGATAGTCCTTTGCAATTGTATGCTCAAGGTTAAAAATTTCACTGATTTTCAAAAAATCACCCCATAAGTAAGATACACTGCTATTATATATTGGCGTGATATTTTTTATACTAAAAAAGGAATTGCCTATGCCGATGCAATTCCTTTTATAAGCTTATTTTGTTTTTCTTGTAACCTTTTTCTTGTTGCCTTTTTCGTCAACAATATATGTGTTTTCAAGATGTCCCACAAGGCTTTCCTTGAATGAATCAATGTAAAGTCTGCGAAGAACCTGCTGTTCAGCCTTTTCCTCTTCGGTAAGACCTTCGGGTGTTTTAGATTTTCTTGAAAGCTCGTTTATTCTGTCAATCTGTGCCTGAGTTACCATTATTTTTCCTCCTCCCATTTTTTCCATTCGTCAGGGCAGTAGCCGAGAGTTGCTTTTTTACCGTTTCTTACAATCGGTGTTTTAAAAAGCTCCTGATTTTCAAGTAGCTTTTCTTCCTTAGCTTCCTCTGAAGCAAGATATTTTATGAAGGAAGACTCATATTTTTTGCTCTTTTCGTTAACGAGATCCTCTAGCTTCATATTAAGAGCTTTTTTTATGCTCTGATATTCGCCCTTGCTCATACCGTATTTTGAGAGGTCAACAAACTGAAATTTTATGTTTCTTTCCTTGAAATAGCGCTGAGCCTTTTTTGTGTCAAAGCACTTTGCAGTGCCGTAAATCTGTATATTCATTATGTGCTCCTTAATTTTTATCTACACTATTTTAGTTGATAAAAGGTCTTTTGTAAAGAGATTTCATAAAAAATAATTGTAAAACTGCACATTGTGTGGTATGATATTAAAAAATGAATTACGAGCATGAAAGGTTTGAATATAAATGAGCGGTATTTGTTATGTAATCGGTGCAGGTGATATCTACACCAAAACAAGAATAAAGGCAGGCGAGAATGATTATATCATCTGTGCTGACGGAGGCTATGCCCACAGAACACTTCTCGGCAGAGAGCCGGACCTTGTTGTAGGCGATTTTGATTCTTACGGTATAATTCCCGAAACACAGAACAAGATTGTGGCACCGAGAGAAAAAGATGAAACCGATATGATGCTTGCAATTAATGAGGGTCTCGACAGAGGCTACAGAGAGTTTGTGATTTTCGGTGCTCTTGGCGGAAATCGTTTTGAGCATTCAGTTGCAAATATTCAGCTTCTTGCATACATCTGTGAAAAAGGCGGTAAGGCAACTCTGATTCATAACGGCAACCTTTTCACTGCAATAAGAAACGGTAAAATCAGCTTTTCAGCTGAAAACAAGGGTTACATTTCTGTGTTTTCTCTTTGCGATGAAAGTAAGGGCGTTAAGATTGAAAATCTTAAATATGAGGTAAATGACTACACTCTTAAAGCAAATCTGCCAATAGGTATAAGTAATGAGTTTATGGGTAAAGAGGCAACCATTTCAGTTGAAGACGGTACACTTCTTGTGATTTACAAAATTTGACAGACTTTTTAGAAATGTGCAAGATGACCTTTTCTTTACCCCGAAGGCGTACATAGGTACTCCGAGAGGGTAAAAAAAGGTCAAAACAATGTTAAAATCGTACAAGGCTCGATGAACTGCCCCAAATTGTACGGACAGCACAAAAAAGCACCTAATGGTAGATAAAATTAAATTTTAAGCAACAAACTGATTTCGTTTTTCTAACGGAGTCAGTTTTGTTTTAAGTTGAATTCTTTCGTTGTTGTAGAAATGGATGTATTGACCTATGAGGAGGCGAGCCTCCTCATAGGTTCGCAACTTTGTTCTATAGATGCATTCTGTTTTCAAGATTGAAAAGAAATTTTCAGCCATAGCATTATCATACGGATTCCCACGTCTTGACATTGATGGTGTTATGCCGTAAGATTGTGTTAGGTTAAAATATGCTTGCGATGTATATTGAAACCCTTGGTCACTGTGGAGCTGCAACTCTGCAGTGACGTTTTCTTTCCTCTTGGCTGCTCTAATGGTACTCAATACAAGGTTTATGTTCTGCTCTGTTCCGGTTTTGTATGCTACGATACTGTTATCATACAAATCTCGTATTACAGAAAGGTACAATGTTCCTTGTTGTGTCTTTATGTACGATATATCTGTTACCCATTTTTGATTAGGTTTATCAGCACTAAAATCCCTGTTCAGAAGATTATCATATTTGTATAATACCTTACTGTAATTATGATACTTTTTTCTTCTGACCTCTGATAATAGATTGTATTTCTGCATAACTCTTAATATTGTCTTTGGATTGTGGTGTATGCCTTGTCTTTCAAGCCATATATGTACTCTACGATAACCGTAGGTTTTACCATGCTTTTCCTGACATTCTTTTATCTTTTCTGCCAACGGTAAATCCTTTGCAGGTGTATCCATTCTTTTGACATAGTCATAGTAACCGCTCCTTGATACATCAAAAAATCTACACATTTCACTGATTGAATATTTGTCCTTATGACGATAGATAACCATAAATTTTACGCTTGTTCTCACTTCCTTTCTGTGAGCGAGAGAAAATCCCGCATCAGCTCATTCTGCATTTCTAATGATTTTATCTTGGCTTCTTTTCTTGCAATAATATATTTGAGTTCTGCAATCTTATCTTCTTCTCTAACAACGTAATCTTTCGGCGGTCTGCCCCTTTTCTTCAAAGCTATTCCTGCTTCAAGCTTTCTTTGTTTTACTCTATGCCTTTCAAAAAACTTTTTAATTTTTATTCGTTCTATTCCGAAATGTTCTCCTATTTGTGCATACGTTAATCCTTGTTCTTTTAATTCAAATATTTCTTTTTCGTATTGTTTTATGTTTTGTCGTTTTCCTGACATAAAAACTCCTCCTATGGTAGTTTCTTTAATTTGAAGCGCCCCCTGTCAAGTAGACAGAAGAAAAAAACAAAAATATATTTAGTTGAATGAATTCCACCCTGCTGCGCAGCAGGGTGGAATTTTTTACGCTGCTTG
>JBGVFK010000064.1:0-67869 GCA_045121075.1 Acutalibacteraceae bacterium | reverse complement strand
GGTGATCCTGCTCCCGTGTATTCCGTGGCAAGCGGTTTGGATTATCCATCCTGCGGACCGGAGCACGCATTCCTGCACGACTTGGGCAGAGTAAAATATGATGTTGTTACTGACGACGAAACCATTGATGCATTCTTTGAGTTTTCCAGAATGGAGGGTATCATCCCGGCTATTGAAAGTTCCCATGCCGTTGCTTACGGTATGAAGTTGGCGAAGACAATGGGTAAGGGATCTGTGCTTATCAACCTCTCCGGCAGAGGCGATAAGGATATGGACTATATCATTGAAAAATATGGTATTAGATAGTGTAAGAAACAAATAATTTCAAAAGCCAAGATACAGTAATCGGTATCTTGGCTTTTTCTAAATATGCGTTTTAATCGCCTGTATGCAGATATTATATCTCTTATTGTAGGATTATATCCTTGACTTTGATGCCATCCGAGAAAGAGTAGCATTTCTGTTCAGCGAAGAAACAGGCCGGCATATATGTGAATACTTTGTACGAAGAGCTGAAATAGGTTTAATACCCCAAGATGAAGTTATAGTTGATACCGCTTACCGCCGTTGCGATTTTGAATATATAAACGAGTGTGAAGGTATCATTAATGAGTTAACCGGAATTATTACATTCTTCAATAACATCAGCAATGATATGTACTATGCTCATAAGAACCTTGTTGCTTTTGTAAATGCTCTGCCTGACATTGAAAAGCACGATGAGGGACATCTCTTACCAGTAGCAAAGCAGATATTCGGTAACAAGACATTCTCTGTAAATGAAGAGTTTGTTGAGATCAGGAAAAATATTAAGAGTCAATTTACCACCGTTGCAAGAAAGCTATACTTTGACAGCTTTTACAGCTTTATTGTTACGGATTTCTTTGAGGGTTTGCACTACGGTCATTACCCTAAAAGATGTGAGGTCTGCGGTAAGTATTTTCTTATGCAGAGTGCAAGAAAGCAAAAATACTGCACTAACGGAATAGCACCTGAAAAGATAAACGGTCAGAAGCTCACTTGCAGACAGTATGCTGCCGCAATACGAAAGAAGGAGCTGTCTGAAAACAATCCCATTATGGATATTTACAATAAGCGTTGCAGTTGTATCCGTACCGAAGCTTTACGAGGTACAATTACATCTGCGTTTGCAGAAAAGGCAAAGGTAATAGCAAAGAACAGAATGCTGTTAGCCAAGCGTGAGCCTGAATATTTCAAAACACAATACAAAAAGGATTTAAGCCGTAAAAAGCTCTATGCAGATACGGAGAAAAACTAAAGGAAAGGATGTGGCATAATGAAAAAATGGGAAGAAGATTTGTATATGTTTCACTGTGCCACGGCGCCGAAGGAAAAGAAATCCTTGCAGGAATATATTGAGCTTTACCTGACCGAAAAAGACGAAAGGTATTTTAACTTCTTCCTGCATTTTTACGAGCCAAGGCTCAATGACAAGATTCACGGTATAGTACACAACTATGCTATGCAGGGGCATTTTGCTGATTTGAAAATGGTCTTTGTTCACGGACTTTACAAGGCACTTGAAAAGTATGATTTATCGCAGAATGTGCCGTTCCTTTATTTTGCAAAGTATTATTATGAGCATGAGATTCACGAATATATCCGTTCAATGAGGCACGGTCTTACCATACCAAATGCCGATGAGGATAAAATGCTTCGCAAGGCCATGGCTCTTTACAGAGAGTACGGAGAAGTGGCTACTAAAGAAAACATTGAAAAGATTGCAGAACAGATAGACCGTTCACCTAAATTCACCTGTGAGCTTATTAGTGCCGGTCTCCGTAACATCTTGTTTATACCGTTTTACAAGGAATACTGCGACGAAGATTCAGAGGAAACTGCAGAAGATGTCACAAGTGATAACACCTTTAACCCTGAGCTTGAACTTATCCGAAAAGAGCAGTCTGAAGCAGTGTGGGGAGCTTATAACAAACTTGATATCGGTACACAACTGATGATTGCTGATAATCTTGCTTTCTGCCACGAATGTCACAGCATATTTGAGCTGCAAAAAGACAAAAACGGCGAACCCGTTAAGGTCCGCCGTAAGAAGAAAACATATAAAGAAATTGCAATGCTTAATGAGATGTCAGAAGAGGAAAGTGTGAGGGTTAGCTTGGAGAGAGTTTATAAATATATAAGAAACAACTTGAAATCATAAAAAACATTTTTACATTGAAAGCAAGGCTTTTTATTTATAAAGTAAATTCTAAATCAACTTTTTTCTTCTGCTTCTCGGAATAGCGTAGTCAATATCTTCACGCATATAATCATATTTTGTTTTGATACCTTTCTGCATTGCTTTGTAAACATTGTAGGGTATTCGTTTGCCTTTCGGGTTTTCAATAACAGACAGTCCGTGCTCAAGACAGATTTCATCACTCGCCTTTCTGAGCAGACGGTACATAGCCCTGTCTTCGTTCATCTTTCTTCCGTCGGTCATTGAAACAGAATGATCTCCTTAAGTTGTTTTTTATCAAATTTATAAATTCATAACCTTTATTTAAGCTCAGATATAGCTCCAAATATCAATTCAAAGAAAAGACATATTACTTCAATTAAAGCAGCAATTAAAGAAGCCAACTTGTTTTCTTCTTTACTGATATCTTCTGTATCTTCAACTATTTCACCATCAGTGAATGTGATATTTGCATTGGCTTCGGCGTAATCCTGGCCGACGGTACCCCCAAGCTTATCTGATATATATAACTCAAGTGCCTCAACATCAAGCATACCGTCTTTTTGAAGAATCTTTACATTTTCAAGCATCTTCAATCCGCTGCCATATTCAAGAAGATAATAATTCGAGGCGGCAATAGTATATGTCTTTGTCAAATCAAGCGGTTCATAAGTGCTGCTTTCTCTGTTGAACACTTCAATATCGTACACTTTATACTGACCTGAAACCCCTGCGAAATCTTCATACTCATCAAGCACAACAGTAGACGGAATACTTGTATTGAAGGAAAATGTCAGTCCGGAAAGATGAGGGAAAGCGCCGCCTTCACCTGGATAGTACATCATGGTCATTTCCAGCATATCTTTTATAGTCTGTCCGCTGATTTCAGCTAAAACTATCGTATTATTAAAGGGAAGAACATTAAGCAAATTATTAAAAGTAATATCACCTGCAGGGATATCGGATCTGAGGCTTCCGCCGTTTATGTATCCTATATCTGCATCCACGGCATTTCTGAATGCTTCCGCGCACAAATCACCGAGATTGGTTTCATTATTGCGCACCAAACGGTTTCCGTCTTTGTCTTTTATAATGAGATCAACTTCACTGAAAGCCACTTTACGCTCACCAAGCATAGAATATTCAGCATATACCTGATCAATGTAAGCATCTACTACAGGATCAGTTGACTTATATTCCTCAGTCTTAATAAGCTCAGTTTCAAGCTTTTCTCCTGAAATTGTAAGCTTGCCGATGTACTCAAGCTTTGTGCCTGCGGAGCTTAAAAGAACATCATTACCATCCTTGTCTTCTATTGTCTGACTTTCTATTACTGTATGTGAATGAGCATCAAGAACCGCGTCAAATCCACTTGTATTTTTTATAAGAGTTTCTACGTCCTCAAGGTCACCGTATATCTCATCTTCTGCGTATCCGATATGAGAAAGAGCGATGACATAATCTGCACCCTGAGCTTCTGCAGAATCAATACTCTCCTGTACAACATCATATAAATCTGTTGAATGAAAAGTATAAATGTAATTTCCGTTTTCATCCTTGAACTGAGCAGGAGCAGATGAAGAGATTGTAGACGGAGTGGTTATACCGATGTACGCAATGTCAACATCACCGTAAGAAACGATAGAATAGGGCTCGTAACATGCAGTATCCTCACCCACCTTCTGAAAATTACAGCAAACGGGCTTTGTATTCATCATCTCAACCAACTCATTAAGTCTGTCAAGCTTATAATCAAACTCATGATTTCCTAAAGTCACTGCATCATAGCCCACAAGATTCATCAGATTTATGATGTATTCACCTTTTGATACAACACCTAAGCTGTTACCCTGAATGAAGTCACCGCCTGAAACCACACCAACATGAGAATAACTTTCCTGCAACTCTTTTTTCATAGCGGCAAGCTTTGAATACCCTTCAACTATGCAGTGCACGTCGTTTTCATAAAGAATAACAATATTATTGCTGTTTACCGAAAATGCAGATATCGGCAGCATACTGATTATCAGCAATATACAAGTAATAAAAATAATAAGCTTCTTTTTCATTTCTATTATCACCTTTACTTATGTTAAATTTACAGAAATATTATACATACACTCTCTTACAAACCGCTTACAAATAAAAGAAGATTATAAAGATTTCCTCAAAAAAAGACACCCGATTTTTTCGGATGCCTTATTGTGAGAGATATTGATTCAGAAAAAGTTTAATCTGTTATCAGTTTTCTTTTTTACGCTTGATAAGTGACATAATGCACATACCAAGACCCATACCTGCAACACCGCTTATAGCCATTGCACCGTATGTAAACATACTGCCGATTACAGTGGGCACTGATGTTTCAGCTGACTTCTTGTTATTTGAGTTACCGAAAGCAACAAAAATATTTTCTGTGTTTTCGTTGTCATTGAATGAGTTAAGGTCATAGCAATTCTTTGTACCGAAGCCCGCAACGGGTGTGTACTTGCCGAAGTTGTCAGCTGAGTCGATGAAGTAGCCTGTTGAGGTCATACACTTACCTGCTTCAAAGCTCTTTGTGTAGTAGATTGCATTCCACTGCTTACCACTGTAACCGTTTGTATCACCGGGCTTTTCAGTGCCATCTGCACAAAGTGAATTAACAACAGTGTAGTTGATGAATCTGCTACCGTTTTCGGTTTCAACTGTGTCAACCATATTTGAGGGAATCTTAGTGTACTTTGGGTTATACTTGTCGACAATCTGCACAATTGAATAAACACTGAATGCGATCATTGCAAGACCTGCAGCAACACCGAGGGATGAAAATACTACTGTTGAGGTTGAAACCTGATACTTAGCATTTATAGCATCTATCTGACCCTGAAGCTTATCAATTCGTTGTGCGTAATTTTCAACTTTCATTACTGCGTTACTGTTGTTAAATTCAAGATTTTTCATCACACGCTGAAGAGTTGCTATGCTATCAGCGTCCTTAGCTGTCATCACAGAATGAGAAGCAGAAAACTGCTTCATAAGGAAATGAGCAGAAACACCTGTAAGAGCAATACCACCTACACCGATGAGAGAGGAAATTGAAATATCACCTGCCATATTACCTGTTAAGCAAGCAAACCACTGATTGCCTGTTGCAGCTTCTTCTCTTATTGCATCTGATGTAACAGCAACTGCACCTTCAAGAAGATTCATATCTGTGCCGAAGTAAACTGACTTAGGATCATAGGTTTCTTCAAGCTCAGTAAGCTCTGCTTCAAGCTCTTCGTCACTCATTTCAACAGCGTTGTAAACAAGTACAGAATGAATCTGACCTGAAACAGCCATTGCTATCTGGCCCTCTGTCATTGCGTCAACAAAGGGATAAAGCTTCTTGTAATCAGGATCTGCGGTTGAAGCAAAATAATCGCTGTAGTTTGTGTCGCCGCAGGGAATTGACTTTAAAATAACATCAAGGCTGAGAATGAGAGATAAAGTATATTGGGGTAAAATTAATGCAAGCTCTTTTTCTTCCTGAGTCATATCAGGGTCTGCTTCAATTTCTTCAATCTCTGCTCTTGCTTCATCAAGCATCTTTAAAAGCTGCTGAATTTTACCTGTAAGTTCCTTTGCTTTGTCGAAATACATATCTTTAGTATATACCGATTCATCAGCAACTGAAGCCTTGATACGTTCAATAAGGTCTCCACCGTCAGCAACACCCATTGAGAGAAGAATTCTGATGTTATTGAGAATGTTCGGGTTACCCTTTAAGAGAATGTCTGCAAAGCCTTCATTAGTTTTGGGGAAGTTAAGCATATAGTCACCCATATTGGTCTTTACGCCTTTATCATCCTCAACATAATAGTAGTTGAGCTGACGGTAAGCGTTAAGTGCTTCCCTTTTGCCAGCCTTGTAATTTTCAGCAAACTCCTTAGCAGCAATACGGATATTGTTTACCTCTGAGCTGTATGTATCCATTGCTTCCTCGAAGATGGTTTCATAGTCAGAAACATTGAAACCGCCTTTCATGTTCATAACCTTTACGTCTGTGATGGCATCGTCAACATTTGTTGACTTCTTGTAGCCGAGATAAACAGCCTTGTCAGCGCCGGGGTTAAGATTTTTATCAAGAACTGTGAAGCCTGCATCTTTGAGCATTTTTTTTGCTTCGTCTGCTGTGGCTGCTTCTGCCATTTTGAGGTCGCTTAAGTAATAAGTTACTCGACCTGCGCTTGCGGGCATCATCATTGTTACACACATAGTTGCAACAAGGATCATGCTGATAAGTACTTTTAATAATTTCATTAGTACCGTCTCCTTTTCTTAAATGATAAAAATATTATACACTTAAGGTTATTACAAACCTCTTACAAATAAGGCTTAATTTGTAAAAAAATATAAAAAACATTAAAAATAAGGCATCTGAAAATATTCTCAGATGCCTTACAGTTCAAAGCTTCTATTATGGAAAGATCAAATTATTATCAGTTTTCTTTTTTACGCTTGATAAGTGACATAATGCACATACCAAGACCCATACCTGCAACACCGCTGATAGCCATTGCACCGTATGCAAACATACTGCCGATTACAGTGGGCACTGAAGTTTCAGCTGATTTCTTGTTGTTTGAGTTACCGAAAGCAACGAAGATATTTTCTGTGTTTTCGTTATCGTTGAATGAGTTGAGGTCATAGCAATTCTTTGTACCAAAGCCTGCAACAGGTGTATACTTGCCGAAGTTTTCAGCTGAGTCGATGAAGTAGCCTGTTGAGGTCATACACTTACCTGCTTCAAAGCTCTTTGTGTAATAAATTGCGTTCCACTGCTTACCACTGTAACCGTTTGTATCACCGGGCTTTTCAGTGCCATCTGTACAAAGTGAATTAACAACAGTGTAGTTGATGAATCTGCTACCGTTTGCGGTTTCAACCGTGTCAACCATATTCGAGGGAATCTTTGTGTACTTGGGATTGTACTTGTCAACAATCTGAACGATTGAGTAAATACTGAAAGCAATCATTGCAAGACCGACAGCGATACCAAGTGATGATAACACAACCTTACTTGTAGAAACTGCATACTGTGCATTTATTGCATTGTTTGAGTCAACATATTTCTGAGTCATTTCAGTAAACTTTTCCTGACTGATCTGTCCCTCTGTCAGTTTATTCTGCCAGTCTGAAATTACCTGATTATTGAATTCCAGAGTAGATGCATCAATCTCATTAACGTGAGAAGCATCTATAATGTTCTTGAGATAATGACTTGAAACGCCTAAAATAGCAACACCACCTGCACCGAAGAGTGATGAGATTGTGATATCGAGAGCCTGATTGCCTGTGAAGCAAGCAAACCAGTTATTACCTGTTGCAGCTTCTTCTCTGAGTGCGTCTGATGTAACAGCTACAGCACCTTTAAGAAGATCCATATCTGTGCCGAGGTAAACTGATAAAGGTTCAAGACCTTCTTCAGTTTCAGTAAGCTTTGCGTTAAGCTCTTCATCGCTCATTTCAACTGCATTGTAAACAAGCACTGAATGAAGCTGACCTGATGTTGCCATTGCAAGCTGACCCTCTGTCATAGCCTCAACAAAAGGATAAACCACCCTGTAATTAACATCTGTTGTTGTTTCAAAATATTCGCTGTAGTTTGTGTCACCGTAAGAAATTGACTCTAAAATAAAGTCGAAGCTAAGAAGAAGAGTTGCTGTGTATTTCGGGAATACTAATGCTACTTCTTTTTCTTCTGCAGTCATATCAGGGTCTGCTTCGATTTCTGCAATCTGATCTTCTGCTTCAGAGAGAAGCATTTTGAACTGCTGAATTTTACCTACAAGTTCCTTGGCTTTGTCATAGTACTTGTCTTTGCCGTATACTGCTTCATCTGCAGCTGCAGTCTTGATGCGTTCGATAAGGTTACCGTCATCAGCAACACCCATTGAAAGAAGAATTCTGATATTATCAAGAATGTTAGGGTTACCCTTTAAGAGAATATCTGCAAAGTCCTTATTATCTGCAGGGAAGTTAAGCATATAGTCGCCCATGTATGTCTTTACGCCTTTGTCATCCTCAACATAGTAATAGTTGAGCTGACGATAAGCGAGCTGAGCCTCTTTTTTACCTGCTTTGTAGTTTTCAGCGAATTCATTTGCCGCAACACGAAGGTTATTTACCTCAGAACTATATGTATCCATAGCTTCCTCGAAGATGGTTTCATAGTCAGAGATATTGAAGCCTCCGTTCATGTTCATTACCTTTACATCGGTAATTGCATCGTCAACATTTTTTGACTTCTTGTAGCCGAGATAAACTACCTTGTCACCGCCGGGGTTAAGATTTTTATCAAGAACTGTGAAGCCTGCATCTGTGAGCATTTTTTTTGCTTCGTCTGCTGTGGCTGCTTCTGCCATTTTGAGGTCACTTAAATAATAAGTAACTCTTCCTGCGCTAGCGGGCATTGCCATTGTCATACACATTGTCACAACAAGAAGCATGCTGATAAGTACTTTTAATAATTTCATTAGTACTGTCTCCTTTTCTTAAATGATGAAAGTATTATACACTTAAGGTTATTACAAACCTCTTACAAACAGGCCAATTTTGTTATTTAAAATCAAGAAATGTCAAAATTTTAAAAAACACCTTTACCTGTATAAATGACTGTACCTGTTGCAGTGATAAGTACAATCGCAATTACTGCAACAGAAATTTGCAAGGTCTTATACTGAAATAAACTGACAGGTATTTCATCGTAATCTCTCTTAGTGTTATAAGACAGATATAATCACCATTTTATAACAATTCAAGGCAATAACAAATAAACAAAATTACAACAAATACAGCCATAGAAATAAATTGAACGATCAGTGCACTCTTACCGTATAATTTGCGGCGTAAGGCAATCGAAGCGGTAATACCAAGGAGTGTTAAAGCAGGAAGCAAGTAAATTACCAAATTCATAATATCACCTACATCTCCCATTGCTTCAAGAAGGCCGGCAAAAGTCGTAAAGAACGGAATCGCAATAAAGCCGATAACGAAATTAAAAACAACCGTAATCGTGTTTATCGGCATACTTATATAATCGTTATCCTTTTTAACGAAAATTATAGTTGCAACCATCGCCAAGAAAGCGATTATAATCGCGGGGACAACAACGTCGCTTTCAGGAATTATAATATGTGAAAAAACCATTGAATTTTCAATCGGTTCCGGATATTCAAAGCTTATAAGCTTTACTCCTTGTTCAGACAAGGTTTCTTTGTCATAAAACTCGTTTTCTTCAGCATCATAATAATAAATTCTCGGTTCGAAAGCCTCTTCATCAAAGTAATCGTACCAGGCATCTCCCATCAGATAGTCCGGATAAAAATGGGTCCACAATTCGATTCTTCCGGTTTCATCAGTTTTAAGAGTATAGATGGTATTGTCTTCACCCAAATTACCAATTTCACCGCTGTATATACGGGATTTATATTTTTTATTTTCTTTATAACGTGCTTTGTAAACATCATTGATTGTTACGGTTTCTCCATCCAATTCGTATGTGATGGAAAACGGAAATTCACTTTCGGTAACCGTTGGCTTTAACGCTATACCGGCAATAAACGCAGAAATCATAGTAAGCATAATCGCAGCAACAAGGATTATTGTCGGTAAAAATAATTTATACCTTTTCATAATAAAATATATACTCCTTATTAATGTTTTACTTCTGACACACAGATTTTCAGTTGGATATACTGTAGTTTAAATTATATACAACAGCCTATTACAAACCGCTTACAAACAAGACGTTTTATCAGATTTCATCAAAAAAGTTACCCAAAACGGATGACTTTTTTTGATTAAGTTTTGTTAATTATCAGCTTTCCTTTTTACGCTTGATAAGTGACATAATGCACATACCAAGACCCATACCTGTAACACCGCTGATAGCTATTGCACCGTATGCAAACATACTGCCGATTACAGTGGGCACTGAAGTTTCAGCTGATTTCTTGTTATTTGAGTTGCCGAAAGCCATATAAACGGTCTCTGTGTTTTCTTCACCGTTGAAGGAGTTGAGGTTATAGCAATTCTTTGTACCAAAGCCTGCAACGGGTGTGTACTTACCGAAGTTGTCGGCTGAATCAATGAAGTAGCCTGTTGAGGTCATGCATTTACCGGCTTCGAAGCTCTTTGTGTAGTAAATTGCGTTCCACTGCTTACCGCTGTAGCCGTTTGTATCACCGGGCTTTTCAGCAGCTTTACCGCCATCCTGATAAAGTGAGTTAACAACTGTATAATTGATGAATCTGTTGCCGTTGTCAGTTTCAACTGTGTCAACCATATTTGCAGGAATCTTTGTGTAACTGGGATTGTACTTGTCAACTATCTGAACGATTGAATAAATGCTGAATGCAATCATTGCAAGACCGACAGCAACACCAAGTGATGACAGCACAATCTTACTTGTAGGAACCGTATATTGTGCATTTATAGCATTATTTGAGTCAACATATTGCTGTGTCATTTCGGTAAACTTTTCCTGACTGATCTGACCCTCTGCAAGTTTAGACTTCCAGTCTGAAATTACCTGATTATTGAATTCCAGAGTAGATGCATCAATCTCATTAACGTGAGAAGCATCTATAATGTTCTTAAGATAATGACTTGAAACACCTAAAAGTGCCACACCGCCTGCACCGAAGAGTGAGGAAATAGTGATGTCAAGAGCCTGATTACCTGTAAAGCATGCAAACCACTGATTACCTGATGCTGCTTCTTCTCTTAATGCATCTGATGTAACAGCCACTGCACCTTCAAGAAGGTTCATGTCTGTGCCGAGGTAAACTGATAAGGGCTCAAGATTTTTTTCAGTTTCAGCAAGCTTTGCTTCCAGTTCCTCGTCGCTCATTTCAACTGAGTTGTAAACAAGCACTGAATGAAGCTGTCCTGAAACTGCCATTGCACGCTGACCCTCTGTCATAGCTTCAACAAAGGGATAAAGAAGCTTGTAATCAACATCAGTGGCTGTTTCGAAATAATCACTGTAATTTGTGTCACCGCAAGGAATTGACTCTAAAATATAATCAAAACTGAGAAGAAGAGTTGCTGTGTATTTCGGAAATATCAATGCTACTTCTTTTTCGTCCTCTGTCATATCGGGATCTGCTTCGATTTCTGCAATTTCTGTCTTTGCCTCAGCAAGAAGCTTTTTGAACTGCTGAATTTTACCTGCAAGCTCCTTGGCATTGTCATAGTGCTTTGCAAGAGTGTAGGTTGATTCGTCTGCAGCAGCTGTCTTGATTCTTTCGATAAGGTCACCACCGTCTGCAACACCCATTGAAAGAAGGATACGGATATTATTGAGAATATTGGTGTTACCCTTTAAGAGGATATCTGCAAAGCCTTCATTTTTTTCGGGGAAGTTAAGCATATAGTCGCCCATATAGGTCTTTACGCCTTTATCATTCTCAACATAATAGTAGTTGAGCTGACGGTAAGCGTTGAGTGCTTCCTTTTTGCCCGCCTTGTAGTTTTCTGCAAACTCCTTAGCGGCAACACGAAGGTTGTTAACCTCTGAGCTGTATGTATCCATTGCTTCCTCGAAGATGGTTTCATAGTCAGAGATATTGAAGCCGCCGTTCATATTCATTACTTTTACATCGGTAATTGCATCGTCAACATTTGTTGACTTCTTGTAACCGAGATAAACAGCCTTGTCACCGCCGGGATTAAGGTTTTTATCAAGGATTTCATAGCCTACATCTATGAGCATCTTTTTTGCTTCGTCTGCTGTGGCTGCCTCTGCCATTTTGAGGTCACTTAAGTAATAAGTAACTCTGCCGGCACTTGCAGGCATTACCATTGTCATGCACAATGTAACAACAAGAATCATACTGATTAATATTTTTGATAATTTCATAAATTTTGTGTCTCCTCGTTAATTATTTCATCGCTTTTTTCTACTTCACGTTTTTTCTTAAGCTTAACATAAATGATTGCACCTGCAGCCGCAGCAAGGAAAAGACCGATTACCACAATAGAGCCTGTGCCAAGCATTGAGCCGAGATATGCCATCGAAGAATTCAGTTTAATTTCTCTGGTCATTACAAGATAGATATAGTCGCCGCCTGCACGCTGATTGACATCCTGTTTTTCTGCATCCTGATTTACGACATAATCTTCCTTATATATAACGCTACCTGCACCAATCATAGTAACAGTGCCGTCGTTTGCAGACTCTTCAGGTCTCTTATAGTACTCATCAACCGCTTTAAGGTTTGTCAGTGGGCCACCGTTCATCACCTTTGTTTTGCTCTGGTAGAGATAAATATACTTGCCACCTGCTTTGTAGTTCAGGTCTATATCTGAAGCAAGGGTGTACTGATTCCAGTTCTTGGCAGGTGATGAGGTATTGTTTGTAAGGATAAGATCGTAAATAGCATCTTTTTCATCTGCGGTACGTGTCATACCGAGATAGACAAACTTACCGCCTGCGTCCTCATTAAGGTCTTTCTTAATGATATCTGTGTATCCCGCTTCAAGAAGCTTTGTTGTTGCCTGAAGGTCATCGTCTCCATATGCAAGCTTGATGCTCTGAATGTATGGCTTGTCAGCACCCTCACGCTTGAATGAAAGGTGATTTCCGTGCATAAAGTAGTCATATTCAACGAAAATTGCAGCTATGCCTGCTTTCACATTTTCATTGTAAGCAGTTATGAAATGCTTGTCATCCATTGTGAGTACGGGCTCGAAATCTTCGTATGAATATATATCAGATATCTTGATTTCTGTAATAGGAGCACCTAAAGCGGGATGGCTTGAAACATAGACATAAACCTGACGCTCCATAGCACAAGTTACATCATCTTTGTTCCCCTGCTCGGTAAGACTTGCAAGAGATACACGTGTATATTTAACAGGGAAGGTTTCTCCGTTATATGTAATAGTTCTATTGATTTCCGGTTCGGGACGCTCACCCTTTTGAGCAACATAGAGTCTGATATCAGTAAGCGCTTCACTTGCCTTGTCGGATTTCTGAATACCCACATAGGTGTAATTGGCATTTTCTATGTCGTCATCCTCATCGAATTCGGTGTTGATATTGATTCTGTAAGTGGTTGTTGCACCTTTTCCGAAAAGGCTGTTTTCTACAACTGCCTTGCCAATGTTTTCACAAAGAATTGCTTCTCCTGTTTTGCTGTTTTTGACATTGGTTTCACGAATCTCTTCTCTAGATTCGATATAGATAGCTGATACGTACCTTCCTTCTTTGGGATTGGTCTGAGCAACTGTCTTTCCATTGATTATTTTTTCATTTCGGAAATACATGTATACCTCATCGTAAAGAACAGCCTTTACATCTTCTGAACTGAGACCGCCTTTTGTTGAGCGTTGTCCAATAACTGCATTGCCTTGTGAAGGGACAATGTTTGCAGGATCAACACTGTTGCCTATCATATAGATAACGGGTGTGAAGTTTGCAGGAATTTCACTTGCATCCAAAGGTGTTTTTGAAAGGATAATGTCATTTAATGTAAGAGGTGTTCTTCCTGTCTGATAACCGGAAAGGTAAAGCGCATTCATCTTGCTGTTATATAACACCTGAGTAATATCCTGATTGAATACATATTCCTCTGAGTGTACTGCTGTACGCATCGAAACGTCCAGATCCTGATACCATGCATCAGCCTTGCCGTAGCTGTTTTTTGAGCTATAGTAAGTAATATCAGTAATATCACTTGCAACATAATAGGAATAATAGTCTCCGAACTCTTTTTTATTATTATCGCCTTTATAGGGGAATTTACTTCCTGTATAGAAAGTACTGTTGTAACTGAGTTCAGCAGCGGCAAGCACATAGCCCACATTAGCGTAATCAACTGAATCTGCAAACCTGTCCAGACCGTTACTCTTATTAGCAGTAACACCGTAGATTGCACGGTACGGGTTTTTGGTAGTGGTGTATTTGTATGCCAGGTTGACATAGTTGTTGGAATCGTTGCTGTTTTTTGCGCCAAAATAGAAGTATGTCTGAGAATCGAAATCGAAGAACAGTTCACCGTAGTTCTGAGCCTTATAAGCTCTGTAGCTGTCAACACTGTTTTCAAACATATCGGTCTCATCATAATATACATGAGGATGTTTGTTACCTGTATTTGATGTATATGTATTGTAGTAATAAACATCACTCTTGATACCTGCAAGGTAATCGGGGCCTGTTGTAAAGGTTGTTTCAGGCATAAAATAAAGTCTGTAATCAGTTCTGCCGAGTGGCTGTGCCAGACCGCCGGAAAATTCGTTTATAGGCTCATAACCGAGAGCTGCATCGGGAAGCACATCCTTTTCATAAACTGCAAGATGCAGAACGGGCGGTGCAGGGTTAGAGCTTGTTGAGCTTACCATAAGTGAGAAATTACCGATGGTGCCCATTGCTCCGTAGTTGAGATCACCAAAAGTTACACTTGAGCTGTTGCAGCTGTAAAGAAGACGGATGTCTCTTACAGCATCATTTGCATTAGCAGTAAGCTTGTAGCCGATAAATATTGACTCGTCTTTTTTACAACCGAAGTCATGGTTAAACACAAGGAAGCCGCTGTCTGTAAGCTTCTTTTTAGCCTCATCCTCATGCTTGGCACTTTCAACCCGGATATGGCTGATGTAGATTTTTTCGCTTTCAACGGGAGTAATCTTATCCTGGGGATAATGAAGGTAAAGTGCAGGATACCTTGAAGACACCTTGTCAGCATAACCGTTGAGGTTTTCAGCAACAGTTTTACCGAACATCGCAAGAGGAACATAGCCTTCCTTTTCAACACCGCTGTCAGTAGCAACAAGAAAGCCTTCCTTGATAGGGTTACCGAGGCTTGACTTGTTTGAAGTGTAAAGAGCCATCCACCTGTAGCCTTCATTTACGTTGATATCAGAACCGTTTTCATTTTCCTCTGTATCAAGGTCTAATTCCTCGTCAGTTCTGACATTATCGACTCGTTGGTAATATGCATAGGTTGATATACCCTCTTTATTTACGACCTCGTCAACCATATACTTCGGTATAGTAGTTCGGTCATACTCCTCAGTAAGCATCCAGGCTATGATATCTTCAAGGAAGAAGGTAATAATAATTGAACAGACAATGCTTACAACAGTAAAGGTTATACCAAGAACCGTGAGAAGAGTGGTTACAATCGCTGACGATCCAAAGGCCGTAATAGCACTAGCTATAGCAAGACCTCCGAATTTACTGAAAATTTTCGGAGCTAAAACCAAAGCACATTTTGTAACAAGAACCGAACATGATGCAATTGTAAAGGCACTTGATACCACACTGGCGATATCTCTGTACTTCTGAGCGAGAGTATCAACATCTTTAGCAAAAATATCGTACTGCTTACCCGCAGCGATACTGCGCTGAGCTTCGTTTGTAAGTCCGACCTCCTGCTCAAATATATCAAGATTAACTCCATCCCAGATGGGAATCTTCTCGTTTGTGTCAAGATTTTCAACTATTGCTTTTCTTGCTTCTGCAAGCACCTCGTCAGTATTCTGTGAGCCTATAATGAAACTATAAGGGCCTGTCAGACGAAGCATAATTTCCTGACCCGGTGTAAGACACTCAATAAGGGCATAGCTTTCATAGAGATTCATTGTATTATTAAGACCAATTGTAAACATATCCTCTGCAGTCCACGCACCGTAGTCATCAGTATTCTGGATGCCGACACTATAGCTGCGGAGTATTGTCTGCAAAACAGTAAACATATCCTTATTTTCTGCCATCTGTGTGAAAAGCTCTTTATCATTTTCATCTGTAAGGTCATCATAAGTATAGGTTATGTCATAATAACCCATAACATAACAATATATGTCATTGAACTGCTGAAGAATGGGTCTGAGCTTTGTTGCACGGTCACGGTACTTTGCATCCTGTGCTGAACTGTAGGTTGTAGGGTCAACATTTGCAAGTCGGTCAATCCAGTTTTCACCTGACTTCTGCTGAACACCGAGAGCAAGAAGTGAAAGGATAGGATTGAGGATATCCTCGTGGCACATAAGAATCATTCGTCCGTAATCCTGATAAGTACCCGTGCCGCTTAACATAAAGTCACCGAGAAGAGTATTTGCATCATACTGAAAATAGTCGAGAGCTTCTTTTGCATAAACCGCAGCAGGAACACCGTTATTATAGTTCTGAATAAATTCATTTACAGCGGTTGTCATTTCCTGAGCAAGGCTATAAACACCGTCAATTGCATCGTTGAGAGATGCTTTGAAGTCTGTTCTCTGGAAGCCGCCGCTTTCGTGCATAACCTTTATATCGGTGATTGCTTCTTCCGGATTCTTGGTTGTGCTGTAGCAGATATATACTCCAAGCTCACCCGTGCCTTCATTGAGGTTGTTTTCAAGCAGGCTGTAATCTTCGGGAAGCTGTGTTTTGGCTTCATCTACGCTGTCAGCATAAATCAGTTTAATATCCTTGATATAACGGTTACTGACATTACCGGGAGTAAGAAACGCTGCAGTTGCTGTCTGACACAGAACTGTTAAACACAGCATTATTGACATTACAATCAGTGAGATTTTTTTGAATTTCTTCATTTGCTTACACTCCTTTTCTTACGGTTTTTGTATATTAACAAAACAAAGGGGACATATGTTACAATCGGAAGGGACGCACCCACATATCTTAAATCAGACTGAACAAGCATATTGAATACCGAATGATATGTTATAGCTAACGACAGCAGCGCAAATGTACCCACAACAAACAGCTTTTTATTTTTATTAGCAAAAACAAAGCCCGTACCCACAAGGAATGTGCACATTCCGTGCATTATGCCTGTACCGAAGCCTCTCATTATTGCCCACAGCATTGAAACATATTCAATGTTCTGTGTAAGTATGTATGTGTTTTCCATAACCGCAAATCCGATACCGACAGCCAATGAAACTGTTATAAGGGTCTCTTTTTTGTTGGAGATTTCTTTTGCAAAGAACAGCACGGGAATTGCTTTGATAATTTCTTCTGTAATCGGTGTAACTCTTACTGTGAAGTCAAACACATCAAGCGGGATAAGATAAGTCAGAATACCGTTGACCTCTGACGCAAACACTGCAGAGCAGATACCGATTATAAAAAATATAACAATACGTCTTGGCTTTTTGTCGATCAAACACGCCATCAGTGCAAGAGGAATTGTAATGCAGACAAAGAGGATATAAATTAAATTTTCCATGCTTCCACTCCTCTCTTGAGTGCAAGAATTGTAACGACACTCATAACACTGAACACAAGCGACACAAGAGCAATTATCACAAAGCCGCAATTATCAGAGTTAGCCCAAAGTATATGTAATACAAGCTCTGTAAAAGTAAGAATCAAAGCACATATATTATATGGTCTTATCGCTTTTACAAATCCATATCCCAAATCGCTTATAACAGCGTGCTTAAAATTATAATAGGAACTGCACATTGCAGCAATCCACATAAAAACCAATGATATTTTTGTACTGATCAGCATATCAGACAAAATACAAGGCACATACAGCAAAGCTACCGCAATCGGAGCAATCAGAGCAATATATCTGAATTTTTTAAAAGCCGGTGTCCTATCATCTACCAATCCATCCATTTGTCCGAAATTTGCAGTGAATAGAAACAGGAAAAATCCTATTCTTCCCAGATAAGCTGCAGTAAAGCCCTCCGGCACTTCTTCAGCAGTAATTGATTGGCACAGATAATATAAGCTTCCCATCGCATAACAACCAAACGCCATGGTTACTATCTGCAGGTAATAAGCTTTACCCTTTTCAAAGAAATGCTTTACACCATATATAAAAGCTCCAAGACTTGCTAAAAACGGTACGATATCCGCCACATAAAAACAAACCTTATCTAATGCAGTCATTTATACAACCTCCTGTAATTATTTGTATATATGATATATTTGCAAAAAAATAATACCTACACATTCTTTAACATAATATCATAACACCTATTACAAAGTTCTTACAAACAACAACAGTTATGCGTGCAATACTGTATTAAATTTGATTTAACTGTATATCAACTCATCGGTGGAATCTGTCTTCCAAGAGCATATTGCGGAACTCATTCATTCCATTGATAAGTAGATTGCACTCAAAATCCATAAACCTGATTTTTCTTATCATAAAGATACCTCCTTGTATTTAGTAGCTTCATTCTACTGCATAAAGAAAAATCAATCCAATGTGCCTATTTTAGACATAAAAAAGAGACTGTTTTCAGAATTAAATCTGTTAACAGTCTCTCATATTTTTAATTGTAAGCTTACATCAAAAAATTTAGAGAAAAAGCTTTCTTTGCACACTTTTTGCATCAATTGATGTAAATTTGATGTATGATGTAAGTTTTCAGGATTTTACACCCCTCAAAATCCTAGTAAAATAGGGCTTATTGAGAGTTTTACTTATCCAAGCTCTTCATTGTGGGGAAGAGAAGTACGTCTCTGATTGCGGGTGAATCAGTAAGGAGCATTACCATTCTGTCGATACCGAAGCCGATACCGCCTGTGGGTGCCATACCGTATTCAAGAGCGCAAAGGAAATCTTCGTCTGTTGTGTTTGCTTCTTCGTCACCCTGAGCAAGCTGCTCTTCCTGAGCCTTGAAACGTTCTCTCTGGTCGATGGGATCGTTGAGCTCTGAGTAAGCGTTTGCCATTTCCCAACCGTTCATGAAGAACTCAAAGCGCTCAACATAATCGGGGTTTTCAGGCTTTTTCTTTGTAAGGGGTGAAATTTCAACGGGATGATCCATAAGGAATGTGGGCTGAATAAGATGATGCTCAACAAATTCTTCAAAGAAGAGGTTGAGAATGTCACCCTTCTTGTGTCTCTTTTCGAATTCTACACCCTTTTCCTTAGCAATTGCCTTAGCTTCTTCATCTGTCTTGATTTCGTTGAAGTCTACGCCTGCATACTTCTTAACAGCGTCAACCATTGTGATTCTTTCGAAAGGCTTGCCAAGATCCATTTCAACACCGTTGAATACGATTGTTGTTGTACCGAGAACTTCCTGTGCTACGTGACGGTAAAGGTTCTCTGTAAGATCCATCATACCGTGGTAGTCAGTGTATGCCTGATAGAGCTCCATAAGTGTGAACTCGGGATTATGTCTTGTATCAAGACCTTCGTTACGGAATACTCGACCGATTTCGTATACTCTTTCAAGACCGCCTACGATAAGTCTCTTAAGATAAAGCTCAAGTGAAATTCTGAGCTTGAAATCTTCGCTGAGTGCGTTAAAGTGAGTTTCAAAGGGTCTTGCAGCTGCACCGCCTGCATTTGAAACGAGCATCGGTGTTTCAACTTCAATAAAGCCCTGTCCGTCAAGATACTTTCTGATTGCTCTGATGATAAGTGAGCGCTTTACAAGTGCATCCTTTGACTCGTCGTTCATAATAAGGTCAAGGTAACGCTGACGGTATCTTGTGTCAGTGTTTGTAAGACCGTGGAACTTTTCGGGAAGAGGAAGAAGTGACTTTGAAAGAAGTGTAATCTTCTCTGCGTGAATTGAAATTTCGCCTGTCTTTGTTTTGAAAACAGAGCCTTCAATACCGATAATGTCACCGATATCAAGCTTTTTGAATGCTTTATATTCTTCTTCACCAAGGCTGTCACGTGCAACGTAGGACTGAATGTTACCCTTAAGGTCCTTAACATTACAGAATGAAGCCTTACCCATAATACGCTTTGACATCATACGGCCTGCTACACGAACAGTTTTGCCTTCAAGCTCATCAAAGCCTTCCTTGATTACAGCACTGTGATGAGTCCAGTCATACTTTGTGATTACAAAAGGATCGTTGCCTTCTGCCTGAAGAGCCTCAAGCTTATCAACTCTTACTTTTCTTAATTCATTAACGTCCTGCTGAACTTCTGCTGCAGGTGCGTTTGCAATGTTCTGCTCTGACATTTATTTCTGTCCTTTCGCTTTTTACTTTGTAATTTCGATAACTTCGTACTTGATGATACCGATAGGAGCTTCAACCTCTACAATGTCGCCTGCTGCGTGACCGATAAGAGCCTTTGCAACGGGTGATTCATCACTTGTAAGGTAGTCAACACCCTTATCCTTTGATGTTGATGTTGAAGAAATAATCTGATACTTATAAATGTCACCGTATTCGACATCCTTGATTGTCACTTTAGAACCCATCTGGATTACATCAGTGCTGAGTGCATCCTCGTCAATAAGCTTTGCTCTTGAAAGAATGTCCTCAATTTCAAGAATACGTGCTTCAAGTTTACCCTGGTCGTTTCTTGCTTCGTCGTATTCAGCGTTTTCTGATAAGTCGCCGAATGAAAGTGCAACCTGAATTTTTTCTTTGATTTCCTGACGACCGGTAACTCTGAGGTATTCCAGTTCGTCCTCCAGTTCTTTAAGACCGGCAGAAGTAAGCAAAATTTCCTGTGCCATATATATCTTCCTTTCTTGTGTATACATTAGAATATAAACTATCAGTGTAATATTATATAAAAATTTTTCCACTATGTCAAGGGAAAAACAAAGAAAATCCTGATGTTATGCCGTACCGGGCGATTATGTGATTTTTACTATAAAAACTCTTGCATTTTCGTTTTTCTTTTGATAGAATAAAACTGAATAAATATGATTTTAAGGAAGTGATTGATTGAAAGCGATAACAGGCGGAAAAATCATTCTTAAGGACAGAATAGCTGAAGGCTGTGCTCTGCTTTATTCAGATGTGATTGAGGGTATTGTGCCCGCAGAAAACATTCCTGAAAATTGTGAAATCATTGATGCAAAGGGTAGCTATGTGGCTCCCGGTCTTATTGATATGCACATTCACGGTTATCTCGGCAAGGATGTTTGTGACGGTGAAGAAGAAAGCATCCGTACAATTTCAAAGGGGCTTCTTGCAAACGGTGTAACAGGCTATCTTCCCACAACAATGACAGAGGATATGAAGGTTGTCCGTAAGGCCCTCCAGGTATGCAGAAATCTCAAGGAAGAAAGCAAGACCTGGGAAGGCAGTGAAATTCTCGGCTGCCACGCTGAAGGACCTTTCATCAGCGAGAGCAAAAAGGGTGCGCAGGATGCAAAATACATTCTCAAGCCCGATGCTACTTTTGTAAAGGAATATGCCGACATTATCAAAACAATCACCCTTGCACCCGAAGAGGATGAAAACGATTTTGCAGCAATCCGTGAAATCACCCGTGACACAGATGTTGTTATTTCAATGGGTCACACCTCAGCAGACTATGAAACAGCTATGGCAAGTGTCAATGCAGGTGTAAAGCACGCAACACACCTTTTCAACGCTATGACTCCCCTTGCTCACCGTGCTCCCGGAGTTGTGGGTGCAGCGCTCAATTCAGATGTCAGCTGTGAGGTTATTGTTGATACATTCCATGTAGATGCAAGTCTTTACAATATGCTCTGGAAGCTTAAGGGCAGAAAGCTCTGCTTTATTACCGACTGTCTTCCTGCAGGCGGACTTCCCGAGGGCGAATACACTCTCGGCGGTCAGAAAATCATCTACAAGGGTATTGTGTGCCGCCTTGAAGACGGTACAGTTGCAGGCAGTGTACTGAAGCTCAACAAGGGTGTATGGAATGTTTACACAAACTCAGATATTCCCCTTTATGAGTGCGTAAACTGTGCTTCACTTAACATTGCAACAACACTCGGTCTTGAAAAAACAAAGGGTTCACTTGAAATCGGTAAGGATGCTGATATTATTATTGCCGACAGTGAATTCAATATAGAGAAAACCATTATCAAAGGAGAAATCAGATATGAATCTTAAAGTAAAAGCTAAGCTTGACCCCCAGTTTGAACCCCTTTCACTTGTTGTTCGTGAAATGCGTGAAGCAACAAAGGAAAACGGTCAGGATATCGTAATTGCCGCTGAAAGAAATGACGGCTACACAACTACATATAAAACAAGAATTTTCCCTGAAGGCACAGGTCACGATGAAGAAAACTTCCGTTTTGTTGAACGTATTGCAAAGAGCCTTGTATGGGTTGCAGGTGCATGGAAGCTTATTATTGCCGGTGCCGATGTTGTAGGTCAGAAAATCAAGGAGGCTTACACACCCACAGGTCTTCGTGCTTTCGACGTAGGTCATATGAAAAAGACATACGAAAAGGATTTCGTAGTTGAGTGCTGTGCTCTTGAAGACGCTCCCGAAGACAAGTCATCAGCTGCTCCTCTCGGCAGACACCTTGACGGTTGCCGTATCGGCTTTGATGCAGGCGGAAGCGACAGAAAGGTTAGTGCTGTTATTGACGGTGAATCAGTTTACTCAGAAGAAGTTGTATGGTTCCCCAAGCTTAACTCAGACCCCGAATATCACTATCAGGGTATCCTTGAGGCTATGAAAACTGCTGCTTCAAAAATGCCCAGAGTTGACGCTATCGGCGTTTCATCAGCAGGTATTTATGTAAACAACCGCATTATGGCTGCTTCTCTTTTCATCAAGGTAAGCGAAGAAGACTGTGAAAAGAGAGTTAAGAATATGTATCTCGACATCGCAAAGGAAATCGGTGAAAACATTCCCATCGAGGTTGCTAACGACGGTGACGTAACTGCTCTTGCAGGTGCTATGGACCTTAACGACGACAGCGTTCTCGGCGTTGCTATGGGTACAAGTGAAGCAGGCGGCTACATCGATCCCGACGGCAACATCACAGGCTGGCTCAACGAGCTTGCTTTCGTTCCCGTTGACTACTGCAAGGATTCAATGGTTGACGAATGGTCAGGCGACTACGGCTGCGGCGTTAAGTATTTCTCACAGGACGGCGTAATCAAGCTTGCTCCTGCTGCAGGTATTGAGCTTGACGAAAACCTTTCACCTGCTGAAAAGCTTAAGGTTGTTCAGAATCTTATGGCTGAAGGCGACGAAAGAGCTGCTGCAATTTATGACACAATCGGTGCTTACTTCGGTTATGCAATCGCTTACTACACCGAATTCTATGATATCAAGCACGTTATCATTATGGGCCGTGTAACATCAGGCGAAGGCGGTACAATCCTTCTTGAAAGAACTCAGGAAGTTCTTGATAAGGAATTCCCCGAGCTTGCTAAGAAGATTCAGCTTCATATTCCCGATGAAAATTCAAGAAGAGTTGGTCAGTCAGTTGCTGCTGCAAGTCTTCCTAAGATTAACTGATAATATTAAAGGGGCTGTCATGCTGACAGTTCCTTATTTTTTGTCATAAATTACCAACAGAATTTATTAATAATTGACATTGCATAATTTGTCGTATTATGTTATCATCGTGATACATAACCGAAAGGAGAAATATTATGAGAAAGCTGACAATAAAAAGACACAAGGCCTTTGCAGGCTGTTTCGGAAAATCAAAAATTTACCTTGAGGATTATGAAAACAGCGACCTTGTCATAAATGATATCCCCTGCCGTAAACTGGGCACACTGAAAAACGGTGAAGAAAAAACCTTTGAAATTGATTCTATAGCAAGAAGAGTGTATGTCATTGGCGGCAAACTCAGCCGCAACACCTGCAACGATTATTACAAAATTCCTACAGGCGATGAAGATATCACCCTCACAGGTGAGCATAAATACAATCCCTTCAACGGTAATGTTTTTCGTTTTGACGGTGTAACTGACGAGGAAATTCTTGCACACAGAAAAAAGACTAACAAAAAAGCGGCTATCATATACTGTATCATTCTTGCTGTGGTTTTCGCAGTCAGCTTTGCTGTTCCTTTCCTGCTTGATTCTGCAGAAATTCCCGAAACCTTTACCTACGGTGAAATGACAATCACCCTGACCGATGATTTCTCGGAAAGAAACTACGAGGGCTATTCTGCCTGTTATGAATCATACGACACTATTGTTATGATTACAAAGGATGACAGCAGTTATTTTGAAAACTTTGAAGAATATACACTTAAGCAGTACGGTGAAGACGCCCTCGAATATAACGAATTTGACGATTATGTAAAGCTTAAGGAAGAAGACGGACTTACATATTTTGAGTATGAATACACCGACGAAGAAACAGGCGACATTTACTCATACTTTGTACCTCTTTACAAAAGCGATGAGGCTTTCTGGTTCTTCCAGTTCGCTTCATTCAAGGAAGATTATGAAACCTACCGTGCACAATTTATTGAATGGGCAAAAACGGTGGAATTTGCAAAAGAATAAACTGATTTCTGCATTTTATCCCGGAGGAAAATTTCCTTCGGGACTTTTTTATCACCGCAATTTCACACTGTGGCATTAAGATGAAATCGTTAACAAAAATAATACTATCTTAATAGCTTTTTAAATTGACTTTTATCGCTATAAATGGTATCATTATAATGTATTTTTATGTTCAAAGGAGGATAGCAAATGAAAAGCTATTTTAACAGAGCTTTTGCTCTTATGATTTCACTCATAATGATTTTCTCAGTGGCTTCACCTGCTTTTGCTTACGAGTGTGCAACTCACAGCTTCGGCAACTGGAAAATAACAAAAATTGCCACTTGCGAAGAAAAGGGTGAAATGGAAAGAACCTGCACAAAGTGCGGAAAGGTTGAAACTGTTGCAACCGAAGAAAGTCACAACATAGAAGAAACAGTCATTTCTGCAGACTGCACAAAGGGTGGCTACAAAAAGACAGCCTGTGCAACCTGCGGTGAGGTTATTGAAGAAAGTGAAATTCCGCCTCTCGATCACGATTTCGGCACTGCTGTAACCCTTAAGGAAGCAAGCTGCACAGAGGACGGTAAAATCGTTACCGAATGTAAGGTGTGCGGCTTTTCAAAAGAAGAGATTCTTCAGAAATTCGGTCACCAATACAACGATGATGCTACAATAATCAATCCCAACTGCACAGAGGAAGGTCACAGACGCTTCAGCTGTACAATCTGTAAGGAAGAAATTGACGAAGTAACCCCTGCTTTGGGTCACGATGAAAAAACCGAAAAAGGCAAGGAAGCAACCTGCACAGAAGACGGTCTTACCGACAAAATTTTCTGCGCACGCTGTGAAGAAGTTATCAGTGAACAGACAGTTATTCCCGCCTTCGGTCACGAAAATGTTGATATGCCCAGAGTTGAACCCACCTGTACCGAAAAAGGTCTTACAGAAGGCGTGGTTTGTAAGCACTGCGGTCTTGCAGTAGAAAAAAGTGAAGAAATTCCGGCAAAGGGTCACACAAAGGTAACTGTTCCTGCAGTACCCTCAACCTGCACTGTACCCGGTCTTACCGAGGGTGAAAAGTGTGCGGACTGCGATTATGTTTTCACTGCTCAGGAAGAGCTTCCTCTTCTCAATCACGAGCCTGAAATTCTTCCCGCTGTGCCGTCAACCTGCATTAAAACAGGTCTTACCGAGGGCAGATACTGCAAAACCTGCGACACAGTTATTGTTCAGCAGACAGTTACACCTCCCTCAGGTCACACCGAGGTTTTCTATCAGGCATATGCCCCCACCTGCGATGAGGTAGGCTATAAGGCAGGCAAGCGCTGTTCAGTGTGCGGAATTATTGTTGAAGGTCTTGAAGAAATTCCTGCATTAGGTCATACAGAGGAAATTTATCCCGAAATTCCTGCAACATGCACAACTGCAGGCAAAAGCGAAAGCAGAAAATGTCTCGTTTGCGGCGTTGTTACAAAGAAGCAGGTTATCCTTCCTGCAACAGGACACGCAGAGGTTGTTGACTATGCCGTTGCGGCTACATGTCAGAGAACAGGTCTTACCGAAGGCAGACACTGCATCACCTGTAAGGCAGTTATTGTTGAGCAGAAGGAAGTACCTAAGGCAAATCATTTTATTGAAGCAATTGAGCCCGTTGAAGCAACCTGCACAAAGTCAGGTAAAACTGCAGGTGAACGCTGTGCTGTATGCGATCTTGTTGTAACTACTCCTAAGACTACTCTTGCAAAGGGTCATTCAGCAAAGTCAAAGCTTAATCAGGCAACCACCTCATCAGACGGTTCACTTGATACAGTATGTGAGCGCTGCGATAAAATCATTTCAACAACACCCATCAAGAAGATTAAAACAATCAAGCTTTCAGCAACATCCTATGTTTATGACGGAAAAGCAAAAACTCCTTCCGTAACTATCACAGACTCAAGCGGAAAGAAGCTTGTTAAGAATACTGACTACACTCTCAAGTATTCATCAGGCAGAAAGAATCCCGGCATTTACAAGGTAAAGGTAACCTTCAAGGGCAATTACACCGGTTCAAAAACATATTCCTATAAGATTACTCCTGCTAAAACAACAGTAACTGCAAAGCCCGCCACAACAAGCATCAAGCTTACCTGGACAGCAGTTACAGGCGCTTACGGCTACAGAGTTTACATCTATAACGAAAAAGAAAACAAGTGGGAAACCCTTATCAAGGCTACCAAGAACACAACACACACCTTCAAGAGCCTTGACTCAGGCACAACCTACAAATATGCAGTTAAGCCTTATGCAAGAGACGGAGAAGTTATCTGGGGCAAGCTTACTGATATCACCGTAACAACCAAGCCTGCTACTCCCTCACTTACATCAGCTGAATCAAGTGCAAGGAACACCTTCACTGCAAAGTGGAACACCGTTAACGGTGCAACAGGTTATGTTGTATATTATTCAACAAGTAAAAACGGCAGCTACAAAAAGCTTGGCAGCACAAAGAATCTCAACTTTACCAACAACAAGCTTTCAGGCGGCAAAACCTACTACATCAGAATAAAGGCTTACATCAAAACTGCTGACGGCAATCTTTATTCAGGCGCATCAAATATCAAATCGGTTTATGTAAAATAAAAGCTGATCCCTTATGTACAACAGGTGCATAAGGGATTTTTCTTGATATTTAAAAATCATTATGTTATACTTCAAGCAGAACAATTAAAGGAGAAAAAATATGGAGATACTTATTGTCCGTCACGGCGACCCTAACTACACCCTTGACACCCTTACAACAAAGGGCATAAGAGAAGCCAAGCTTCTTGCAAAAAGGCTTTCAAAGCTTGATGTAAAGGCCTTTTACTGCTCACCCTTGGGCAGAGCAAAAAAGACCGCCTCATACACCCTTAAAATGATGAAGCGCAAGGCGGAAACCCTTGATTTTCTCAGAGAATTTGAAGGCACTGTCAACGACCCTGAAAGAGGTAAAATGTGCTGTTGGGACAGAAAGCCTGCCTATTGGACGGAAATTCCCGAATATTACTCCTACGAGGACTGGAACAGTGTTCCACTTATGGCAGAGGGTAATGTAAGCGAGAAATATAAAAGGGTTTGTGACGGCATTGATGCCCTTTTAGAAAAGCACGGCTACAGACACAACGGCAAGATTTATGATGTAATTGAGGAGAATCACGATACTATTGTAATCTTCTGTCACTTCGGTCTTGAGTCGGTTTTACTCTCTCACATTTTCGGCATTTCACCTATGATTATGTGGCACAATTTTGTTGCACTGCCCACCTCTGTTACAAGGCTTGTAACCCAGGAAAGAGAAAAGGGCAAGGCAATTTTCACCTGTGTGCAGTACGGTGATTTAAGCCATCTTTATGCCGGTGGTGAAGAGCCGTCATTCTCAGCAAGATGGTGTGAGTGCTACAGTGATGATACAAGACATTAAAATATTTAATGCACCTGCAAATCAAAGCAGGTGCATTTTTACGTTTATTCCAATATTTCGATTATACTTCTGAACTCATCAGATTCCTTGAATTCTTCTGATAACGGATACTTTTCAGTCAGAAGCTCCCTGACCTGCATTTTTGCAATATATGTAGAACCCAGTGTGTGTTTATCGAATTTCTTACCCTTAAACATAACAGAATCCATAGTTGTAATTCTGTCCATACTGTCAAATCTTACAGCAAGTTCACTCATTTTACGGAAATTATCAAGTGCATTTTCGGTGTCACCAAGTTCGTAATATCGCAAGCCTGTATGACCGTGGTTATAGAGCATAAATCTCCACATTCTGCCGAAGTTTCCGTCATCATAAATAAATCTGAAAAATTCCATTACTTTTTCTGTAAGAGCAATTCTGTATTCTGAAGAATATCTGTCATCGTACAAATAACGGGATAAGGTGTTATCCAGCAGAAATATTTCTTCTTCAATTGCTTCCTGTATTATTCCGTCTCTTTCCGGGTGGTTTTCAGGATAGCAGTTGAAATACATCTCTCTTCCGTCTCTCATTCTCGGCATTTCTTTTATAATCCTTTCACAGTCCGCAAAGGTTACATCACTGCTTTCATCCCTCGCCATAAGCTCAAGATAATGTATATAAAATCTTTTTGCACAAATACGGATGTGATCCTGGGTGCAGTTATTCTGAATATTCTGATACAAGGCTTCTATTTTTTTAGTATTTTCGGCTGCATTATCAAAGTGTATAAGATATCCCATATACCTTAACTGCACACGGAAATCGTTGGGGTATTTCTCTTTCAGATAGTATATTGATTTTTTTATAAGCTTACTGTCCGTAAAATTATCATGCTCCTCAAGAAGTCTTTTAATTTCTTCTTCCTCTTCGGATTTATTTACGCCAAGCAAATCCTCAATGCTGACCCTGAAGAAACCAGCAATTTCAGGAAGAATCGTTATATCAGGATAGCTTTCTCCACGTTCCCATTTACTTACGCTCTGAAACGTCACTCCCAAAAAGTCTGCCAAAGTTTCCTGTGTAAAACCTTTTTCCCGTCTGAGTCTTTTTAAGTTTTCGCTTAAATAAATTGTCATTATAATCACCTCTGATTGTATTAACTGATCAGCTTAATGCTATAATAACGGAAAAATGAAGGAAAAACAATAACTTGTTTTTTGAGGTGGCTCAACTGGTGTTAGAAAAATTCAACTGAGTATTTGGCGAGCAAAAAAAGAAGTCATCTGCTGATGACCTCACATTATTTAACAGCAACGAATATGTGTGCAAATTCTGTTTCATACTGTTCTTCTAGCTTCATTCCCGATTTTTCAATGCAAGCCCTGATATTGTCGGGGTTATCGGGAAAGATTTTTATTTTTGTAAAACCTGCATCTATTGTATCGCTTTGATTTTTATCTGTTGACAATACAAATCTTCCACCGTTTTTGAGAAGATAGAAAACCTTATCAACTGCTCTTTGCTTTTCTTCAATATGCATAAAGGTAAGCGACGAATAAATCACGTCAAACCTTTCATCAAACTCTACAGATAGGAAATCATCACAGATTATTTTTATATTATTGCAATCTTTCAGATTTTTCTCGGCTCTTTTTGCTGTTTCTAAAGAAACATCTATACCTGTAAAACGCTTACAAACAGGTGCAACTCTTACAGCTAATCTGCCTGTACCGACACCGATTTCTAGAACGGATTTTGCTTTGTCGAGCTTCATTTTCTCAATGAAATCTTGTCCATCCCATTTATCCATATAAACTTTGAGAGGTTCAGGGTCGTGAACGGGGTCATTTCCTTCAGCTATCAATATATCGTAATGTGCTGCAACAGAATTCTTCATTTCTTGTCCTCAATTCATATTTTCTTTTGTTGTGTTTATGGAAGAGATGAGCATTCGTCTGATCTGACCACAATTATTTTTCAAAATTTTATACTCATCATCAGATATATAATTTGTTCTGTTCAGTAGTTCAAGCCAATATTCCGATTCATAGCACTCTTTTAATGCTATCTGCATTTTTGCAATAAAATCAGCTGTTCCGTGACCGTATTTTGATTCATGGATGTTTGCACCTATAGATGCACCTGAGCGCAAAAGCTGATTAGTCATTACGCTTTCTCTCTTGGTTTCTTTTATACTTTTACAAAGATTTATAATATCAACAGCAAAATCCTTAGCCTTTTCAAGCATTATACTATCTGCCATATTCACGTCTCCTTTTTATTTATACTATCATAAAATATTAAACTTGTACATAGCTAAATTGCTTCGCAGCTAAATTATTCGCTGAAGCTCATAGCTAAATTTCACTGCGTGAAGCTAAATAAAATTCGGCTTTAAGCTGCCGCAGGTAATTTAGCTCCCAACAGGAATTTAGCTGACCGAAGGTCAATTTAGCTCGGCTTTGCCGAATTTAGCTAAAAAAAGAAGTCATCGAAACGATGACTTCTTTTATTCTGGAGCGGATGACGAGGCTCGAACTCGCTACCTCCACCTTGGCAAGGTGGCGCTCTACCAGATGAGCTACATCCGCATATTTGGTGCCTCCGGCCGGAATCGAACCAGCGACACGTGGATTTTCAGTCCACTGCTCTACCAACTGAGCTACAGAGGCAAATAGAGAACTCTATTGAATCCTCCGGAAATGGCGACCCGGAACGGGCTCGAACCGTCGACCTCTAGCGTGACAGGCTAGCGTTCTAACCAACTGAACTACCGGGCCATTTGGTGGGAACAACAGGGCTCGAACCTGTGACCCTCTGCTTGTAAGGCAGATGCTCTCCCAGCTGAGCTATGCTCCCACGTTACTGCGAGGTGTTCCTCACAGCGACTCGTATACTATACACCATAAAAAAGGTTTTGTCAACACTTTTTTGCAACTTTTTTTAAATTTTTTCAAGTTTTTTTCTGAGCCCTTTTTTACGGTTATTTTTTAGCTTTATTAACAAGCTTTTTCAGATCATCAGGTGTGAACACATACTTTTTATCGCAGAACTGACAGCTAACCTCTGTTTTTTCATCCTTAGCCATATCAAGAAGCTCTTCCTCACCTGTGCTGATGAGAGCAGCCTCTACTCTTTCTCTTGAGCAGTAGCATTTATATTCAGGCTCTGCATCGTCAAGTACATCAAGCTCGAAGTACTTAAGTGCATGATGGCAAATATCTTCGGGAGTCATACCTCTGTCAATAAGAGTTGAAATAGGCTCAAGTCCCTCAATTGATTTTTCAACAAGGTCAATTGTGTCGTCAAGTGCTGTGGGAAGAAGCTGAATAAGAAGACCGCCTGCAGCCCTGATTGTAAGGTCGGGATTAACAAGCACACCGAGAGCGCATACAGTAGGTGTCTGCTCACTGATTGAAAAGTATGCAGTAATATCCTCGGCAATTTCACCGCTGACAATGGGAGTTTTACCAACATAAGGCTCCTTCATTCCAAGGTCCTTGATAACGGTAAGAAAGCCGTCCTTACCGACTGCACCGGCAACATCAAGCTTGCCCTTTGCATTGAGAGGAATTTCAACAACGCTCTGACCTACATAGCCTCTTACATTACCCATACTGTCTGAAACAGCAATAACTGAGCCTGCAGGGCCGCCACCGTTAAGGCGCAGAGTAATTGAATGGTCCTTACCCTTAAGCACACTGCCCATAAGTGAAGCTGCAGTAATAAGTCTGCCGAGAGCTGCTGAGCATACTGCTGAGGTCTCGTGAATTTCCACAGCCTTGTTTACTATATCTGTTGAGTTGATTGCCATAACGGTAAGTGTACCGTCACGGGAAATACATCTTATTGATTTACCCATAATAACCTTCCTTTTACTGAGTTCCTATTTTTCTTGCAAGAAAAACTGCACGCTGAGTGTTTTCGCTGACAGCATTCTTCGTCATTTCTTCAAAAATACCAAGCACATCAAACTTGTTTTCAGTAAGCCACTTTTCAATTTCTGAAAGCTCATAGCCTTTTTCAGAGAACTCTTCACTATATCTATAGTATACATCATCCTCCTCTTCGGTATCCTTTTCAAAAATGTCAAGGCTTACCTCTGTTAGAAGAGTATCTTTATCGGTGCTGTTCTGCCAGACACAGTATACATCATCCATATCATATATAAATGTATTGTCCCCGAGAACTTCACGGTGCTTATAGGGAGTGTTCACATCAAAGAGAAAAAGTCCCTTATCCTCCATAAAAAGTGACACCTTTGAAATAACCTTCTGCACCATTTTTTCATCTGTAATATGATTGATACTGTCAAGTGTGCATACTGCAGCGTTGATTGTGCCGAAAAGGTCAAGCTCCTCCATTCTCTGACAAAGGAACATTATATCCTTTCCGCTTTCCATTTTCTTTTCCTGAGCCACCGAAAGCATATCCTCGGAAGCATCAACGCCGATTACATCATAGCCCTTATCGGAGAGAAGCAGGCTCATTGTACCCGTGCCGCATGCAAGGTCAAGCAAAATCCCCTTGCCAACTCCGTTTTCAGCAAGGAGATTACAAATGTATTCACATCTGCTTTCATAATCGACATTCTCGGTAAGCAAGTCATAATAGTATGCAAAATCACCGTAGCCTGCCATTTTTATCAGCCCTCTTTATTGAAAAGCTTTTCGTAGCCACCCTTACCGAAAGCAAGTGAGCGGTTAACTCGGCTTATAGTTGCAGTGCTTGCACCGGTTTCAGCAACGATGTCGCTGTATACCTTTTTATCTCTGAGCATTTTTGCAACAACAAGTCTCTGTGAAATTGAAGCAAGCTCTGTCTTTGTGCAAAGGTCATCAAAAAGAGCCTCACACTCTTCCTTTGTTTCAATTTTGAGAATGATTTCGTAGAGATAGTCAATGTTTTTGTTGATTTTCTGGATGTTTCTGTCTGTCATTTTTATCGTTTCCTTTCAGGTTTGAATTTCTCCTGCCTTACAGTTTAACACACTAAACCAAAAAAGTAAATAGTTTTTTTGCAATTTAAAGCAAAAAATATAAATAAAAATTTTATTTGCTTTTTTTATCCATAGAGTGTATAATTATAATTAATGTAAAAATATGTAAAGGAGAGATTCATCGTGACTCACGAAATCAAAATTCTTCTCACCGTGCTCGGTGCTATTGCAGCTTTTCTTCTCGTGGCATATTTCGGTCTTGCTATTTTCTTCTTCTTTATTGCTTTAGGCAACAAGAAGCGACCGGATATGACTGTTCCTGCAAAGAACAGCCTTTTTGAAAGAAACGCAAGCAACCCCAACCTTGTTGCAGGCTACAAATGGTATGACACAACCTACCATCAGGAGGTTATTATCAAAAACAGAAAGGGTAAGAACCTTCACGGTGTTGAATTCCGCAACCCGTCAAACAGCAATATCTGGGCAATTGTTCTTCACGGCTGGACAAATGTAAACAGAGAAATGTCAAGCTATGCTCAGGAATTCTATAACCGCGGCTTCAATGTGCTTCTTCCTGACCTTCGCGGTCATAACAACAGTGAGCACAAATTTGTTACTATGGGCTGGAATGACCGTCTTGATGTTGTTGACTGGGTAAACAGCATTGTAAAAGAAAACCCGAAATGTAAAATCGTAATCCACGGCACATCAATGGGCGGTGCCACAACAATGATGACTCTTGGCGAAAAGCTTCCCGATAATGTTATTGTTGCAATTGAGGATTGCGGATTTACATCAGTTAAGGATATTTTCACTGACCAATGCATTAGAAAATATCACATTCCTCCTCAGCTTGTTATGCCCCCGGCAAGTCTTATTAACAGACTTATCAACGGCTTCTTCTTCGGAAAGGCTTCTGCTGTTGAGCAGATCAAAAAGGCTAAGGTGCCCGTACTCTTTATTCACGGTGACAAGGACAACTTTGTTCTTCTTGAAAATCTTGACCCCGTTTATAACGCTTGTCCCACACCTAAGCGTAAGCATATCATCAAGGGTGCTGAGCATGCACTTTCATCACACTGGTTCCACGAGGAATACTGGCAGGTTGTTGATGAGTTTCTTGATGAATATTTCAAGCCTGCTCTTTCAAAGAACTAAAAAATATACATAAATCTGCTTATTCATACAAAAATATACGGATTTTCTGTAAAAACTTGCATTTTAATCTTGACTTTTAGGGTGAAGAAGGCTAAAATATCGCTATGTAAAAACTATACAAATATATATGGAGGATTTTATTCATGAAAAAGTTTTTAGCAATCGCGCTTGCAGCTGTTATGCTTTTTGCTCTTGCAGCTTGCGGCGGTAACACAGACAACGGAGGCACAGAAGCTACTGAAGTTGTAAAGGTAATCGACATCAACCTCACAGAAGAAGAATACGCTTTCGGCGTAGATAAGGCTCAGCCCGAACTTCTTGAAAAGACAAACGAATTCATCGCTAAGATTATGGAAGACGGCACATTTGATGCTATCTGCAACAACTACTTCGGCGATGGCACACCCGTAGCTGTTAAGTCAGCTGTTGAAGACCCCTCAAAGGATCAGCTCATCGTTGCAACAAACGCTGCTTTTGCTCCCTTTGAATACATGGAAGGCGATTCATACTACGGTATCGATATGGAAATCGCTGCTCTTCTTGCTGAAGAACTCGGTAAGGAGCTTGTAATCAACAACATGAAGTTCGAATCAGTTTGCCTTTCAGTAGGTCAGCACAAGTGCGATATCGCAATGGCAGGTCTTACAGTTAAGGACGAAAGAAAAGAACACGTTAACTTCTCAGAATCATACTATGTAGCTTCACAGAAGCTCATCACTCTTGCTGACGACACAACATTCGATGCTTGTGCAGACGCAGCAGCAGTTGAAGAAATTCTCAAGAGCTACGATGCAACAACAAAGATCGGATATCAGAACGGCACAACAGCTCAGTTCTATGTTCTCGGTGATGCTGAATGGGAATTCGACGGTTTCGCAGTTGAAGGCAAGGGTTACGACAACGGTGCTCTCGCTGTTCAGGATCTTATCAACGGCAACATCAACTATGTAATCATTGACGCAGCTCCCGCTGAAATGATTGTTGCTAACTTCAACGCTCTTTCATAAGACAAACAAAAACTTAATCTGGTGCCTTGCTGAAAACAGTAAGGCACTATTAATGTAAATTAAAGTAAAGGAAAATGCTATGAACGGTTTCTCACTGAAAATAGAAAAATTTCTGGAAATACTCATAGAACGCGGTGGTTATAAAGAGGTTCTTACCGGTCTTCAGAACACTGTGCTTATTGCTGTTGCAGGTCTTCTTATCGGTACTCTTATCGGTACTCTTATTGCAACAGTCAGAGTTCTTCCTAAATACAGCAAGGTCGTTAAGGCTCTTGACGGCTTCTGCAGCTTTTATGTAGGCCTTTTCAGAGGTACTCCCATGGTAGTTCAGCTTCTTGTGTTCTATTATGTAATGCTTCCTCTTATGGGCATCAAGATGTCCTCGGTTGTTGTTGCTATAACCGTTTTCGGTCTTAACAGCGGTGCTTACATCTCAGAAATTATGCGTGCCGGTATTCTCTCAGTTGATCCCGGTCAGATGGAGGGTGCACGCTCAGTAGGTCTCAGCTATTCTGCTGCTATGATGAAAATTGTTATTCCTCAGGCAATCAAGAACATTCTTCCCACTCTCGGCAACGAGTTCATTGCCCTCATTAAGGAAACATCTGTTGTTTCTTTCGTAGGTGCAAAGGACCTTTACCTTGCTTTCCAGAGCATCGGTTCAGGTACTTATGAATATATGGTTCCCTATCTCGCAATGGCAATTATCTATATAGTTATTGTTTTCCTTATTACATTTGGCATCAAGGTTATGGAAAGGAGGCTGAGGAAAGGTGACAGAAAATAATAAGCTTATTGAAGTTAAAGGTCTTTGCAAGGACTTCGGTGATAACAAGGTTCTTAAAGACATCAACACCACCATTATGAAGGGCGAAAAGGTTGTTGTAATCGGTCCTTCAGGCTCAGGTAAAAGTACCTTCCTTCGCTGCCTTAACTGTATGGAGGATCCCACATCAGGCGAAATTATCTTCGGTGGCGAAAATATTGCTGATATGTCAGTAGACATCAATATCCACCGTCAGAAAATGGGCATGGTTTTCCAGCACTTCAATCTCTTCAACAATAAAACTGTTATTGAGAACATTATGCTTGCACCCGTTCTTATCGGCAAGAAAAATCTCAAGAAGCAGAAGAAAGATAACCTTCTCAAAAAGCTTCACCTCAAAAAGGGTGAGATTGTTCCTGTAACAACATCAGTTGCAGATATCACAAAGCAGGCAAGAGAAAAGGCAATTGAGCTTCTTAAGAGAATCGGTCTTGAGGAAAAGGCAGACGCTTATCCCTCATCACTTTCAGGCGGTCAGAAGCAGAGAGTTGCAATTGTACGCTCACTTGCTATGGACCCCGATGTAATTCTCTTTGACGAACCCACCTCAGCGCTTGACCCCGAAATGGTTGGTGAGGTTCTTGAGCTTATGAAGGATCTTGCAAACCAGGGTATGACAATGGTTGTTGTAACTCACGAAATGGGCTTTGCTAAGGAAGTAGGTACAAGAATTGTATTTATGGACGAGGGCAGATTCATTGAAGAAGCAACTCCCGAAGAATTCTTCGCTCACCCCAAGAGTGAAAGAGCAATTGAATTCCTCTCAAAAGTATTATAATAGTACAGCGGCATTTCATTATGATCTGCCGCTGTTTTTTCTTTGCTTAGTTTACAGAATATTAACCTTTCAGGCACACAAACAATAACACAACACTTATATAATATATGTACCAAATCACAACACCGTGTATTGATTTTTGGTAAAAATCATTGACAAGTATGCGGTATTTTGCTATTATATACCGTGATATATAATGGTCTTGTTATAAGACCAAATAAAAAAAGAAGGCGAAAACTATGAGTAAGACTATTCCTTATAAGCTTTATGACCTTATTCCTTCTCAGGAAACCATGCACCTTATGGTTAAGTACAGCTTCAAAAAGCAGATTGTTCAGATCCCCTGCTCATTCACTGCAGAAGCTGAAATCAACTTTGATCTTATGCAGAAGGCATTTGAAATTGAAATTGAAAGAAACGACAGCCTCAGAAACAGATTTACTGTTGTTGATAAGGAGCTTAAGCAGTATTTCATTCCTACCTTCAAAATGACTGTTCCCAAGAAGTTCTTCAGAAGTGCTGAAGAGCAGCAGGCTTTCTTTGACAAGGATGCTCAGACTCCCGTTAAGTTCAAGGACTGTGTTCCTTTCAGAATTTATTTCTACAAAACAAACGGTGTCGGCAGTGGTATCTATATCAATATGAGCCACCTTGCTATGGACGCTCTCGGTATTGTGGGCTGCATTTTTGATATGCTCCGTGTTTACTTCGCACTTAAAAAGGGCGAACCCATTCCCGCTCCTCTCAATTCATATGAAGAGTATATTCAGGAAGAATTCAAGAAGCTCTCTGATGAAAAGAAGCAGGCTAAGCACGCAAAATTCTATGAAGAATACTGGGATAAGGAAAAGGAACCCTTCTATGCAGGTGTTCACGGTCCCGAATTCCTTGAAAAAGCAAGAAAGAAGCAGAAGAATCCGAACCTTCGTGTTCCCGCTGCTTACAATCCCCTTTACTCAAGCTGTAATCAGATTACTCTTCACATTGAGCCCGAAATTGCAGCAAAGATTTTTGAATTCTGCAAGACTAACAGCATTGCTCCTGAAAGTCTCTTTATGTTTGCTCTTCGTACTCACTGTTCATCAATTAACTACAGAACAGATGACGTATTTATGATGGTAACATGCAGTAAGCGTGCTACAGTTAAAGAGAAGAACATGAGCGGTTGCCTTGTTCAGCCCATTCAGGTTCGTACAATCATCGGCGAAGATAAAACCTTCACAGAAGCTCTTAAGGAATACACAAGAGTAAGAACTAACCTTTACCGTCATCTTGATTATCCCTACATCAAGGCTCGTGATATGTCAAGAGAGGTTTACGGCTATAACCTTATCCAGGGTCCTGCTTGTATGATGTTCACATGGCTTCCTCTTCCTATCGACAGAGATATGGGCTTCAAGTATGACTTCCAAATTCACGATCTTGGTGCTTACTTCACACCGCTTTATACAATCTGCTCACCTGACCCCACAGATAAGGGTATCAATATGACCTATCTTTACAGATACAAGCTTTCAAGTCAGGCTCAGATTGAAAAGCTCCACGAAAACGCACTTAAAACAATCATTTCCGGTCTTGAAAATCCCGACATCACCGTTGGCGAGCTTCTTGACAACTGTGGCAAATAAAGAGTTTTATGCGGAATTCCGCACACAATAAATAAAATTCACAGGAGATGAACTATGACTATTGAACTTTCCAAGAAAGAGATCAAAGAGCTTTATAAGCTTCGTACAAAAATTCACAAAATGGGTCCTCTTTCCACACTTCAGGATCTTTTCAACAGAAGTGAAGCTTTCGGCGACAGAGTTGCTGTTGTTGAAAAGGTAAAGAAGCAGCCCGTTTCTTACACTGTTAAGGAATTCCACGACAAGGTAAGAGAAGTTGGTACAGCTCTTTATGAATTAGGTCTTGCCGGAAAGCACATTGCAATTGTAAGCGAAAACTCATACGACTGGATCGTTGCTTTCTTCGCAATTGTTTGCACAAAGAGTGTTGCTGTTCCCGTTGATAAGGAGCTTCCCGACAAGGATATCAGTATGCTTATTACAAAGGGTGACGCTGAAGCTGTTTTCCACAGCAGAACTTACAAGGAAACTGCTGAGCTTCATCTCAAGAACGATGAAAGATGTAAATATGCTTTCATCACTACTCCCGGCTGCAAGGCTGAGGGTGGCAAGCACCTTTCAATCAATGCTCTTGCTGATATGGGCCGTGAGCTTCTCAAAAACGGCGATACACGATTTGCCGACACAAAAATTGAAAAGGACGACCTTGCTGCAATCGTATTCACATCAGGTACAACAGGTACAAACAAGGGCGTAATGCTCACTCACTATAACTTCTCATCAAACTGCGAAGGTGTTCTTGATTTTGTTGGTACAGAGCTTTCAACAATGTCAATTCTTCCTATGAACCACGTTTATGAGCTTTCATGCAGTGTTCTTACAGCTATCTATATGAACGGTATTATCTATATCAACGACAGCCTTAAGAACATTCTTCCCAACATCAACGAATTCAAGCCTCACGCAATGGCTGTTGTTCCCCTTGTTCTTGAAGCTATTTACAACGGTATCTGGTCAAAGGCAGAAGCAAGCGGCAAGGCTCCTATCATGAAAAAGATGATTAAAATCAGCAACAAGCTTCTCAAGGTAGGCATTGACATCCGTCCGGTTGTGTTCAAGCAGGTTACTGATAACTTCGGCGGCAGATTCCCCACAATGTCATGCGGCGGTGCTCCTGCAAGAGCTGACCACATCAAGAGCCTTTCAGAAATCGGCTTCAACATCATTTCCGGCTACGGTATGACAGAAGCTTCACCCACAGTTACACTTCACAACAACGGCAGAATCAAGCCCCTTTCATGCGGTAAAGCTTTCCCCAGAGCTCAGTTCAAGATTGACGCTCCCGACGAGGAAGGCATCGGTGAAATCCTTCTTAAGGGTGACAATGTAACAAAGGGCTACTATAAGGATCCCGAAGCTACTGCTGCTTCATTCACAGAGGACGGCTGGTTCAGAACCGGTGACTACGGCAGACTTGATGAAGACGGTGAGCTTTACATCACAGGCCGTAAGAAGTTCCTTATCATTCTTCCCAACGGCGAAAACATTTTCCCTGAAACTGTTGAAAGCAACATTATGGAAAATCTTCTCTATGCACACGAGGTTGTTGCCTTTGAGCAGAAGAAGATGATTGGTGACAAGGAAATCGTGGTTATGGCTGCTGCAGTTTACACTGAAAAGAGCGACCATCCCGAGGATATGAGCGAAGAAGAAATTATCAAGAAGGTTAAGGCAGACGTTGCTGAATCCAATAAGGGTCAGCCCTCATACCGCAAGGTACAAAATGTCTATGTTTCCTTCGAGGAATTCCCGAAGAGCTCAACAAGAAAGGTTATCAGACAGAAAGTCATTGATACATATACAAAAGAAACACAAAACGTTTAATTTTTATTTTGGAGGATTACAATTATGTTTGAACAGGTAAAAGCACTCATCTGCCAGTACGTAGATATCGACCCCGCAACAATCACAGAGGATACAAATATTAGAAGTGACCTTGGTCTTAACTCACTTGAACTCATCAACATTGCAGTTGCAATTGAAGATGAATTCGATCTTGAAATCCCTGACCGTGAAGTTGCTAACATCGAAACACTTGGCGATGCAGTAAAAATCATCGAAAAGTACATCGAAGACTAATTTCAGTCAACTCCCCGAAAAAAATCGGGGAGTTTTTATTTTTTGATTGACTTATCCTCTTTAAAGTTGTATACTTAATCTGTTATACTTTGACTTATCAAAGGAGGAAATACCAATGGCATACTTAAGCGACATTGAAATCGCTCAGCAGTGTGAAATGAAGCACATATGCGAGATTGCAAAAAAGGCCGACGTTGATATGAAATATATCGAGCAGTACGGCAATTACAAGGCAAAGATTGACCTTTCTCTTCTTAGCGATACAAAGGACAAGAAGGACGGTAAGCTCATTCTTGTTACTGCAATTACACCCACTCCTGCAGGCGAAGGTAAAACAACAACCACAATCGGTCTTGCAGACGGTATGAGCAGAATCGGTAAGAAGGTTACTGTTGCTCTTCGTGAGCCCTCATTAGGACCCGTTTTCGGTGTTAAGGGCGGTGCAGCAGGCGGCGGTTACGCTCAGGTTGTGCCTATGGAGGATATCAACCTTCACTTCACAGGTGACTTCCACGCAATTACAAGTGCAAACAATCTTCTCGCTGCAATGCTTGACAACCACATTCAGCAGGGCAACCAGCTTGGTATTGATGTAAGAAGAATCACATGGAAGCGTTGCCTTGATATGAACGACAGACAGCTTCGTTTTATCACTGACGGTCTTGGCGGCAGAATCAACGGCACTCCTCGTGAGGACGGCTTCGACATCAGCGTTGCAAGTGAGGTTATGGCAGTTTTCTGCCTTGCTAACAGCGTTACAGACCTTAAGGAAAGACTTTCAAGAATCATTGTTGGTTACACCTACGACAACAAGCCCGTAACCTGCGGACAGCTCAAGGCTGCAGGCGCTATGACAGCTCTTCTTAAGGATGCTCTCAAGCCCAACCTTGTTCAGACTCTTGAAGGCACACCCGCTTTTGTACATGGTGGTCCTTTCGCAAATATTGCTCACGGCTGTAACTCAGTCATCGCTACAAAGACTGCCCTTAAAATGGGAGACTACACAATTACTGAAGCAGGCTTCGGTGCTGACCTTGGTGCAGAAAAATTTCTCGACATCAAGTGCAGAATGGCAGGTCTCAAGCCTGATGCTGTTGTTATGGTTGCAACAATCCGTGCTCTTAAGATGCATGGCGGACTTCCCAAGACAGCTCTCGGTGAAGAAAATATTGAGGCTCTCGAAAAGGGTATCCCCAACCTTCTCAGACATGTTTCAAACATCAAGAATGTATATAAGCTTCCCTGCGTTGTTGCAGTTAACCGCTTCCCCACTGACACCGACAAGGAAATTGACTTTGTTATTGAAAAGTGCAAGGAGCTCGGTGTAAACGTTAAGCTTTCAACTGTATGGGCTGAAGGCGGCAAGGGTGGCGAAGAGCTTGCTAAAGAGGTTGTTCGTCTTTGCGAAGAGGAAAGCAACGAAGACTTCACATTCTCATATGATGAAACTGCTTCAATTCCCGAGAAAATCAAGGCTATCGTAACTAAGGTATACGGTGGCGAGGACATTGCAATTCTTCCCTCTGCTATGAAGCAGATTAAGACACTTGAAGAAATGGGACTCGACAAGCTTCCCGTTTGTGTTGCTAAAACACAGTACAGCTTCTCTGACGATGCAACTAAGCTTGGTGCTCCCGAGGGCTTCACAGTAACAGTAAGAAACGTTAAGATTTCAGCAGGTGCAGGCTTCATTGTTGTTCTCACCGGTGACATTATGACAATGCCCGGTCTTCCCAAGGTTCCTGCAGCAGAAAAAATTGACGTAGATGAAAACGGTAAAATTACAGGTCTGTTCTGATCTGATTTAGGAGGATATTAAAATGGATTACATCTGGATTGTTCTTGCAGCACTTTCAGCAATTCTTCTTGCAATCAACGGCAAGAGAGTTAACAAGGCTGAGCATCCCACAACCTACAAAAAGGCTAAAAAAGGCAAGAAGGCTAAGAAAGCAAAGAAGCAGAAGGCAGTTAAGCCCATGCGTGAAAACCGTGTGCTTGAATTTTCAATGGCAGGTCTTTTCATCGGCATTGTTGCTTCATTTTTCCTTGCTGATAAGGTTGCTCTTGTTCTCTCAGGATGCTTCTTCGCAGGCATCGTACTCGGTATGATTTTCAAGAGAAAGACTTTTGTTGAATCACTTGAAGAGCTTGACATTGAAGAAGAACCCGCGCTTGATTACACATCATACGAGGCTGGGGAAGCATTTGCTGAGCCCGAGCTTGAAGCTGAAATTATTACAGCTGAATAAGATTATAAAAATTAAGAACCGTCCGTTTGGGCGGTTCTTTTTATTGGTGTGTTGGTGCGGCTACAGTGCTGTGCCTTCCGAATGAAACGAGAAGTCTTTAGATTCTTCACTTCGTTCAGAATGACAACCGAAGGCTTCGTCAGTATATAATCGGAGCGAAGCGACCCTCATTTCAACTTTCAACTTTTAACTTTCAACTTTAAGCTATGCGAGCACAGTTGCTGCTGCGGTTGATTTTACATCAATCTCCTCATTTTAAGAAGAATTGCCTTTTCCTTTCGTGATACCTGCACCTGACTCATACCAAGCTCCTTTGCGGTTTTCACTTGCGTAAGCCCCTTGAAATAGCGAAGCTCAATAAGTCTGCGCTCGGGTGCTTCAAGACCCTCGATAACCGTTTTAAGAGTGAGCTTTTCTGCAATTTCTTCCTCAGGTGGGTCAGTGGGAATATCAAGCTCAGTTGTACCCTTTTCATCGTCAACCGTAAGGGATAATGCCGGCATTGAAACGGTTATAAGCTCTGCCGCTTCGGAAACGGACACATTAAGCCTTTCTGAAAGCTCGGTTATGGTTACATCTCTGCCAAGCTCAACTGCCATCTCTTCCCGTATTTTCACTGCGTGGCGTGATTTTTCCTTTAAGGCTCTGCCAACCTTAACTGTGCCACCGTCACGGAAAATCCGTCTTATCTCACCGAGAATTACAGGCACAGCATAAGTAGAAAAGGCAAAACCTCGGCTGCTGTCGAAATTGTCAGCCGCCTTTATAAGACCCACACAGCCCGCCTGAAACAAATCGTCATATTCCACTCCCCTGCCACGGAATTTATTGGCGCAGGAATGCACCAAGCCGAAATTTGAGCTGATAAGCTCGCTGCGATTTTCGTTTTCCTTTTTCAAGGCATCAACTCCTTAAAGGAACAAGACTCAAAGCTTTTTGCCGCGGATTTTCTTTTCCATAGTTACCGTTGTGCCGAAGCCAACCTTTGAGGAAACCTTAAGCTTGTCCATAAATGACTCCATAACCGCAAAGCCAAGCCCTGCTCTTTCATCGCCTGAGGTGGTAAAAAGCGGCTCCATCGCTTTTTCAATGTCTTCAATTCCTACACCCCTATCGCGGATTTTTATTCTGATAATATTGTTCTCCAGAAGGCTGACGGTTATGTAAATTTTTCCCTCTTTTTCTCTGTAGCCGTGCACAATTGCATTTGTCACTGCTTCGCTGACGGCTGTTTTTATGTCGGTAAGCTCCTCGATGTTAGGGTCAAGCGATGTCACAAAGGCGCAGACTGCTACCCTTGAGAAGCCCTCATTGATGCTTTTTGAGCTGAACTGCAGCTTCATTTCATTGGTCTTTATCATCAGACCACCTCCCGTTGTTTTATCTCTGCAAGCCGTTCAAGACCTGCCAGCTTCATCACCTTATAGGCTGATGGCGACAGATTCTCTACCCGTATTCTGCCGGAAACAGTTTTCATTGCCTTGTATCTACCCATAACGAAGCCTATTCCTGAGCTATCCATAAAGGTTACCTTTGAAAAATCAAGCACAAGCAGTGAGGGTCTCTTTCGCATAATTGCTTCATCAATGCTTACTCTTATAAGGCAGGCACTGTGGTGGTCAATTTCACCGTCAAGATAAACTCTGATTTCTTTTTTGCCGTATTCTATTCTTGCTGCCACAAGCTTACTCCTTTCAGGGCAAAAGAAAGCCCTTATGATATTTCCGGAATATCATAAGGGTTGGTTGATGAAATATTTGCCGAAACACGGCAAGTAGCTGAATTTTTTACTGAATTGCTCTTACAAAGGCTGCAAGGTAAAATGAGCCTGCAACAATAAGAGCATCGTTTTTGTCTGTTGAGGTGAGAGATAATTTGTAAGCCTCTGCCGGGTCGTCGCAGAAAAGAACATTTTCGCAATACTTCCTTGCAACAGCTGCAAGGGCTTCACTGCTCTCTCCACGAATTTTATCTACATTTGTAAACACCATTGTGTCACAGATGGGAGCGAGATTTTTAATGCAGGTTTCGTAATCCTTATCCTTCATAAAGGATAAAAGCATAGTGATTTTTTTACCTGTAAGGTATTTTCTAACTGTATTAATAAGTGCCGCAACTGCCGCCTCGTTATGACCGCCATCAAGAATTACAAGAGGATTTTTATTTATAATCTCTGTTCTTGCAGGCATTCTGAAGCCTGCAATGCCTTTTTCTATATCGCTGTCAGTTATGCTATAGCCTTTTTCTCTGAGGATTTTTGCGGTTTCAATGGCAGTGAGCAGATTGCCTACCTGGAATGTACCCACAACGCCTGCTTTTATATTAAGACCCTCATAGGTGAAGGAAACACCGTTTATGCTGTCTTCGGTAAGCTCGGCCCTTGTGCAATCGGCAGAAGAAAAGGGACAGCCCTTTTCAGTGCTGACATTTCTGATTACCTCAGCTGCTTTTTTATCCTGAGAAGTAAAGCCAAGCACCTCGCAATTAAGCGGATAAGACACAACCGATGTGCCTTCTTTGATAATTCCGCTTTTTTCCTTGGCGATTTTCTCTGTTGTGTCACCAAGCATTTCTGTGTGGTCAAGAGAGATTGCCGTAAAAACTGAAGCAAGTGGTGAAGGGATAATGTTTGTACTGTCGTGTTTTCCGCCAATGCCTGCTTCAAGAAAAACTATGTCGCATTTTTCTCTTTCAAAGTAAACCATGGCAAGTGCGGTTGTAACCTCAAAAACAGTGGGATACATATCCTCGTTTTCCATAAGCCTTGTTTTTTCTTTTATGGTCTCACAGATTTCTGCAATTTCTTCTCTTGGTATATACCTTCCGTCAATCTGTATTCTTTCACCGAATTCAACAACATAGGGTGAAGTAAAAAGACCCGTTTTGTAGCCGGCTTCTTTAAGAATACAAGATAGTGCTGTTGAGGTTGAGCCTTTTCCGTTTGTGCCTACAATGTGCACAAACTTAAGCTTTTTATGAGGCGAGCCAAGAAGAGAAAGAAGATGCTCTATTCTTTCGTGACCGCCTGTTTTTTGGAATTTTCGGTGTGACATTATAAAGTCAATTGCTTCGTTATAATTCACTGCTTTTTCCTGCCTTAAAATTAATATAGCTTAGTATATAACTTTATTTTCTTTTCGTCAACTGCAAAGCTCGTTAAACTTAAGAGCACTCAGCTCCTTAACCTCACAAAGCTCATAGAGAGCAGAGGCAAAATGAAGCTTATTTATATTTTTATTGCGTAGATTTTCGTATTCCTCAGGCAAATCAAAGCCACCGGGTGTAAGAGTTTTTCCGGACAGAAGGTGCTTTTTCTCCCTTGAAAAGGCTATACCCTTATATGAGAGTGGTATACTTTCAGCGTTGTAATCAAAAAGAAATTGGTTTTCGGCCTTATCATCATAAAATTCCTTCCTGATTATCAGTGATAAGCCGAAGGCACTGAGAAGCTCGTCCGAGAGATTTCTGTATCTGTCATCTGATGTTATAACGGTTATGTGTGAAGCAAGCTTTATTACAGCTTTAAAAGCATCAATATAAACACCTTCTCTGTCCACAACGGTTATCTGCGTTTTTGTGGGTGGCAAGGCTTTTTCTTTTATATAGTCAACTGCCGTATTGAATAGCATAATCTGCGGCAACCAATTCGGTGTAAACACTTGCAACTGATGAGCTTCTGAAATATTCGGTGGTAAAAGAAATAAGCCTGACGGTGACACTTTTTCTATTTCTCTAAGTGGTATTTTCCCTTTTCTTAGCTCTGCCCTGCAGACATAAAAACTTTTGCCGTTTCCTAAATCTGTTTCTGTTATCTCTAACTTTGGCTTTCTGAAAATCTTTGAAAAATCAAGAAAGCCCTTCTTTTGTTCTTCGATTAATTCAAGAACTGTAAACAAGCTGATTCCTCTTTTCTCTGTTTAAATTCAGTAAACAAATTCATCATCCATTTGCCATATTTTTATTGACAATAAGATTACAAAATTGTATAATTTATATAAATATACTACTGAAGGAGAGATTATATGAAACCATTCTTCATTTTTTCAAAAGAAGAAAGTGAAACCAAGGTAGCCAATGACAGACTTTTCAGTTATGCCTTTGGTCTTACAGGTCAGAATATGACCTACAGCTTTATTTCCACAAGACTTTTCGTTTTCCTTAACACCATACTTGGTATTCCCGCTAAGAAAACAGGTATGATTACGGGTATCAGTACACTGTGGGACGCCATCAACGACCCCCTTATCGGTTCAATTATGGACCACAGAAAGTACAAGCCCGGCTATAAGATGCGTCCCTTCCTTATCTGGACTGCACCTATTATCGGTATTATTTCCGTGCTTATGTTTGTGGACTTCGGTCTTACCGAAAACCAGACAGTGCTTATGGTGCTTTTACTGTACTTACTCTTTGACGCATTCTATTCATTCCAGGATATTGCTATCTGGGGCCTTTCAGCTCTTTCAACTCCCAGTGCTATTGAAAGACGACGCGTTGCTCAGTGGATTTCAATCGGCGCAGGCACAGGCGGTACAATCGCAGGTCTTTATCCTATGCTTAAGGATATGATCGTAAAAAGCAACGCAATTTCAGAAAAGAATACATATCTTGTTTTCGCTCTTATTTTCGGTCTTGGCGGTATGCTTATTTCAATGCTCGCTTACCGTATGAAGGAAAAGGTTGAATATACTCCTGAGGATAACAGGGGTATTCTCAAATCTCTCTGGAATCTCCGTCACAACAAGACTCTTATTATAATCTGTCTTGCAAGAATCGTGCAGTGTCTTTCACTTACACTTCCCTGGGAATACTTCTTTGAAAGTGAAGGCATTTCCTACGAGGTTTTCGGCATGACAATTTCAGGCGGTACTGCTCAGGTTGTATTCAGCTATGTAATCGGTATTCCCGGTGCAATTTTCAACCTCTTTACAGTTCAGGCTATCAAAAAGTTCGGCAGCAGTAAAAGGCTTCTCGTTGCAGCTGAAGTTGCAAACTTCTCCACAAGAATCCTTGCATTCGCTATCGGTGCAGACGAAAGATATAAGCAGCTCAGCTATCTTCTTATTGCTCTTTCATGTATCGGTACATCACAGATTCTCACCAATATGAAGGGTATTGCTGAACGCGCACTTCTTACTAACTCCGTTGACGAAATGGAGCTCAAGACAGGCGAAAGAACAGAGGGTATCACCTTCTCAATGCAGAACTTCGTTTCAAAGCTTACAGGTGCTATTCCTAAGTTTATTCAGGGTCTTATGCTTACATTTATGGGCTTCAACGAAAAGCTCGGTACAGGCGGCAGTGACACTATCAGAGCTCAGACAGCTCCCCGTTTCCTCAAATATCGTTGGCATCAGTTCATTCTCGGTCCCGCAATCGGTTCAGCTCTTTACCTTATCGTTATCCTCTTCCTTCAGGAAGATAGTGCTGAGCACGTTGCTGAGGTTGAAAGACTTATCCAGGAAAAGAGAGACGCTGCAAAACTTGAGGCTCAGAAGGAAGCTGCAGAAGCTACTGAAGCAGTTGAGGCATAAGCTATGCTACATAAATTCAATTACAGACACAACTGCACGGTACCTCTCCCCCATAGTACCGTAATAAACGGTCAGGGCTGCGGTGAGGTTGCAAAAATGAAATACGGTCTTTGCAATATGTCCTTCAACGGCTGTGAAATGATTGCTCTGCACAATTCCATGGTGCTTATGGGCAAGAATTCCGACCTTAAGGAAATATGCAAGGAGATGTATCCGAAAAGTCAGATGCTCTCAGGCATCTTCGGGTCAAACCCTTGTCTGTTAGGTTCATTTTATAAAAAACGCAATTTTCTTTTTCGAAAGACCTACAGATACACTGAATTTTTCGATTCCCTTGAAAGCACCACTGTTGCGGTGCTTTCTTTCTGGAACAAAAAGAAGCCCTTTAACGGACTTCATACAGTAACGGTACAGGCAATTGACGGAAAAATCCGCGTTTACAACCGCTACAACAACAGAGATTATCCCTATGATTATATCAGCAGAGCTGAGCTTCTGCCGAAAAAATCTGACTTTATCTGCGGATATCTTATTTACAGCAACTCAACAAACTCAAAGGAGAGTTCACTATGAGTAAAAATCAATCTCCTCTTCAGGAGCAGAACACCTTTCTTGGAAAAGTGAAAAAGCTTATCGGTGTTGAACCCGGCACAAGGCTTCAGCCTATGGTTGCTTATAACTCTGCAATTTTCTTTTCAGGCGGCGGACCTTATGTTATGGGTTGTTATCTTCTGCCCTTCCTTACAAAGGTAGAGGGTCTTACAACTGCGCAGTACGGTACAGTTGCACTTTTCTCCTGCGTATGCGACGCAATCACCGACCCTATTATGGGCATTATCACAGACAGAACAAAGCACAAGGACGGCAGACACAGACCCTATCTCAAATGGGGCGTTATCCCTGCTATGGTTGCCTTTTTCCTTATGTGGTACTCCTTCGGTATTTCTGACAAGTGTCAGGGTGGCGACACAACACCCGTTATGATTTATTATATTCTTGCTTATATGTTCTATAAAACAGTAAGCACAATGATTATGGTACCTCATACGGCTATGCTTCCGGGTATAGCTCCCGGATACAACCTGAGAACCCAATTTAATGCCGTAAGAACGGTTATGGACGCAGTTTCAAGCTACTCCTCGTTCTTTGTTGCCTCTGTTGTTCTCGGCGGTATAAACGGCATTTTCGTAACGCCTTCATTCGGTCCCGAGCACAGAAACAGATTCCTGATTATGGCATGTATTCTCTGTCTCTGGACAAGCCTTCCTCTTATCTTCACCTATAAATGCACAAGTGAGGAAAGCTCTGCCGACCAGGTAAACGAGCCTCTTGATATACGCGCTTTTCTTAATCAGTACAAAATGGTTATCAAAAACAGAGTGTTCCGTCAGTATTTCCTTTTCGGATTCATTATGCTCTTCGGTTCATCCTTTGCAGCACAGACCTTCTACTACTTCCTCGAAACTGTTCTCAGACAGGAAAACAACTACTCAATGCTGACTATGGTTCAGGCTGTGGGCGAAGTTTTAGGCTTCTTCCCTGCTTACTTCCTTTCAATCAAGAAGAACAAGCAGATGCCTGCAAAAATCTTTATGCCCGTAGCTGTTTCAGGTCTTGCTCTTGCGTGGCTTTTCAGAAACAGCGGAAGTCCCATTCTCATTTTTGTTGTTGAGTTTATGTACGGTCTTGGTCTTGCAGGTATGGCAAGTGTACAGAACAACATTTTCCCCGACGTTACAGATGTTGACGAAATGATTACAGGTGAACGACGCGAGGGCGTTATTGCTACCTTCTCAACCTTTGTAAAGAAATTCGTCAGCGGTTTTGCCGCTTTCGGTATCGGCAAGCTTCTTGCTGCCTTCGGATATGACACTCAGCTTGCTGCGGCAGAGCAGACCGACACTGCAGTTTTCGGCGTTACAATTTCCTTCACTCTTATCCCCATGATTTTCTTCTTCCTTTCATTCCTTTCAATTATGGGCTACAAGCTTACAAGAGACAAGCTTGACTTCATCAGAAGCAAGGTTAAGGAAAAGAAAGAAAACGGCTTTGCTGAGTTTACAGAAGAAGAAAAGAGAGATCTTGAAAAAATCTCAGGTATTAAATTTGAAGAGATGTGGATAGGTCAGAGAGAAACAATTGAATCAACTCAATAAAACAAAAACTGCTCACCTGATGGTGAGCAGTAATTTTTTGTATTTAGATATGACAAGCATCGTGATCGTGCTCTTCAATCTTACCTACGATGGGTTCAGGATCAATGCCCTGTCTCTTGTAGTAGTCAGCAAGAGCAGCCTTGATTGCCTGTTCTGCAAGAACTGAGCAGTGAATCTTAACTGCGGGAAGTCCGTCAAGAGCTTCAACAACAGCCTTGTTTGTAAGCTTGAGAGCTTCTGAAATGGGCTGACCCTTAATCATATCAGTTGCAATTGAGCTTGTTGCAATTGCACTTGCACAGCCGTAGGTCTTGAACTTTACATCAACAATAATGTCGTTTTCAATTTTGAGGAACATCTTCATGATGTCGCCACACTTTGCGTTACCGATTTCACCGATACCGTTTGCATCAGCAATCTCACCAACATTGTGAGGATTTGCAAAATGCTCCATTACTTTTTCACTGTACTGCATAAATATATCTCCTTATTACTGTTTTTCGTTTTCCATAATGTGATCCCAGAGCGGTGACATTGAACGAAGTCTGTCAACAATTTTGGGAAGCACTTCAAGTATATAATCAACATCCTCTACGGTGTTGTTTTCACTGAGTGAAAGACGGAGTGAACCGTGTGCAACCTCGTGCTTAAGACCGATTGAAAGAAGCACGTGGCTGGGGTCAAGTGAGCCTGATGTACAAGCTGAACCGCTTGAAGCTGAAATGCCGTTCATATCGAGCATAAGAAGTAAGCTTTCGCCTTCAATACCTTCAAAGCACATACTGAAGTTACCGGGAAGTCTCTTTTCAGTGCTGCCGTTGATTCTTGAATGGCTGATTTTTGATGCACCTTCAAAAAGTCTGTCACGAAGAGCCTTAACCTTTGCCATATTCTCGTCAAGGTTTTCGCACATATCTGTAATTGCTACGCCGAGACCTACAATACCGGGCACATTTTCAGTACCTGCTCTTCTGCCGCTTTCCTGAGCACCGCCTTCAATAAGGTTGGGAAGACGAATACCCTTTTTGCAGTAAAGAGCACCTGTACCCTTTACAGCGTGGAACTTGTGACCTGAAAGTGAAAGCATATCAATGTTCTGCTCTTTAACATCGATTTTAATGTGACCTACAGCCTGAACTGCGTCGGTGTGAAAAAGAACACCCTTGTCACGGCAAACCTTACCGATTTCAGCGATAGGCTGAACTGTACCGATTTCGTTGTTTGCGTACATAATTGTAACAAGGCAGGTTTCATCTGTAATTGCCTTTTCAACGTCTTCAACTCTTACAAGACCGTCTTCATAAACGTCAAGATAAGTTACTGTAAATCCCTGCTTTTCAAGAGCTGCCATTGTATGAAGCACTGCATGGTGCTCAAACTTTGTTGTGATAAGGTGCTTCTTGCCTTTTTTTTCGCCAAGAGCTGCTGCACCTCTGATTGCCCAGTTGTCAGCCTCTGAACCGCCTGAGGTAAAGAAAATTTCTTTTGCATCAGCACCGAGAGCTGCTGCAACCTGCTCTCTTGCAATCTGTACAGCTGCGTGTGCAGTCTGACCGATTGTGTAAAGACTTGAGGGGTTACCGAAATGCTCGGTCATATAGGGAAGCATTGCTTCAACTACCTTTTTTGATACGGGAGTTGTTGCTGCATTGTCTGCATAAACGTATCTCATTTCAAACACTCCAATTCTGTTTTTTCAATTGTAAGGCTTCTTTCAGCCAGATCCTTCAGTGTGATTTTACTTACCACTTCAATTGTTGCCTCGTAAATTCTTGTCCAGATAAATGAAGTTACGCAATCGCAGTAGTTTTCACACTTGCCGTTATCTTCGGCACAGGCAACAGGGGCAAGTGAGCCTTCTGTTGCTTTCAGAATATCTTCAACGGAGATTTCCTCCGCCTTGCGTGTAAGATGATAACCACCCTTTGCACCTCTTACAGATTTTACAAGCCCCTCCTTTGAAAGAAGGTTGATAATCTGTTCAAGATACTTTTCGGAAAGATGCTCTCTTTCAGCAATATCCTTAAGTGATACACAGCCCTCACCACCATAAACTGCAAGGTCTGTCATAATTCTTAAGCCGTATCTTCCCTTGGTTGAAATTTTCATCTTTTCACCGCCCTTCTGATATCTGTTGTAGTTAATTCCTACTTTGACACTAGTATATCATCTTTTTCAATTCATAGCAAGAGGGTATGAATTAAATTATGGTAGAAATCGGTAAAATCTTTTATAATATTTTTGTGTAAAACTTACAGATATATACAAAAAGCCTCACAGTTGTCTGTGAGGCCTTGGTTTTATTCTGTTCTGAGTGCTTCAACGGGATCCTTCTTAGCTGCAAGGCTTGAGGGTACAAGACCTGCAATAAAGGTAAGGAATACACTGATGCATACAAGAATTACTGCTGCATTGAAGGGAAGCTGTGCTGCTGCACCTGTTTTTGTAAGATAGTCAAGCAGGAAGTTAATAGGCAGCTCAAGAATAAGAGTAGAAAGTATACCTATTATACCCGCCGCTAGTCCGACTATAATCGTCTCTGCGTTGAACACTCTTGAAACGTCGCTCTTTGAAGCACCGATAGCACGGAGAATACCGATTTCCTTTGTTCTTTCAAGCACTGAGATATAGGTGATAATACCGATCATAATTGAAGAAACAACAAGAGAAATTGCAACGAATACTACAAGCACGTAGGTTACGATATCAATAATCTTTGTTACTGATGAAAGAAGAATACCGATGGGGTCTGTTGCGCTGATTGAATACTCGGGATGACCGTCTTCGCTTACCTTTGAGTTATAGAAGTCAATCATCTTGTTGAGCTCGTCTTTTGCTTCAAAGCTCTTGGGATAGAAGTAAATTGATGTGGGTGTATCAGCAGGCTGATAGCCGAGAATTGACATTGTGTTGTCGTATGAGCACTGAGCGTTTACTGTATCAATATAAGCCTGCTTAAGAGCCAGCACCTGCTCATCGTTGAGGTAACCCTCCATAAGCTTTTTCTGAAGGTCGGTCATATCACCGAAATCGAAAATTGAGGTCATATCCATAATATCAATTTCAGCAAGGTCAACACTGCCTGCCATACTCATAAAGGGACCGATATCAAGATATTTCATATCAATAAGCTTCATATCAATATCCACAAGGTCGAAATCGTTAACAGTAAGGTCAACAAATTCCATACCGGTGATAACATCCTTCTTGGGATTTTCAAGCTGCTGCTTTACAACGGCTGAGTTTGCTGTATATTCGAGAGCGTACTCCATAAGCTCGGTTGTATAACCGATGCCGCCTGTACCTACTGAAAGCACATTGTCCTCATCGGGACGGATAATACCAACAATGTTGATATCAAGACCCTTGTCAATAAGCTGCTTTACAAAGGCGATATTTGAGCTTCTGTCGCTCCAGAGACCTGTTTTCTTATCCTGAACCATATAGTCGCAGTTAAGAACAAGCTTGAACTTCATATTGCAGATATCTTCATAAGTAAAGCTTTCCTGTACCTTTTCAATTTCTGTGCCTGAAATCGCGCCCATAATATCTGTTGAGAAATTCTTCTGATTCTTGATACCGAGAGCATAGAGAAGAAGGTCGTTGATTTCGTTGTTGCCGTCAACCATAAGCACAACCTCGTTTTTAGCTTCGGGAAGTCGGCCGTAAATTACATCATACTGTCTTTCAATTACATCGTTGTCGCCGATAAGCTCAATCCAGGCATCAACCATTGAGGTGTTCATAAAGCCTTCCATACCCTGAAGCATATTACCTGCAACATCCTGAATAGCAGTGTTGGGGTTAACCTTTATGATGCCGTCGCTTGTGTCAGCCTTATACATATTGAGGATAGTGGAATATTTGAACTGAATGTCGTTACAGAGAGCATCAAAGCTTTCCTTGTTGTCGTCAACATACTTTTTGAAGCTCTTGATGTTGTTTGATGATGACTGAGCGATAAATGTGTTGAGCATTTCTGTAACCATTTCGTTTACATAAATCTTGTCTCGCTCGTGGTCAATATTCATCATTGATTCGCCCATACCCATAACCGCATTGAGCATACTGTCTGTGTCAACGGCTTCCTTTTCAACTGACATAGGATAAGCCATAAGGGTATCATTCTGCACCTTGTCAACATAGTTCTGAATACCGTTTGAAAGAGCAAGAACAAGAGCGATACCGATAATACCGATACTGCCTGCAAAGGCTGTAAGAAAGGTTCTGCCCTTCTTTGTTCCAAGGTTTCTCATAGAAAGTCCGAATGCAGTTGCAAATCTCATTGAAGGCTTTCTGCCCTTTGCTTTTTCTTCATCAGCCTTTACCTTTTCGGCTTCAAAATCCTCCTTCTGAGGCTCAAAGGGATTGCTGTCGCCTATTACCTTACCGTCCATACAACGGATAATTCTTGATGAATATTCAGTTGCAAGGTCAGGGTTATGAGTTACCATAATGATGAGCTTATCCTTTGCAATCTCCTTAAGAAGCTCCATAACCTGAACACTTGTTTCACTGTCAAGAGCACCTGTAGGCTCATCGGCAAGAAGAATGTCGGGGTTGTTGATGAGTGCTCGTGCAATTGCAACTCGCTGCATCTGACCGCCTGACATCTGGTTGGGTCTTTTGTGAATCTGCTCTTTAAGACCAACCTTTTCAAGAGCCGCAATAGCTCTTTCTCTTCTTTCTTTTTTGCTTACGCCTGAAAGTGTAAGGGCAAGCTCAACGTTAGCAAGCACGCTCTGATGAGGAATGAGGTTGTAGCTCTGGAAAACAAAGCCGATTGAATGGTTTCTGTAGGTGTCCCAATCCTCATCGCTGAAAGCCTTTGTTGACTTTCCGTTGATTACAAGGTCACCGCTTGTGTATTTATCAAGCCCACCGATAATATTGAGAAGGGTTGTTTTACCGCAGCCTGAAGGGCCGAGAATTGAAACAAATTCGTTTTCTCTGAAGTTGATGCTTACATCGTTAAGCGCCCTTACAGTTGTGTCACCTGTTACATAATCTTTAACTATATTTTTTAAAACAAGCATTTATTTCGCCTCCTGTTCTGACTTTTTAAGGAAATCGTCTTTAAGTTTCTTTTTGAATTTTACATCCTCAATGAATCTTTCAATTCTTACTCTCTTCTTATAAACAACGAGTGTGCCGATAGCAAGAATTATAACAATTACAAAGAATGCCTTAAGGGCTGTGTTTTCTTTTTCTGCCTCGTAAATAATTGTGGGAAGATAATCGTCCTTGGGCTTGATTTCCTTAACGGCTCTTTCTCTGAAGAAGAGCTTGTAGAGCCACTCAACAGTTTCGTCTGTTGTCATTGCGGCCATTTCGTCGCCTATACCTGCCGAGTAGGTTGCAAACATATCGTTTCCGCCCTCAGCACCGCCTGACATAAAGCCTGTCATAAGACTTTCGTTGCCCGGCATTTTCATAACCTCAACCATATATCTGAGAAGAGTTACAATAACACCGGTCTGATTTGACTTTACATAAGAAATTGTAACAGGCTTTCCGTCAAGAGTACGCTTACTTTCAACCTGCTCAAGAGTACCTATTGTACCAAGAGAAGCTATGTCAAATTCAGGAAGCTTTATACCAAGGTCAATTCCTGATGTAAGCTCCTTAATGAGCTTATCTGTATCCATCTTGCCCATCATATCCTTAATTGAAAGCATATCGCCCATACCGATTTCACTGAGAAGTGAGGTTATGGGATAAAGGAGATTTTCAATACAGATCGTAAGTCCGTCATTCTTAAAAAAGTAAATAAGGTTAGGTGCAATTTCCGTAACTGTATAAACAGGCTTTTCAAGTGCTCTGTTAAGGAAAGCTACCATAGTTTCCACAAGAGGCTCAATTGCACTGCCCTTGTCTGCCTTCTTTTTATACTGCTCATAAGTAAGAATTGTTTTACTGCTGCATCCGATAGCTTCAAAAAGAGGAATTACAGCACTGTTGTAACCGTCGCTGCCGTAAAAATCAATTCCTAAAAGGCTGATTTTACCCTCGGCAAGAAGCATTTCTATAAAAGGCTCAAGAGGGCTGAGGCACTGAGTTATTGCCTTACTGAAGCCCTTTGAATCACCGTCTCTGAAGCCCCAGTAAATATATTTTGAGCCTGCTGATTTCCACGAAGCAGAGCTGTTAAGACTCTTTCTTGCACTGTAGAAGCTTGCGCCCTGAAGCTTATTTGCCAAGGCTGACGGAGTAATGTCAAGACCGAGCATACTGCCGAGAGCCTTCATATCCTCACCTTCAAAAAGAGAGTAGATACTGCTGACAAGCATTGTAACGGTTTTTGAGGAATAAAGCTCTTTGCTGAGCATTGCTTCAAGAGTTTTGTACTGACCTGATTCAGCAACAAATTCATTAATAAGGTCATCTATTCCGTCAAGGACTCTCTTGAATTTTTCTTCGCCAAGATTTTGTGTATAGGTAATTTCTGTAGGAGTAAACTCACCGTATGTCCATTCATAGTTGTTTTTCTTTCCGCCCTCAGAAGTGAGCAGAGAAATATACATTGTAATAAGCTCGTCAGTTTCCTTTGACATAAGCTCTGAAACAATTTCGTTTATATCAACGGGCATTTCAGCCTCTGCATTCTGAGGCATAAGCTCGCCCATTTTGTCGCTGTTGAGCTTCAGTGTATCAATAACAAAGTGCATAAGCACAATAAAGCAAGCGCCCTTGTCAGCAATTACTGTGTCACCTGAGACAGTACCGCAGGAGGCTAATTCCTCCATATTGATTTCGGCAAGTTTAAGCTCACCTGAGCTCATAAGAGAATTTATGTCAAGCTTTTCTGTCATAGCTGACGGGTCAGCGATAAGCTTTAAAAGAGGTTCAATTTTAATAAAGGTTGTAATTTTACCAAGCTGAAGAGTAAGAGGCTCAAGAAGCTTTGACACAACCTTGTCGAAACCGCCATTATTAAAGAAGTATGCTATACCGGGAAGAATGTCTGTAAGTCGGTCAGCAGGTGCGTCAAGCACATACTCTGCAAAATTAAGTAAATCAGATACAAGATGATACACCATCATACTTCTGTCAGCAGCGTCATTACAGAAGGTATCTGTATCGGTAATTTCAGTAAGACCGAAGCTTTTAAGTGTGGGCACAACAGCTGATTCATAACCGTTGCCGCCTTTTACACCCACAAGTGAGTTAAGCGAAAAGCTGCCTGAGCAAAGAAGCATATAAAGCACATCGTTAAAGGGTGTAAAAATTGCACTTGCAGCCCTTGCAAAGCCTTCCTTATCCTCTACTCCCCAATCAGCCTTAAGTTCCTTCACTTCAGCCCATGAGTTATACCCTGAAAGCTCTTGGGCTACATAAGGGTATGAGGAAAGTCCGTTAACAACAGCAGAAACTGAAGTGTCAATATTCATCTGTGAAAGCTCTGCTTCCATTTCACCAAGCATTCCGTAAACGCCTGTAAGAAGCATTGAAAGAACCTCGGAAGAGTAAATTTCTTTTTGAATAAGCTCTTTAAGAGTTGTATCTCCCATAGCCATAACTGCGTTATTGATTACCGCATCTGTTTTTTCAATTGCAATTTCAGCCTTTTCCTTTGTAACTCCTTCTGGATAGGTTACTGCAAAGGCAGGCACAACAGTAAGCACTGCAATAATTACCGAAAGAAAAACGCTGAATATCCTTTTAAATGTATTTTTCATTATTACACCGTCACCTCACTTAAGCCCGATTTTTCTGAGCTGATTTCAGAAAGCTTTTCTATAAGTCTTATAAATTCACGGGCATCACTTTCACCAAGCTTTTCAATAAGATTGAAAATGCTTTCAACCGCCTCCTTCTGAAGAAGCATAAACCTTGTTATGCCCTCAGAGGTCATTTCTATTATTGTACTTCTTTTATCCTCAGAATTCTGTATTCTTTTGACGAAGCCCTTACTTTCAAGGCTTTTAGCAATTGCCGTAAGTCTTGCCGCAGTACATTCTGTGTATTTTATAAGCTCACCAGGAGTAGCTTTTCCGCCCATTTTCATAAGCATTGCAAGCATAAGATTCTCACCCTTAAAGGTCAGCTTCATTTTTTCAAAAAGCTCCTGCTTATTGATGCTGTCAAAAGCATCCATCATACTCTTTGCAAGGATATCTCTTTCCATACAGATACCTCCTTTTTTATATTAAGGTTATCTTTTAATTAACAGTGTTAAATAATATATCACAGCTTTCATGTTTATGCAACAGTTCTTTGTATATTTTATATGAACAAAAGGTATTTTTCTTGTAGATTCTTACAAAGTCATTGTAAATACTGCACATTTAAAGCTGCCATAATATACCAACTTAAACAATTATACATCTCTTCTATAAATGAACCTTAAATTGATTAACACTGTTAAATATTTTTTACTTTTATTTTATGCACAGTTCTATTGACATCTTCTTAAGAATGACTATAATATATGTTAGTTTGCTAACAGTTAGATTGCTAACATATTTTGTAGAAAGGAGTTTTTCTATGAAACGTAAGCTGGGTTTTGAAATCGGCAGAACATCAAGGCTTATAAAGCGTGTGCTTGATAACAACTCGCAGAAAGAGTATATCGACAAGGTTACGGGCACTCACGGCTTTGCTCTTGCTTATCTTCACCGCAACAGAGATAAGGACATTTTTCAGAAGGATTTTGAAAAAGAGTTTGACATCAGGCGCTCAACGGCAAGTCATATTCTCTCCCTTATGGAAGAAAACGGAATGATTACCCGTGAAAGTGTGCCTTACGATGCAAGGCTCAAAAAAATTGTGCTTACAGAAAAGGCTCTCAACCTTCAGAAGGAGGTTATTGAATTTTTTGACAGCACTGAAAAGGAATTTGAAAAGGGCATTTCAGAAGAAGAGCTTAAAATCTTCTACAGTGTTCTTGACAGAATAAACGACAATATAGAAAGGATTGATACAAAATGATTAAAAAGCTTTCTACATGTATAAGAGAATACAAGCTGCCCTCTGTGCTATCCCCTGTTTTTGTTTCTCTTGAGGTACTTATGGAGGTGCTTATCCCCTTTCTTATGGGTAAGCTTATTGACAACGGCATCGACAAGGCAGACACAGGCTATGTTATAAAGGTAGGCGTTCTGCTTATTGTGCTTTGTATGCTCAGTCTGTGGTTCGGTGTGCTTGCAGGAAACTACGCCTCAAAGGCTTCTACAGGCTTTGCAAAGAATATGCGTCACGATATGTACCACAATGTGCAGAGCTTTTCATTCTCAAATATTGATAAGTTCTCATCATCAAGCCTTGTTACAAGACTTACAACAGACGTAACAAATCTGCAGAATTCTTATCAGATGCTTATCAGAATTGCAGTGCGTTCACCCATTATGACAATTATGTCACTTGTAATGGCATTCAGAATCAACGCAAGACTCGCTTCTGTTTTTATCTGCGTAATTCCGTTTCTCGGTGCAGGACTTTTCCTTATAACTAAAAAGGCTCATCCCGTTTTCAAGAGAATGTTCAAGAAATACGACCGTCTCAACACAGTTGTAAGCGAAAACCTCCGTGGCATCAGAGTTGTAAAAAGCTTTGTGCGTGAGGACACAGAGGAAAATAAGTTCAAGGATGTTTCAGGCAAAATCTACGAGGACTCAAAGAAGGCTGAGGGTTATCTTGCCTTCAATGCTCCCATTATGCAGTTTTCATCCTACACCTGCATGATTTTAATTGCGTGGCTTGGTGCAAGAATGATTGTTTCAACCAACGAGGCTGCACTTTCAACCGGTGACCTTTTCTCAGTTATCACCTACACAATGCAGATTCTTATGAATCTTATGACCTTCTCAATGCTCTATGTTATGCTCACAATGTCAAAGGCAAGTGCTGAGCGTATAACAGAGGTGCTCAGCGAAAAGAGTGACCTTACAAGCCCCGAAAATGCAATTACAACCGTAAAGGACGGCTCAATTGAGTTTACAGATGTAAGCTTCAGCTATTCAGGCAGTGTTGACCATCTTTGCCTTAAGGATGTAAACATTAAGATAAAATCAGGCGAAACAATAGGCATTATCGGTGCCACAGGCTCATCAAAAACCTCCTTTGTTCAGCTTATTCCCAGACTTTACGATGTTACTGAGGGTCAGCTTAAGGTTGGCGGAATTGATGTAAGAGAATACGACCTTGACACTCTCAGAAATGAGGTTGCAATGGTGCTTCAGAAAAATGTTCTTTTCTCAGGCACAATCAAGGATAACCTTCGTTGGGGTAATGAAAACGCCACAGATGAAGAGATGATTGAAGCCTGCAGACTCTCCTGCGCAGACGATTTCATTAAGGAAATGCCCGAGGGCTACGACACCTTTATTGAGCAGGGCGGTACAAACGTTTCAGGCGGTCAGAAGCAGAGAATCTGTATTGCACGCTCACTTCTCAAAAGACCTAAAATTCTTATTATGGACGACTCAACCTCAGCTGTTGATACAAAGACCGATGCTATGATAAGAAAGGCTATGAAGGAATATATTCCCGAAACAACAAAGCTGATTATTGCTCAGCGAATTTCTTCAATTGAAAGTGCTGACAAAATTATTGTTCTTGACGACGGTAAGGTTTCAGCCTTCGGCACACACGAGGAATTACTTATAAGCAGTGAAATCTACCGTGATGTTTATGAATCACAGACGAAAGGAGGCAAATAAAAATGAGTAATCAGAACAGACCTCCTATAGGTATGCCTCCACACGGAAAACCCGGCAGCAGACCTATGCCTCCGCCAAACAGACACGGCGGTACACCCATCAGAATGAAGGGTGAAAAAATAGACCCCAAGGTTATAAAGAGAATTTTCGGTTATCTCAGCTTAAAGCACCGTCTTATGTTCATCGGTGTTGTAATCTGCATTGTAATTTCAAGCCTTGCAAGTGTTGCCTCATCTCTTTTCCTCGGCACTCTTATTGATGAACACATCAAGCCAATGCTTCTTTCAGGCAGCACTGATTTCAGCGGACTTATAAAAATGCTCACAGGTATGGCACTCATTTTCCTCTGCGGTATTACGGCTACATTCATTCAGAACAGAGTTATGATTGTTATTGCTCAGGGCACTCTTAAAAATGTGCGTGACGAAATGTTTACCCATATGCAGACTCTGCCTATCAAATACTTTGATACCAACAGCTTCGGTGATGTAATGAGCCGATATACCAACGACGCAGACACACTGAGACAGATGATTTCAATGTCAATTCCTCAGGCACTCACCTCTGCTGTTACAATTGTTTCAACCTTTACGGCTATGGTAAGTTTAAGCCTGCCCCTTACTGCAGTTGTTCTTGTTTCTGTTGTGCTTATGCTTGCTGTTACAGGCAAAATTGCAGGCCGAAGCGGTAAATTCTTCTTCAAGCAGCAGTCCTCTCTCGGTGATGTAAACGGCTACATTGAAGAAATGATGACAGGACAGAAGGTTGTTAAGGTTTTCTGTCACGAGGAAAAGTCAAAGGAAGAATTTGACAAGAAAAACAATGAGCTTTTTGAAAACGCATACTCAGCAAACAAGTTTGCAAATATGCTTGGCCCCGTAAATAACAATCTGGGTCACCTTCAGTATGTTCTTATTGCAATTATCGGCTGTGTCCTTGCAGTGCTTACAAAAACCGCTCCGCTTACAGGCCTTCTTGCAGTTACAACAGGTAATGTTGCCTCATTCCTTCAGCTTTCAAAATCCTTCACTATGCCTGTTCATCAGATTTCTCAGCAGCTCAACTCTGTAGTTATGGCTATGGCAGGTGCAAAAAGAATTTTTGAGCTTATTGATGCTGAAAGCGAAAAGGACGAGGGCTATGTTTCACTTGTCAACGCAAAAGAGATTGACGGTGAAATTACTGAAACTCCTGAGCACACCGGTATGTGGGCATGGAAGCATCCTCACGAGGACGGCTCAACAACCTATACAAAGCTTCTTGGTGAGGTGCGTATGTTTGACGTCGACTTCGGCTACACCGAAGAAAAAACCGTACTCAAAAACATCTCTCTCTACGCAGAGCCCGGTCAGAAGGTTGCCTTTGTAGGTGCAACAGGTGCAGGTAAAACCACTATCACAAACCTTATCAACCGTTTTTATGATATTGCCGACGGAAAGATAAGATATGACGGCATCAACATCAATAAGATTAAGAAGGCTGACCTGAGAAAATCTCTCGGCATTGTTCTTCAGGATACAAACCTTTTCACAGGCACAGTAAAAGAAAACATCCGTTACGGCAATCTTGACGCAACAGATGAGCAGATTATTGAAGCGGCAAAGCTTGCCAACGCTCACTCCTTTATTGAAAGACTTCCCGAGGGCTATGACACAATGCTTACAGGTAACGGTGCAAACCTTTCTCAGGGTCAGAGACAGCTTATTTCAATTGCCCGTGCTGCAGTTGCCGACCCACCGGTAATGATTCTTGACGAAGCTACCTCTTCAATCGACACAAGAACAGAAGCACTTGTTCAGAGAGGTATGGATGCACTTATGAAGGGCAGAACAGTTTTTGTAATTGCTCACAGACTCTCGACAATTCGCAATTCTGATGTTATAATGGTGCTTGAAAAGGGCGAAATCATTGAGCGAGGCAGTCACGAGGACCTTATAGAAAAGAAGGGCAAGTACTATCAGCTCTACACAGGCGCCTTCGAACTTCAATAAAAAAATGTAAAAGGAAGACTAAAAACTATGATGAAAAAACTCTTTAACAAAAAAGCTATGATCGCTTACATTATCGTTATTGCAATCACATTTATTGCAGGCTGCAGTATGATCGGTGTGAATGTACACCTTTCAAACGAAATTGCTACTCTCGAAAAAGGCGACGGTTCACTTGAAAGTGCGGCTTCAAACGTAATTGCAAATGCGCTCAGTGCTCTTGTAAGCGGCGGAACTGAAAATTCAAATGCAATTTCTGATGCAATTCAGAATGCAACCGGCAACAAGGTAGACAACGACGCAATTGCAAAGGTACAGACAAAGAAAACTGTTGTTCTCGTTCTTATGATTGTTTTCTTCGTGCTTACTGCGGTATTTATTGCAGGTGCAATTACTGCTTATCAGTATCCCAAGTATCTTGAATCAGACAAATACAGAGCAAAGCTTAAGAGAATGAAAAAAGCAGCGAAATGATATTTTCAGCCACCGATTGATTTCGGTGGCTGATTTTTATTTTAATATCTATTTTCGGTTGACTTTATGCACATAATTATTGTATAATAATTTGAATGTAACTTATTTCATTTTTATTGGAGGTGGACTTTAATTGGATAGTAGTGATACTAAACCTAACGGGTGCAATTTAATCTATTCGGTGCAGGTCCGTCTTCTGTCCGACAAGAACAGACTTTAAAAAGGCCTGTCACCGGGAAAGTCGGTGAAAAAAATGAATCTTACTCAATTTGAAGAGCTTTATGCTCTGCTTACAGGTAAAAATCTCAAGGAGCTCAAGGAAACTCTTACCGAGATGCCTTACCCTGATATAGCTGAATTTATTATGGAGCTTGACGATGAGCTTGACGAAGAAAAGCTTGCCGTTAAGGTTTTCCGCATTCTTCCCAAGGATATTTCAGCTGACGTTTTTGCTTATCTTGACCCTGACAGTCAGATGCTTATTGTACGTTCAATTACAGACAGCGAAATCGGCCGTCTTATGGACGACCTTTTCGTGGACGACGCCGTTGACTTCCTTGAAGAGGTTCCGGCAAATATGGTAAGACGAGTTCTTGCCAACACAGACAAGGAAACAAGAGATATTATCAACCGTTTCCTCAAGTATCCCGACAACTGCGCAGGCAGTGTTATGACAATTGAAATGGTGGATCTTCACGACAGACTTACTGTTGGTGAAGCAATCAAAAACATCCGCCGTTCAGGTGTAGACAAGGAAACAATTTACACCTGCTATGTTATCGACGATAACCGTCATCTTGTTGGTACAATTCCCTTGAGACGTCTTCTTTTAAACGACGAAGAAACTCTCATAACCGACATTATGACCGACGATGAAAAGCTCATTTATGTGCGTACTATGGACGACCAGGAAGAGGTCGCTTCAATTGCGAAGAAATACGACCTTCTTTCAATTCCCGTTGTTGACAACGAGGACAGACTTGTCGGCATTATCACAATCGACGACATTATCGACATCATTGATGAAGAGGCTACGGAAGACTTTGAAAAGATGGCTAACCTTACCCCTTCAGATGATGAATATCTTAAAACAAAAATCGGTGTACTTGCAAAGAACCGTATTCCCTGGCTTATTATCCTTCTTATTTCCTCAACCTTTACCGGTCAGATTATTGAAGGCTTTGAAACAAAGCTTGCGGCAATTGCAGGCATGACAGCATGTATTCCTATGCTTATGGGTACCGGCGGTAACTCAGGCAGCCAGGTTTCAACCCTTATTATCCGTGGTCTTGCTCTTGACGAAATCAGAGTGAGAGACTACTTTAAGGTTCTCTGGAAGGAAATCAGGGTTTCCTTTATGGTCGGCTTTGTTCTTGCTGTTGTAAATATAGTGAGAATGTTTATTCTCAGGTACACTCTCGGCAGCGACGCATCAACAAGCGTAATTTTTGTTGTAAGCTTTTCAATCTGGTGCGTTGTAATCGTTGCAAAAATTATGGGCTGCAGTCTTCCCATTGTGGCAAAGCTTTGTAAAATGGACCCTGCTATGATGACAGGACCGCTTATGAGTACTGTTGTTGACGCAGTTTCACTTCTCATTTACTTTGCTCTTGCAAATGCCCTTATTCCCAACATTTAAAATTAAAAACACATTATTCCGTAACCGTCAGCTCAGTTGACGGTTACAAAAATGCAAGGAGGTATGCCTGTTGGCAAAAAGATTTTTATCCTATACTAAGGGATACAGAATTTTATCTTTAATCTGCCCCATTATGGTTTTCATTGACGTTCAGATAAGTCTTCAGATTCCGAAGGTAATGGGTGAGGTTATCACTCTTCTTTATTCAATCGGTGCTGAAGGCGCTGATATGACTCTCGTGCGTGAAAAGCTTATTTCTCACCTTTTGCGTATGCTTCTGCTTTGTGCTCTTACTCTTGTTGTAGGCTACATAGCTGCACGCTGCTCATCAATTGCAAGTATGGGCTTCGGTGCAAATCTTCGCAGAGAGCTTTTCTTCAAGATTCAGAGTCTTTCCTTTGAAAACATCGATAAGCTTAAAATTTCATCACTTATCACAAGAATGACCAATGACGTTGCTTCAATTCAGAGTGTATACTCACAGATAATTGTAATTTTCATCAAGGGTCCCTTTATGCTTGTTTTTGCTCTTATTGAAGCAATAAACATCAGCTCAGAGCTTTCAGTTGTCTTTTACGCGGCTCTGCCTGCAATTATTGTAATTCTCTCTGTAATGGCTGTAATGGCAGTGCCTCTTTTCAAAAAAATGCTCAAGGCAACCGACCGCTTCAACGGCACACTCAGAGGTAACATCAACGGCATCAGAGTTGTTAAATCCTTCGTGCGTGAGGACTATGAAAAGGAAAAATTCAACGATATAAACACTGAGGTTATGAAGCTCAATGTCAAGGCTCAGAAAATACTTCTTTTCATCAGCCCTGCCATTATGATAGTAATTTACGGCTGTCTTATTTTCTCGATGCTTCGCGGCAGTAAGCTTATTATTGACAATTCAGGCATGGAAATCGGTCAGCTTTCTGCATTCACAAGCTATATCACTCAGGTACTCTCCTCATTTATGACCATTCTTATGGTATTCATCAGCATGGTTATGTCCAAGGCTTCAATCGACAGAATCGGTGAGGTTTTCAAGGAAGAGCCCACAATCAACGACAATGGTGCTGACGAAAGCCTTAAGGTAAAGGACGGCTCAATTGAATTCAGAAATGTTACCTTCAGATATGGCGAAGAGGCTGTAAGAAATGCTCTTGAAAATATCAGCTTTAAAATTGAAGCAGGTGAAACAATCGGTGTAATTGGTGCAACCGGCTCATCAAAGTCAACCCTTATTCAGCTCATCCCCCGTATTTATGATGTTACTGAAGGTGAGCTTTTAGTCGGCGGCGAGAATGTAAAAAATTACACCTTCAAAAACCTCAGAGAGGAAATTGCTGTTGTACTTCAGCAGAATCTTCTTTTCTCAGGCTCAATTAAAGAAAACATCCGTTGGGGTAAGCTTGATGCTACTGACGAAGAGCTGGAAAATGCTGCAAAGGCTGCTCAGGCTCACGACTTTATTTCTGAGTTTGAAAAGGGCTATGACACTGACCTCAGCCAGGGCGGTAACAATGTTTCAGGCGGTCAGAGACAGAGAATCTGTATTGCAAGAGCTCTCATCAGAAAGCCTAAGATTCTTATTTTCGACGACTGCACCTCTGCAGTTGATACCGCTACAGATGCTAAAATCAGAGCTGCCCTCAGAGGCGACGATTATAAAGACATCACAAAGCTTATTATCGCTCAGCGTATCACTTCAATTATGGATGCTGACCGTATTATCGTTATTGACGGCGGTAAAATTGAATCAGTTGGCACACACGAAGAGCTTCTTACAAAGAGCGAAATCTACCACGAAATATTCGTATCTCAGCAGGAAGGAGTGTTGGCACAATGAGTAAGAATACTCCCGAAGAAATCATAGGCGCTGAAGAAAGCGAAGTAAAAGCAGCAGAAGCAACAGCTGAAGATACAAAAGAAACAAAAAAGAAAAAGGGCTTTTTCTCAAAGGGCAAATCAAAGGATAAGCCCAAGAAGGAAGAAACCGAAGAGGAAAAGGAAGAGCGTCTTAAGAGAGAGGAAAAGAAGAAAAAGGCTAAGCCCAAAGATATCAAAACAGCCACAAAGCGACTTCTTAAATATATCGCACGCTATAAGGCACTTCTTATTCTTTCCGCAATTCTCATCATTTCCACCTCAGCTGTAGGTGTTCTTGCTTCACTTATCACTCAGCCTATTTACGAGGTACTCGAGCAGGTGCTTGTAGGTAAGAGCATCGGTGGTAATGAGGCTATGCGTGAAATCGGAAAATGGGTAGTTCTTATGGCAATTGCCTATTCCTTCACAGCAATTTTCAACCTTGTTTATCAGCGCATTATGCTTTATGTTTCAACAAGCACGCTCAAGGATATGAGACGTGAGCTTTTCAACCACCTTCAGGGTCTTCCCATCGAATACTTTGACAAGAGAAAAACAGGCGAGGTAATGAGTCATTTCACAAACGACCTCAACAAGGTAAGCAACCTTATCAGCAGTAACTTCCCCACCCTTATTTCTTCAACGATTACGGGTGTTATGACAATCACAATTATGATTATCTACAGCTGGAAGCTTACTCTTACAATTACGGTTGCACTTGTGCTTATGTTCGGTGTTGTTATGGTAATTACTGCAGTGTGCTCACCTCTTTTCAAAAAGCAGCAGAAGGCTATTGCCGAGGTTAACGGCTACTCTGAAGAATACATCAGAGGCATCAAAAATGTTAAGCTCTTCTGCCACGAGGAAAAGGTTAACAGCGGCTTTTCAGTGCTTAACGAAAACTACAGAAAAATCGGTGTTAAGGCAAGCATTATCGGCGGTCTTATGAGTCCGCTTATGAGTATGATTTCACGAGTAAACTATGCTGTTGCAGTTCTTCTCGGTGCCTTTATGGTAATGAAGGGCTCTATGACAGCTCCTGCTCTTGTTACATATCTCGGTTATGTAAACAGCTATGCTACACCTATCGCTTCTCTTGCAAGCTGCTACACTTCACTTGTTGCTGCTATTGCA